>JBAUIB010000220.1:0-8056 GCA_049680585.1 Phormidesmis sp.
CGATACGGACAATATCTCAGACGCCCTTTAATTACGATGAGTCTGGTGAACCGTAGGCCCCTCCAAGTGGGAATCGCAGGTGAAGTCGGCCGCCCTGGCTCCTATAACGTTGAACAAGACGCGACTCAATCTGCTCGCTTGAGCCAGCTTATCGAGACAGCAGGTGGTATCACTCAGTCCGCTGATCTCTCTCAAGTTCAGGTTCGTAGACCCCAGACAAATGGAAACCAGCAGATAGTCACCGTTAATCTGCTAGCACTCATCAAAGACGGTGATTTGAGTCAGGATGTTACCCTTCGAGATGGCGACGCAATCTTTATTCCTACCTCGCAAGTGCCGCTAGAAAATTCTGCGCTGCTAGCAGACGCTAGTTTTGCCAACGACCTCAATCAGCCGATTAATATTGCCATCATTGGGGAAGTCTATCGCCCCGGCCCTTACACATTACAGGGGGGCGCAGCGCGTACTGGTGACGCTGTCACCCCTGGCGCTGCTGGTTCTTCTAATAGCCCGTCCACTATTACTAGGGCAATCCAAGTCGCAGGAGGCATCAAACCCCAGGCCGATATTCGAAAAGTGCAGGTCGTTCGTCCGACCCGCGCTGGCACTCCTCAAGTCTTTGAAGCCGACCTCTGGCAGTTGCTCAATGCGGGTGATTTGCAGCAAGATGCCATCTTGCAAGAAGGCGATACGGTCTTTGTCCCGGTCGCAACTGCGCTCACCCCAGCAGAAATTAGCCAAGTTGCTTCAACCAGCTTTTCCCCCGACACCATCCGCGTTAACGTCGTAGGCGAAGTCAAGGATGCCGGTGTTGTCGAGCTACCCCCCAATACGCCTCTTAGCCAAGGGATTTTGGCTGCTGGTGGCTTCAACAATACCCGAGCTAGCCGAGGCTCCGCCGAACTGGTGCGACTCAAAGACGATGGGACAGTAGAGCGCGAAACTATTCCCGTAGATTTTGCTCAGGGCATCAACGAAGAAAACAACCCACTACTTCGAAATAACGACGTCATTATCGTCAATCGTAATGGTCTTGCCAGTGTTACCGACGCACTAGGTACTATCACTAGCCCGCTGGGTGGATTATTCTCCATCTTCCGGTTCTTCGACATTTTTAACTAAAATTGCCTGCTATTTATCTTTAACCTACCTTCGAGTTGACATGAAATCTGAAACAGTTTTGCAGCTGCCGCCATCGCAAATTGAGCCCTCTGTTTTGATGGAAGAAGCAGAAGGCGGGTTAAATGCAGGTCAGCTCTTACTCACTCTTCAGCGCAAGTGGCCGCTCATTTTAGGCATCACTCTGGTCACAACGGCTGGAGCAGCCGCTAAAGTACTGACAGATACGCCAACCTACGTCGGCACGCTAGAAATTCTCGTTCAGCCTCTGAGTACGGAAACCGAGGTTATCTCTAATATTCCAGAAACCCTAGCTAACTCAGGCAATGATTCTGACGGTGCGCTTGATCAAGATCTCCTTAAGATCTTGACTAGCCCTGGCGTCTTAGAGCCAGTTGTTGAAGACGTTCAGGCTAATTATCCCCAGTTTTGTAATCCGGCTGCTACAGAGGCTTCTCAAACTACTGCTACTGCTACTGACAGTCAATGCTACAGCAGCCTTCAACAAAGCTTGGAGGTTAGTGCACTCGACAAAAACTCGGATATTTTTCAGGTTATTTTTCAAGACCCAGATCCTGAAAAAGTAACATTCATTCTCAATGCCCTTTCCGCCGCATATCTAGACTATTCCCTTGCCTCTAGACAGGCAGACATTAGCCGCGGTATTGAATTTGTTGACCAAAAGCTCCCTGACTTACAAAAAAAAGTCAACTTGCTTCAAGAGCGATTACAAAACCTTCGATTGGACAATGATTTAATCGATCCAGATTCGCGTGGTAACCAACTGTCTAGACAGATGAGCGCGTTCTCTCAAGAACAGCTACAAATCGAGGTGGAATTAGAGCAAAATCGCGATATCTATCAAAATTTGCGGCAGCAGCTACAGCAGCCTCAAGAAACGACTGCCTCCTCGGCACTAGCCGACAACCCCCGCTATCAAACCCTGCTCAATTCCCTTTTAGAGCTAGATTCTCAAATTGCAGAAGCGTCAACCCTCTACCTCGACTCTAGCCCTGATATGCAGGTGCTTATAGAACAACGTCAAAACTTGCTAACCCTGCTAGCACAGCAAGGAAAGCAGTCTGAACAAGAAATCATCAACAAAATTCGGGAGCTCGAATCTCGCGACCAGGCACTTAGACAAACAATTCAAGGGCTCAACGCCGATGTTGACGATCTTTCAGGTATCTCAAGAAACTACACAGATATTCAAAGAGAGCTAGAGATCGCCACCGAAAACCTAACTCAATTTCTGTCCAAAAAAGAAGCGTTGGAAATTGACGCGGCCCAACGCGAAATCCCCTGGGAAATCGTGACGCCTCCGACAAACCCTCAACCGCAGCCAGTTAGCCTCCCTCAAAATCTTTTGCTAGGCGGCATACTTGGACTGTTGCTAGGAACAGGTGCAGCCCTCTTATTAGATAAGTCTGGTGGAGTCATCCACAGCGACGATGAGATTCGGCGTACCACTCGCTTACCAGTGTTAGGGAGAATTCCATATCAGAGCTTCAATGGAGTAGTGGCAGAAGACGTGACCATGGCAGAGTCTGTTCAGTATGTAGGCGCATCCATTCGAGGTACAAGCAGTGGCTCTCATAAGAAGTTCGCTTTTGATGGGAAGCGTCCAAACAATCCTTATGCCAACGACTCATTCTCTGAAGCATTTCGATCTCTCTATACAAATATCCGTCTGTTGGGCTCTGATAAGCTGCTGCGTTCTGTTGTCGTGAGTTCTGTTATGCCAGGGGAAGGCAAGTCGACGGTGGCGCTGCATCTTGCAGAAGCTGCTGCAGCGATGGGTCAGCGGGTTTTGTTGGTAGATGCGGATCTGCGCAATCCTCAGATGCATCACTATCTAGAGCTTTCTAATGAAAAGGGATTGACTAATCTGTTTTCGGGTGAGTCTAATCCGGCGCTGATTCAAAAGTTTTCGCCGGAGCCTAATATGTATGTGATTACGGCAGGCTCGGCGTCGTTTGAGCCGGGTCGGCTATTTTCCTCGCGTAGCATGAAGCTATTTACTGAGAAAGTAAGGGCCGCTTTTGACCTGGTAATTTATGATACGCCGCCTCTGCTAGGTCAGTCGGATGCCTATCTCATTGCTGACTATGCAGATGGGATGTTGCTGGTGACGCAGCCTGGCAAACTCAAGCAGCCTTTGCTAGATCGGGCGATGGAACAGCTACGGTTGGCTGATATAAATGTGCTAGGACTGGTGACGAGAGAAGGCTGATGGCTGCCGGTATGCTGCTGGCTGAGCAATGCAGGATATTCGATGGCTGAGCAATGCAAGATATTCGATGGCTGAGCAATGCAAGATATTCGATGGCTGATCGCGCTAAACATATACTCGGGAAAGGGTTGGGGTGAGGGCTTTCGAGAATGGCAATTGAGCAAGTTATTCAATCCTTGATCCTTAGGCAATCTTTTCACTTGTGCCGTAAAGCTGATGTTTATTTGGCCTGAGCGGTGGCTAAGTCTTGAGGGCTGAGCTTGTACAAGAGCTGCTCTTTGCCTTGGTAGCGGCGCGTGGTTAGACCGTCGTAGTGCATGCCGATACGTGTCATGAGGGCGATCGCACGTTTATTTTGAGGATGACTGATCGCCAGCAGCAGGGATAAATTCAGATCTTCAAAGGCGTGCTGAGCAATGCGTAAGGCGGCTTCGCTGGCGTAGCCAAAGCCCCAGCTAGCGGGCCGAAAATGCCAGTTCATCTCCACATAGTCTGTCGGCAGACCGCCACCGGACTCAATCGCCTCAATGGAATGAAGCTGCGCCGCTTCGAGATCGGGTAAGTTAACCAGTCCCACTTGACCAATCGCTCGGCCAATGTCTTTTTGCTCCACTGCCCAGCTGCTGGTAAACCGATGGCTAGCACCTGGAACTGATATGGTCTGATCGCGGTAGCGCTGTAGTCTGCCTTGTGCTTGTCGCATAGAGGTATCTTGGCCGCTGTCGTCGTCCATCCAGCGTATGACTTGAGGGTCGCCGTAAATATCTAGCGCGTGGCGAGCATCTGGGGTGGGGTGCCATTGTCGGAGGCGTAACCGCTGGGTTTCAAACTGCATGACGACTGTGGGGGGCTAGCTTGCGGGTGATGCCAGCTAAAATAACGGCGAAATTAATCGCAAACGGAGTGGAATGTGCCACTAACGTGCAACTAGTGGCTTGGGCTTGATAGAATCACTGAGGCATAACGGATAACGGATGGCGCATTCGGCATGGCTCGACCCTACCGATAACCGTTCGCTTACATACTAAACCGATAGGAGAACGACTTATGGCTCTTTCAGAAGGTATTACCGCTCCCAACTTTACGTCTAAAGACGATGAGGGCAACGCGATTTCTTTATTAGATTTTGAGGGGAAGACGGTTGTTCTCTATTTTTATCCTAAGGATGATACCCCTGGCTGTACGAAAGAAGCCTGCAGCTTTCGCGATTCTTACGAGGCTTACGAAGGTAAGGACATTGTTGTTTTAGGCGTCAGTCGCGACGATGAAGCGTCTCACCAAGCCTTCAAAGAAAAGTTTAGTCTGCCGTTTCCTTTGATCGTGGATACTGATGGCACGATTTCGAGTGCTTATGAGGTAGACGGCGGTGGCTATTCTAAGCGAGTGACGTTTGTGATTGACAATAAGGGCGTTATCAAAAAGGTTTACGACGGTACTGTGAAGACGGATACTCACGCGACTGATATTTTGGCAGACTTAGGACTGTAGTTCTGGGACATACTTCTAGTCTGTAGTTCTGGGAGATGAGCGCTTTTCAGATCTCACTAACACCATGACTCAAGCGGTGCTGATACTAGGCGGCAGTGGGCGGATTGGGCGCAGCGTCGCGGCTGATGTGCTGGCCCATACGATTGCTGAGGTGAGTGTCACCGGACGTAGAGCCGCCGCTCCTTTTGAGTTGTCAGCTCGTCAGCGCTATCAGGCGTTGGACTTGGCGGATGAGCAGGCAGTGGAAGGGGCGATCGCTCAGCATGATCTGATCATTCACTGTGCGGGCCCTTTTCGTAGCCGCAATCACCATGTCCTGCTGAGCTGCATCGATCAAGGCAAGCCCTACCTAGATGTTGCCGATAGTCCTGACTACGTTAACAAAGCGCTCAGCTATCGGCCCCAAGCGCAGGCGGCGGGCGTCAGCGCGGTGATTAGCACGGGCATTTTTCCAGGCATTTCTGGCAGTATGGTGCGCCAAGGGATTGAGCAGCTTGATATGGCTGAGACAGTCCATTTGAGCTATTTGGTGGCAGGCTCGGGGGGCGCTGGGGTGACGGTCATGCGCACCACGTTTATAGAGTTGCAGACGCCGTTTATGTCGAAGCTGAACGGGCGGTGGCAGGCGGTTGAGCCCTATAGCGGGCGAGAGGTGATTGAATTTCCGCGCTATGGCAAAGGGGGGGTGTATTGGTTTAACACGGTCGAGGCGCTGACGGTGGCCGATACCTTCCCAACCGTCAAAACGATTGTGACTAAATTTGGCTCAGTGCCGGACTACTACAACCGACTGACCTGGCTGATGGCCCGACTGCCGAAGGCATGGCTAAGAAATCCACAGCTAATAGAGGCGCTTTCACGCATCAGCTACCGGATGACGCAGGTTACCGATCCGCGCACGGGCGTAGGGATCGCGATGCGGGTGCAGATTGAGGGTGAAAAAGCGGGCGTATCCTCGACGTATTTAGCGACGTTTGAGCATGAGGATACGGCGTTTTGTGCGGGCTGTGGGACCGGGGCGATCGCGCAGCTAATCCTGACAGGCCGACTTACCAAACCCGGCGTATGGCCCGTCGAGCAGGCGCTGCCGACAGCGCTATTTGAAGAGACGCTAGCGCAGCGAAATCTCGAAGTGAAGCAAACCGTCAGTAGCGCTACGATACCGTAGCAACTGTTGGTAGCGCTACGATACCGTAGCTAAAATGCCAGTAGCGGCTAGAATTTTGAGCAAAATGCTGTAGATAACGGCCGTTCCCAAGCCGCCAATTACCGCGCTCATGATGCCCCAGCGGAGCCTAAAGCCTTTGACGAGCAGGGCTGACAGGCCAAACAAAATGGTATTGCCGATGAGGAAAACCAGCCCCAGGCTCAAAACATTCACAATCGTACTGTTGATAAACCAGCCAGTTAGACCATTCAGCAGGCCAAAAACTAGCGCAGCCAAGCCAGCTTTACCAAAATCATCCGCCTCAATGCCCGTCGGCAGAAGCGTCAGGATGATAAAGGCAATCGTCATTACTATCCAAGAGATTATGAGCCCTAGCATAATTTTCTACTCTCTTTACGAAATGGCACTATACCGGCGAGTATATCAAAGTTTCTGGCGGTAGTACTGATGCAGCCGCTGCTGAAAGCTGCGCCAGTGATGAAACAACTCATCGGCATCCAGTACAAAGACTTGGGCGGGATGGTCTTCTAGTGCGATTGCAATCACGCCTCGCTCAATCTTGATACCCGTATCCCGGTACACCCAATTCACCGCATAGCAGTAGGCCGCCACCTGCATACAGTAATCCTCAATCCATTCAATTTGCTTAGGGCGACGAGCGGTTTTCCAGTCGCAAACGCACAGCTCCCCTTCGTAGCGCATCACCGCATCCGGATAGCCCCCAAACTTTAGCGGATGCCAGACCGCGCCTTCAACTAGCAAAACCTCGTCAATGCTAGCGAGCACCGGTTCAATCGAGTCCCAAAAGCCAGCGACGCCGTCAGGCAGCTCGTAAGCCTCCTGTCTGAGATGGGCTTTGATCACTTTGTGAATGCGACTACCCGAGCGGGCGGATGTGGTGGTAATGCGCCGGGCCTCTTCTTTGCCAATTCGTGCCTGCCAGTCCCACAGCCGTTTTTTGTCTTCATACGGTTTTGTCGCCGACAAAATGGTGGTGATGCCGGGATAGCAATGACCGTCTATTTCGTAGTGGCGCTTACGATTGACGGAGACCTGCTTGGCTTTGTAGTGAGGCAGCATAAGGAAGTAGCTAGAGAAGTGGCCGGAGAAGTAGCCAGAAATGTGTGATAGTCTGCGTTAGTAAAATTGTACGGGTGGGCGAGCAGCGATTGGGAAATCTTTTGCTAGGTGGATTGCTCGGTGGAGCGGTAGGGACCATGCTGGGCGCTACCGCTATGTGGTGGGCGCTGACTACCAAACTGCAAGCGGTCCGTGAGAAAACCAAGAATGACCTGATCGCTGATCGGGCCAGCATGGTGGAGCAGCTGCGGGGCAAAGACGAGCGCCTTGAGGATCTGCGGCGAGAACTGAAAGAACGCGATCGCACCCTCAGTACCTATCAAGATCGCCTCACCCAAGCCGCCACCCAGCGGGCCACCGCCGAAGCCAAACTACAAGACGCCCAGCAGCAGACCAGCGAGAAGATAGATCTTCTCAGCGCCGTACAGCAACAGTTTACAGATGCCTTCAAGGCGCTCTCATCTCAGGCATTGCAAGCTAATAATCAATCTTTTCTAGAGCTGGCAGAAACCCGCTTAAGTGAGTTTCAAACCGCTGCGAAAGGAGACTTAGCACTCAAGCAACAGGCCGTAGAAGAGGTCGTGAAGCCGTTACAGACTTCGCTGAGTAATGTGGAGACGTTTTTGCTGGCCGTAGAAGGGCAGCGAGTATCGGCCTATGCGCAGCTAACAGAGCAGATTTCAGCGCTGGCGAGTAGCCAAGTGCAGCTGCAGGCAGAGACGGCAAATTTGGCAAAGGCGTTGCGATCGCCCACTGTACGCGGTCGCTGGGGCGAAATTCAGCTCAAGCGCGTCGTCGAAATTGCCGGTATGTCCGAGCACTGTGACTTTACTCAGCAGGTGACGAATACCGACGTCGGTCTGCGCCCGGATATGCTGGTGCAGCTACCCGGCCAGCGGCAGATTGTCGTCGATGCGAAAGCACCTTTGTCGTCTTACTTGGCTTCATTAGAGGCGAGCAATGAAACT
>JBAUIB010000221.1:0-3088 GCA_049680585.1 Phormidesmis sp.
TCGTTGGCAAGTAGAACCCTGGGACTCCCAACTTAACCGCGCCCTCCAAACCTGGCTCCTCACCCACCTAGAAAGCCACTTCGACCTCGATGGCCGCATGAACGAATTCGGTACCCCTACCGCCCACCCACTCCTCACCACCCCCACCCTCATCTCCACCGGACAACTCACCGACCTAGTCCGCCAATCCGAACCCTTCCTCAAGGTAGGCGAACTCTACCGCAACGATCCCACCTTCAACGTCCAAACCCTCGTAGACGACCTCATCAATCAAGAAACCGTCCCCCTCCTACCCAGCCTCCGCTACAAACAATCAGGACTCCGCAAACGCGCCGACTGGGAACACACCTGGGCCTTGCAGCGCCAAGAAGATGCCGGAGAACCCATCGAAACCATCCCCGTCCCTCCCAAATACGCCACCAAAGACTTCGCCAAACCCCACTACTGGAAACTACGCGGCAAACTCGACGTACCCAAAGAACGCTGGGTCAGCTTCCCCCACTGCGAAGGCCCCGACGGATTCCCGACTGTTGCCTGGGCAGGTTACGACCCCCTGCAAATGTCGGGTGCCATAGCCAACTACTACGTCCGCGTTCAAGAAGACTTCGGCGGCACAAACGACCCCCGCCTCATCCCGCTGCTCGGCTGCCTGCTAGAACTCATCCCCTGGGTACAGCAATGGCACAACGACCCCAACCCCGACTTCAACGGCCTGCGCATGGGCGACTACTACCTCAGCTTCGTAACCGACGAAGCCCAACAGCTCGGCAAAACCCTAGACGACATCCGCAACTGGCAGCCTCCTGCCAAGCCCAAAAAAACGAAAAAAAGCAAACGAAAGCAGTGACACCAAACTTTTACGACACAATAGAAAACAGGGCGCAACTAGCCCAATTCTTGTCCGCTCACCCCTGTACACACTAAGCGATGGTCAAAGTCTTTAGCTATGGAAATGTCACCGTACAAGTGCTAACCCGCGACGAACACGCCCCGCCCCATGTGCATGTAGTCTCTCCCGACTACTCAGTAGAACTAGATATATCAGCTCCAGAAGTTGTTGTTAAGCCACCGTCTAAAAGAAAAAGAGTAAAGAATAATCCTAAATTTGTAAAAGAAGCGATTCAAAAAGTGACAGAGCGAAGGGAAGAATGCAAAAGCATTTGGAAGCAGTACGTTGAAGAAGGAGAATTTGTCGATGATTGAAGCCGTTCAATACCTACCTATCAGCCGAGAAGTCGAAGTCCTCCTTTCAGACGGCTCTCGTCATGCTTGGCGAGTCGATAACCTAGAAATGCTCATCAACGTTGACGGCGAACTCGTGCCCTTGCCACCGCCCAGCCGAGAACAGCTACTAGATGTTGTGCCCTATGGCGGCGGCGCTTATATCTACTGGCCTCAAATTGAGCAGATGTTTGAACTAGATGCCCTGTTAGATGGCGTCTATGGCCGTCAACACTGGATGGATAACCTGAGTGCGGTAACTGTAGGATAGATGCTCCTCTGCCACTAGCAGCCCCCACTGCTAAGCCAAAAAAGTCAAAAAATTAGCGCGATTCTCCTGAAAATTACCGCAGTTACTGAAGCCAGTTGGTAACAAACTATCTAAAAACTAATATTCCAAAGTCTTGGCAAGCCAAACATAACTTTTCTCCTATGACTCTCATTAAAGATCTTATCGACATTCCCGAGCGCATCCAAAAAGGCGACTTCGTCCTAAAACTCACCGAAGGCGTCAACCGCGCCGATGCAACCCTGCGCGACTATGTCGTCACACCCGAACTCAAAGACTGCTTCGACAACGCCCTTACCTTCATCCAAAGTGCCCTCACCAGCAACAGCAGCAAAGCCAGCTACCTGCACGGCAGCTTCGGCAGCGGCAAAAGCCACTTCATGGCCGTCCTCAACCTAATTCTAGAAGGCGTTCCCAAAGCCAAAAGCATCACCGAACTCGCCCCCGTCATCACCAAACATAACGACTGGATTACTGGCAAAAAATTCCTCCTAGTGCCCTACCACATGATCGGCGCAAACGACATGGAATCCGGCATCCTTGGCGGCTACGTAGACTACGTTCGCCGCACCCATCCCGACGCGCCCATCCCTGGCGTATACCGTGCCGAAGGTCTCTTCAAAGACGCGCAAGATCTGCGCGTCACAATGGGTGACGATGCCTTCTTTGCCAAACTCAGTCAAGGCACCGCTAGCAGCAGCGGCTGGGGCGAACTCGCAGGCGGCTGGGATGCCTCAAGGTTTGAAGCCGCTATCAACGCTGGCCCAGGCGCAGAAGAAAGATCTCAGCTGATTAGCGACTTAGTAAAACAATACTTTGGCTCCTACGACATTCAATCCGGCTCACAAGGCGAAGCCTTTCTCTCTCTAGACAGCGGCCTATCGGTCATTAGCAAACATGCCAAAGCCCTCGGCTACGATGCCCTCATTCTATTTTTAGACGAACTCATTCTCTGGCTCGCCAGCCGAGCCACCGATCTCAAATTCATTCACCAAGAAGGCCAAAAGCTCTCAAAACTGGTCGAGGCCCAGCTCGCGGATCGCCCAATTCCTATTGTTAGCTTCGTTGCCCGTCAGCGCGATCTGAGCGAACTGATTGGCGATGCCATCCCCGGTGCCGAACGCCTGAACTTTAGCGACGCGCTCAAGCATTGGGAAGGCCGCTTCCATCGAATCACCTTAGAAGATCGGAACCTTCCGGCCATTGCAGAAAAGAGAGTCCTTAAGTGTAAAACCAAAGCCGCCCGCGAAGAACTCAACGCAGCCTTTGAAAAATCAACCAATGTTCGCGACGCGGTGATGAACACCCTGCTGACTCGCGAAGGCGATCTAGAAATGTTTCGCAAGGTGTATCCCTTTAGCCCTGCTCTCGTCCAAACCCTAATTGCGGTTTCCAGCGTGCTCCAGCGCGAACGCACGGCGCTCAAAGTGATGATGCAGCTCCTCGTAGACCACCGCGACACCTTGGCAGTGGGCGATTTTGTCCCAGTCGGCGATCTGTTCGATGTGGTTGCCCACGGCGACGAAGCCTTCAGCCCCGAAATGGCCATCCATTTTGACAACGCCAAGCGCCTGTATC
>JBAUIB010000222.1:0-1507 GCA_049680585.1 Phormidesmis sp.
CGATCTAACTTATCAGCCCGCTCTGCTGCCTCTATACGCTTCCTAGCGCCAGCGGTGACATAAAAGCCAGCGTTAGCCCCACCAGCAGCAGCAGCGCCCGCGATAGGTGCAGCAGGGTGAGGCAGCAGCGCCACCAAGCCAGCGGCAACATTACACGCTAGCCAGTAGATGACGGTCGGGTTCTTTTCGGCATAGCGGACGGCTGCATCGGTGGCGTTGCTGGCAGTCGTCTTAGATTTCGGTTGAGGCTTTGCGGTAGTTCGTTGCATGATTGGTATGTCTCTGATGTTTGTTGTGATTCGGATGGGACACGGTAAGGGGCTCAAGGTTCAAGCTGAGCCCCTGCCTACCTAATAGTCGTTGTAAGAGCCGTTCACGCCAGCACCGCGCATTGACTCAAAGTCTTTCTGGGAAGCCATCAGCAGGGCGTTGTTATCGGCACGGATGCCTTCGACTTGCAAGCTTGCCCCTTCAATGAGCGCTTGTCCTTTCAGGCTTTCGATTTCGACTAGACGGCTCGCGGTGAGGTTGCGAGTATTCTGCATTGCTGTCTCAATCTGGAGCCCTTCAGTTTTGCTGACGATGAGCCTACCGGCCTGAATCGCCTGATTGAGCTTGAGTCCTTCGTTGCCGATGTATTCCTGCTTAACTCGCGTCTGTGCTTGGATTAACGCGGCATCGGTGTAAAGCCCCTCGATGCGCTCAACACGGACGTGGTTCTGTGCAACCTTCTCGCCAACTTCTAGCGCCCGCTGCTGCTCAACGGCTAGCTGGTTAAGCTGCTGATAGGTGCCCTGATCGTAGCCAGGGATATTTTCGGGCGGTGTGAACGGATCGGCGGGTGCGTAGTCAGCAGCCTTAAAAATGGAGCTGACAAACTCGCTCGACTCTTGCCGCGAGTCTTCTGTATCGGCTTTCGATTGGTTGTGGTCGTCGATAATTTGCTGCGCTAACGCATCTCTATCTTGCTCTGTGGCGTTTGAAATCTGATCTAGTAAATCTTGATCAATCATGTTGCTTTTCTCCTATACGTTTTTGACTTGAGACTGAGCGGGTAAGGCACTTTCGCGGGGCTGTAGGACTACATCGAAGCGAATGAATTGGCCTATGAAGATGCCGATGATTAGCCAGAATGCGGCTTGATACCAGTTGCCTCCATAACGGCTGTATCTATTGCGTCCGTACATTATTGGCGTCTCCTAGTTTGAGAACTTGCTCTAGTGTTCTAAGCCGTTCGAGCGCTTTATCGATGGCGCGGCTTGCGTTTGTGTCTGGGTATCGTTGCTCAAGGTCTGAGCGGGCGGACTGCGAGAGGTGATCTACTCTCTTTCGAGTTTGAGCGGCCTGATAGTCTGAAATAGTCATCTGTAGCGCCTTTTGTAAAGGTCTGTTGGACGGCGGCGGCGATGCCTTGGTGATGCTGTGAGCCTGCCAATAATGAAGGCGACAATCAGCAGTGGAATGATTAAAACGAGGGGGTTCATAGGCTTATGAAAATGAAGGACAG
>JBAUIB010000223.1:0-8360 GCA_049680585.1 Phormidesmis sp.
GTCTGAGTCATGAGCGGCTCGCTCAGATAGGGCCAATTCAGTGGCCGATACCGGTGTGTGAAACGGCAGAGACGGCGGCAGACAAGTTCGATAAGCGGCTCTATACCGACTTTAATTTTTTGACAGATAATGGTCGTGCTCAGTTTGCAGCTTTTCATGCCAAAGGACTCGCTGAACCGCCAGATGCAGCCTTTCCGATGGTGCTGACTACAGGACGGCTGCTAGGACACTGGCATACGCAGACGCGCACGGGCAGAATTGAAAAAATTCAAACAAAGTATGCGCAGCCAGTGCTGGAGATCAATCCTCGCGATGCGCAAAAACTACAGGTGCAGTCGGGCGATTGGGTAGAGGTGCGATCGCGTCGAGGTTTGGCCAAGCTGCCCATACTCGTTACCCAAAATATCGGTAGAGGCACTGTGTTCATGCCGATGCACTGGGGATTTTTATGGGCTGAAAATGCCGAAGTCAATGCCTTGACGCATCCTGAGGTCTGCCCCACCTCCCTACAGCCGGAGCTTAAAGCTTGCGCCGTACAGCTCATCCCGATTGCCGCTCAGCCACCGACAACCGCGCTGACGAATGCCCAGCAGATTGTGGCAATGGTGCAGCAATCTCCTACTGCTGCTAACCGGCAAACGGTGAGCATCGGAGAGCGCAGCTAAGGCATCCTGTTGTGACAAGCGATCAGTTGCCTAACGTATCCCTGTAGTATGGGGGGTGATCAGGCAGGGGGTAAATCAGCGTGAGCAATCGAGTGATCAGGTTTTTGCGCAACAACCTGAGCGACCAAGGCTTTTTGAAAAATCTGGGCCGGTTTGAGGGATTTCTCTCTAAGCTGCTCTCAATTGCGATGGTGATGGTCATCATTGTCGTAATGGTTGACCTGGCGCTGTATTTAGCCGCCACGCTAAGCAATCCCGACCCGTTTACCTTTTTAGGCGAGACCCTGCTGGATATCTTTGGGCTGTTCTTAAGTGTGCTGATTGCCCTAGAAATTTTAGAGAATATTACGGCTTACTTGAAAAAGCATGTCGTGCAGGTGGAGCTAGTGATTGTCACCTCGCTGACGGCGGTAGCGCGTAAAATTATCATCTTAGATCTCAAGGAGATCACAGGCATCAGTCTGATTGGACTGGCGATCGCTATCCTTGCTCTCTCCATCAGCTACTTCATCGTCAGAAACGTGCACTCGTAGCAAAGGTTGACCCGTCGTAAACTGACAGGCCACTGACAGGCCACAAAAACCAGCGACTCAAGGCAGTTCCACACGAGTCGCTGGTTAACGCTTTGGCCAAGAGGTTAGAACGATAGCTGAAGACCCCCTATAATCTCAGTGCTGTCGTCAAACACATTTTCTAACCGCACATAGGCACCCGGTCCTTTGGCTTTGCCGGTGCCAACTCGCTGAGCGATGCGATCGCCCGCTTCATCCAGCACAAACTGATTAACCACCACCCCTATGGCCTCACCGTCGTCGCCAGTAAGCACTTCCATTACGGGATCGCCATTGGCATCCATCACTGGCTCAGTCTGATACACCGGTATCACATTGCCCGCCTCATCGTATTGATACGCATCGCGCCTGACTTCGCCAAACGGATGGAACACTAGCTCAGCGCGCACCCCTGCTTCAGATCCGTTCGAGCTGCGGCCAAATACATTGTCTCTAAGGAACAGCTCTGCTCGTACCGTATTAGCCGCCGCCGTCCAAGGCGTATTGCTAAAGTTGAGCACGCCGCCTAGCGCGAACTCGCCGCGCACCGCAGAGAAATTAGGATAGCTATCTTCGCGGGTAACGAGTTCTTCGTCTCTCGAGATCTCCCTTACATCAGACTGTAGCGTGAACTCTTCTTGAGGCTCCGAGCTGATGAGGACTCTCTCGCCAGTGCGGAGCTGTTCCTCGCTTGTGCGCGTTTCCACATCATTGATAGGAATAAGCTCTGGTGCAGGTGCATTTACAAGCGGGGAAAAGGTCGGATTGAACAGCTCGCCCGCGCCATTGATCTCAAAGTCGGCGGTACCGGTCGTTCGAGTGATGGTGCCGTTCGACGTTGAGATCGTCGTGACCAGATCGCGCGGAGTGGAGAACGTGTTGACACTCTGGCGTCTAACGAGATCATTGGCCACGCTGACAGTGGTAATTTGGTTATCTAATACCGTATCTCGCTGGTTGCCAAAGCCACCCGTAAAGCTTCCCGTCAGATAGAAGCCCGCTGCCCGAGTGGTGCGTAAATAGCCAGGCTGACCGGTCTCGCCAGCAATCACAGGTGGGAAAATAACATTGCCCACTCGCGCATCTGCCTCAGATGGCACCGTCAAATCTACCGTGGGAATGGGACTGCCCCCCGCCACTTCGATATAGTCTCCTCGAATGCCGTTAAAGTTGGCAATCTGCGCATTTCCAGTAGGGAGCGTATCTTCAACAGCGTAGACTTCTGCCGTCTCTTGAGCAAAGTTTTGAGGCTGCAAATCGGCAGAAATGATAGTGAATCCGCCATCGGCGATCACGTATTTCCCAGCCTCTCTGGTTACGGCATAAGTTTCGTCAAGCTGTAAATTTTGCCCTGGCTGTTGGGGCACTAGCGCGTAGATCACGCGGCTCACCTCCCCGGCAGTCAGCGAGATCTGCGTTTGCGAATAGCCTGCTTTGGTCCACTGCGGCAAAAAGCTGAGTGTGCCATCTGGCTGCTCAAGGATTAAGCCGCCTACATTATCGGTGTAGGCTGAATCTCCTCGGCCTACTAGCTGAGGATCGGGCGGGGTAATCTCCACTGCCTGATCGGCAGGTAAATTGAAGATGCCATTGATTGATTCTATCTTGCTGTCTGGAGATATCGCAGTTGAAGTTGGGACGTAGCCAACCAGCCGCCGATTGGTGAAAATACCTGTCGGCTCTAACAATCTCGGCCCATCTTCATTCGGATTGATGATTTCGCGGCCCAGTGCGTCCTCAGCCGGACGATGGGTACGGGTTAAAAACTGAGTGATGCCGGCTGTCGCGGTTAGTCCGGCTTCGTTATCATCCACTGTTGGATCAAAGGTGAGGTTACCCGTTAGTAAGGTCGGGGGGGCGCTTGGATTGCCATTAAGCGGCGATAGCTGACCGGTGAGGCCCAACCCATCGCTACCAAGACGAACCCGGCTCGCATTTGCATAGCGGTTGTAAATTAGCTGGCCTTCTTCTACTCGCACGCCAGTTGCATGGCCAAGTAGATCTGAGGGTGTGTCCTCTGGCAGCTCCACTTGCCCGCGGTCCCGACTGACTTCTACCGTCTCAACGCTAGTCTGCGGCGGACGCTCGACGATAACATCTTCTTCTACGACCGGCTCTTGCTCAATCAGCGGATCGAGCGGTGTCTGCTCAGTACGAGATGTCACCACGAGATTGCGGCGATCTTCTAGCGCGAGCCCAGTACCTGTTCCCGTAGGCGCTTCTAAAAAGTTGCCGTCGTTAAAGTCGCGATCGCCGCCCCCTTGCAAATCTTCAACAATAAACTCACCAACCTGACCTTCCTCACGAAAATCTCTTGTGAAGTAAATAGCAGACTCGCTGGCCTCAGCACCATCCTCTCTGACATTCAGCACTCGCAGCTCAACGGTATCATTTATTCCGTAGGTGACCGTCTCTGTAACCGCAGTCGGCAGGTCTGGATCGGTGGCCAATTGGCCAGGGCCTTTTGTCACATCATCGCCGCGTACAAACACGGCTGGCCGCGGTTCTCTTGTTCCGTCAGCGCGAATGATAGTGACCTGAATCCCTTCGGCAAAGCCATGATTTCCCACATCTTGGGCTAGATCAAAAGAAGTTGTCAGCTGCACAGTCTCTGGCTGCAGGGTATATTCCACGTCTGCATCTGAGCCACTGTTGATGAGCTCGTTAAAAGACTGCTCAATGTAGGGCAAATCGGGCTGAGTAAGAACGGTATTCGGCGCCTGCCTACTGGTATCAACTGGCACTGGCACCGTATTGGTGGTGCCCGCCGGTAAAATACTGGGCAGCGGAATATCTGACGTGTTTTGCAAAGGTCCGGTGCGAATATCTCGCGCATTGTTGTCTACTGTGACCGAACCATCTGGATTGCGAATCGGAATGTTTGGCTGACTTGTCTGCGCTAGTGCTGTCGAGGCATACAGGCTGAAACTACCGGCCGTTAAGAGAAATACTGCTAGCTTAGGAGAGACAGTAGTCACAAATGCACAAAAGCATTTAGCGCGATCAACAGATACATTAAAAAGGGGCATAGGACAGTGAGAAATGAATGAAGTAGGTCGTCAAGGGGGCAGCCCTAGAAGGCTCGTGCTATACGTACGTATGATGTCAATCTGGCAGCAGAAGTTTCTGACGGTTCCGTGATCTTACTAGGAAGCGTTCAGCCAAGTCGATCCTTGGTCTATTAAAAAGCAGAAGCTTTAAACAAAAACGTGTTTAGAAAAGGTTTGAAGCGAAGAATTTGGCAGCTTTTATGTATTACGTAGAGAATTATTAACTTCCTGTAAACTCAGCCTCAATGAGTTGATAAAAAGATAACTATTTCAGCCAAGCTGCTCGCCAATTTCGACTCGATTTCCATTGACGAAGTCCCAGCCTGAGAGCACTTTCTTGCCAGCGGGCTTCATCTCGCACAGCAGCAGATAGCCGCTACCGGTCTGAACGACCGGACCGTAGCGTTTAAAGGTGCTGGCAATGGTTCCTGGTAACGTCCCTTCGGCGATATTGGCGGCTTCGTAAAGCGCCTTAATATTCGTGAATGCTGGCGGTAAATCCTGCCAATAGTCTGTGCCTAGCGGAACCGTTGCCATTACCTTTAGCGCCTCACCTCGAAACTGGGCTGTGCAGCTAGGATAAAATCCTCGCACCTGATCGTGCAGAGCTTTGGCACTTTTTCCCCAGTCCAGCCGATAGTCCTCTTTTTTAATTAGGGGCGCGTAGGTAGCCTGTTCATCGACTTGGGTAATCGGGCGAATTGTTTGCTGGTGTAGTTTTTCTAAAGTGGCGGGTAGCATCGCGGCGCTGAGCGCAGACAGCTTCTCAGCTACCTGCCAGGCGTTGTCTAACAGGTCGATGGCGACGGTTTCTTTCATCAGCATCGGCCCGGTATCCATACCTGCATCCATTAGCATAGTGGTGACGCCCGTTTCACGCTCGCCCTTATACAGACACCACTGAATTGGAGCAGCGCCCCGATACGCTGGCAAAATTGAGCCGTGAGCATTAATACAGCCCAGACGCGGCATGTCTAATATTTGTTGAGAGAGAATTTGTCCGTAGGCGATGACAACAAAGGCATCTGCTTTGAGCGCCTCAAGCTGAGTGAGCGCATCTCTGTCTTTTTTGATGCGCTCAGGCTGCCAGATTGGGCAGTCGCTGTTGCTGGCTTTGCGGCTAGCTTGAGCGGCGGCTTTAACCGGGGAAGGGGTCACCTTACTGCCTCGCCCACGGCGTTTGTCCGGTTGGGTAACGACGGCAACGACGTCAAAGCTAGGGTGAGCAAGCAGTCGTTCTAAGCTGGGCACCGCAAACTGAGGTGTGCCAAAAAAAACAATCTTCATCCGAGCGCTTTTATCCTTGTTAACTATCGAGTGTCTACCAAAATTTCGATGCGCCGGTTTTGTTGTCTTTGGGCCGCCTCTTCATTCTGGGTGATCGGCTGGGACTGTCCGCCGCCAATCGTTACCCAGCGGTGAGTAGTCGGCAAGGTGGTCTGTAAATATGTGCTGAGGGCGATCGCCTGAGCCAGCGTAGCGTCTCGGCTGTCGCTAACGCTTAGTTGGTTGTCGCTATAGGCGCGAATCACAATGGTGGCTTCAGGATAGTTTACTAGCTGATCTAGCACTTGATTGAGCAAAGGGGCGTCTTTGAGGGTGCTCTGGGCTGGGACAAACAGAGCGTCGCTGGGCAGGGTGATTTTGAGTGCAGCGACATCCAGTAGGGTGTCGTTGGGGTTTTGCGGAACGGGAGTATAGCTCGGTTTGGGTTCGGTTTGTGCGGGCGGATCAATCGCATCTCTAAGGGCGTTGACGCGATGGTCGAGGTCGGCTCCCTGGTAGGGTGGTTTGCCCAGCTGCTTTTCCAGCGTTTGCAGCCGTCTGTCGAGGGTAAGCATTTCAGTTTCTACAGCATTGAGCTCGTCAATTAGCGGCTGGCGCTCAATGGGCGGTAGGTCTAAAGGGGCAATGATGCCGCCAGTTTCTGGAATCGGAATCGCTTCAATACGGGTTTCAGCAGTTGGGCTCTGCCAGAGCCGAGGCAGGTGGAGTAGCTGCTGGGCTGAGCGGCTGGATCTACGCAGAAAGGCTTCTTGGAGCGGGAGATGAGCGGGGTTGCCGGGTATCAGTTGAGCAACCAAGATGCCAAGAAACCAGCCAGCGGTGAGAGTCCCCCCACTGACAATGAGATGGAGCAGGGCGCTGTAAGGTTGTCTTTCCCATCGTCTGGGTTTGGCGGGCGGAGCAGGGGCGATCGCCTCGCTAGGATGGAGACCCGGAGAAGTGGGAACAGGCGCACTATGGCTAGGCGCACTATGGCTAGGCGCACTATGGCCAGGATCACCAGGGCTAAGAACACCAGGTCCAGGAACACCAGGTCCAGGAATATCAGGTCCAGGGATACCAGGGGAAATCTGAAAGGTGGGTTCGTTGGGAGAGGAGAGAGGGGCTGAGAGCGGAGAATGAGACGCAGGTGCTGGAATAGGCATGACGGGGCCGGGCGATCGCCGCTCAGTCGGCACCTCTATATAGGATCTCGGCTGCCGGTTGGGCCGAGCGCTAAAGAAATCTGGCACGGATTCATTCGGGCTGCCCTGGACATCTTGAGCACCTTCACCTGTCGCCTCTTCTATGGCGTTGCTATTGTCTCCCAGTTCACTATCCACAAACCAGATCTCCTGCTAGTGGGCTCTGTGGTTAACTCAGCTTAATTAGCTCAGCTTAATTAGCTGGGTTATTCGTAATAGCTCCAGCCCAGCCAAGGGCTGACTTCAACCACACCACGCTCAGTGAAGACAACCCGGTAGTCTGCTACGGGGGTATCCTCTGGAGCCGATTCTACCAGCTCTGGTAAGGGAGTTTCATCCACAGCGTCAATATCTTCTGCATCAATGGGTTCGTAGCCCGTAATGACGCCGTCGGCATTCATCCGCACTCGGTAGGCGATCGCTTCGTCGCCTACTCTAGGCTGCTCGCGATTTTCTACGATGGCGCGCTTTAGACTTTGGTTCAAACGCTCTACGGCGTTGATATCTTGTAGGATTTCAGATGGCTGCTCAAAGAGCGCGCTACTGTCGTCAGGTGTTTCTTCAGGATCGCCTAGCTCAGCCTCATCTAAACTTTCTGAATCCGAATTTTCTGAGTCTGAATCTTCTGAGTCCAGATTTTCTGAGTCCTGAAGATCTGATGTTTCATCGTTACCAGTATTGTCAGCTACAGCTATTCTAGAATCGTCTTCGGCAGCGTTATCATCAGCAGATGATGTCTCATCAGAGATGTCGCCGGTCGGCGGTGTGTCATTAGGACTATCACTGTCACCGTCAGCAACTTGCGTTTGCTCCTCGCGCGCCCTGGTATCGAGTGCGGGGTCTCGCTGCTCGGGCACTGGTAAGAGGCTGAATGCCAGCGCGGCGATCGCCACACTCCCGACTCCTAGCAACGCGGGTAGAGCGCGATCGCTCAAGGGCGCTTCCGGTCGCACAAAGCGGCGAGGCAACGGTGAGAGCGGCGCTTCCAAATCTGGCAGCGTCTGGCTGTCACTCAAAAACTGATCGACAGCTTCGGTCAGATCAAACAGCTGCACGGCTGAAAGCTTGATATCAATCGCCCGCCCGTCCCCAGATTCGCCCAAATCGGCAATCTCAGGCTGAACCACTAAATGGTGATAAGGTCCATCGCCCGGATTGATGTGGACCAGTAAGGGATCGCCTTCATTCACCTGAGGATGGGCAAAGCCGCTGAGTATTTCCTGGCTGTACTGACTGACCGCATGCACTAGGGCCGAAAAGAAGCGATCGCCTCCGTTGAGCGATCGCTCCAAGCCACTGATCCGACACTCAGCGTTGACCAACAGTGACATAACTGCTTCATTATCCGGCGTCGGGTCAATATTTAGCCCGTCTAGCACAAGCGCGCAGTTGGGCAGCTGATACTGCCGGCGAATCGTCATGATACGTCTCCGTCAAAAAGGCTAATCCAGAGCCGACTGGCCCCTTCGCTGCCCGTGCAAAACAACAGCTTGGTCAACAGCTCAATCGCCAGCTCATCCAGTTTTTCATCGGAGCTGTAGGCAATCACGCTAGAGCGCTTGGCATTCATGCGAGCTCGAAAGTGAGAGCGAAAACGAGCCATATAGTCGTAGAGCCTGAAGT
>JBAUIB010000224.1:0-57657 GCA_049680585.1 Phormidesmis sp.
CGTATGAATCCACCTGATCAGATTTGCAACTGGCGTTCATCTAGTTCTGTATAAATCACTTAAGAGAAATTTCGATGATGAAAGTTACCGATATTATGACCCGCGAAGTCGTGACCATCCGGAATTCTGCTCCGGTCGCAAGTGCAATAAAACTAATGGAACAGCGAAACGTTCAGGCCCTGATTGTACAGCCAGTCGATTCCTCTGACGCCTATGGAATTGTGTCGGTAAGTGATGTCGTTGGTCAGGTGATTGCTTTTGGCCGCGACCCAAAGCATATGCGAGTGTATGAGATTATGACGAAGCCCTGTGTTGTTCTTAACCCTAATTTAAAGGTTGAGTATGCAGCGCGTTTGCTCACGCAAGCTAATCTACACAGTGCACCGGTCATTCAGTCTGGGCTGTTGGGAATTGTATCAGTCTCAGATATTTTGAGGCACAGCCATGCTATGGGAAAACCACAGGTGCTCGAATTAGCTGATGATATTCGCGCGCTAAGCGACAAGGCGCGCCAAATCTGTGAAGATAGTGGCCCTGGCTCAGAAGCCTGTGCTGAAGCCTGGGCCGCTGTAGATGCATTGCAGGCAGAACTAGCCCATCAGCAGTTCCAGCCGCTGCATCAAACAGCCTCCGAACAGTTCTGGGAGGACTATTCGGAAGACCTTGAAGATCGCGAGTACGATGAGTGGTGTAGTGGCTGACCAAGCAAAACGATGCCGGCTTAATTAGAAATCTCTGACCACTGATGTTCTAGTTGCTTTCGGGCCTTTTCAAACGGTTTGCTGCGATACATGCTTGAAAAGTAAGATATTGGTTTGAGATTTTTGTGTGGCGATGTTGTTTTCTTGACTACACTGAGCGTCCTCATAGGATCTTCATTTTCTGACTTTAGGATTAAGCTGTAGGCTGAGCAAAGGAATTGAATCCTCATGAGTTTTTGTATTTGTTGTCACGGTTCCTTGCTTCGTCACTTTCGCCACAGTAGTGTCTATTGGTTCTGCCCTAGCTGTCGTCAGGAAATGCCTCAGCTTAAAAGCACTGCAGATAAAGCCGCTGCCGAAAGCGCTTTAGCGAACTATGTTATTGCTAATCGGTAACGCTGAATGCCAAACAAACTTTCCAACCTTCACCCAAAATCACCCTCTGATCAGCCCTCTGGTTCTGCTCAGGTCCTGATCAATCTTGCGCTTATGCTGGTGTGGATCTTTTTAATCATGCTGATGGTGCCGCGTAACTCGCGCGAAGAGAGCACCGTTTCGTATAGCCAGTTCATCAATCAGGTCGAAACTGGTCAGGTTGAAACAGCTAAAGTAGGCAATCAAGCGATCAAATACACGCTAAAGACAAAGCCAGAGACATCTTCCGCAGAAGACGAACCCACTTCAGAAGTCCTTGAGACGATACCGCTACCTAACGATACAAATTTGCCGGATGTTTTGCGGGCTCATAATGTTGAGGTAACTGCTATTCCGCCCGATAGAGGTGGGTTTGGTAGTTTTTTGGGTTTGCTTTTTCCGTTGTTTTTGCTGTTTCTTTTTTGGAATCTGTTGGCCGGGCGAGGGGCAAGAGGACCATCTGTGCTGAGTGTGGGCAAAAGTAACGCTCGCATTTATTCTGAAGATGGAGATCGCATCACGTTTGAGGATGTTGCGGGCGTCGATGAGGCAAAAGCTGAACTGCAAGAGATTATCGATTTTTTACAAGATGCTGCTAAGTACACGCGGCTCGGCGCGAAAATTCCAAAGGGCGTTTTGCTGGTGGGTCCACCAGGTACAGGCAAAACGTTACTGGCTCGGGCGATCGCAGGCGAAGCCGCCGTGCCTTTCTTCAGTATTTCCGCCTCCGAATTTATTGAGATGTTTGTGGGTGTCGGTGCCTCGCGAGTCCGCGATCTCTTTGAGCAGGCCAAGCGCAAAGCCCCCTGTATCGTTTTTATTGACGAGCTAGACGGACTGGGCAAATCTAGAGCAGCTAAGAGTCCTTTTGCGGGAAACGATGAACGGGAACAGACGCTTAACCAGCTTTTAGCTGAAATGGATGGCTTTGAGCCTAACGCTGGGGTGATTTTGCTAGCGGCAACCAATCGGCCAGAAGTGTTAGATCCGGCGTTACTAAGAGCGGGTCGATTTGACCGACAGATTGTAGTCGATAGACCTGATCGTAAAGGCAGAGAGGCCATTCTCAATGTACATGCTCAGAAGGTTCATTTAGCAGACGATGTTACGCTCTCTAGGCTCGCTGCACGCACTCCAGGCTTCGCAGGCGCTGACCTGGCTAATTTAGTCAATGAAGCAGCGCTCTTAGCCGCACGGAAAAATCGGATGGCGGTGACAATGGCTGATTTTAACGAGGCGATTGAGCGCCTGCTTACAGGGCTGGAGAAAAAATCACGAGTACTAGGCGAGATTGAAAAACGGACCATTGCCTATCATGAGTCGGGCCATGCCATTGTTGGCACACTCATGCCAGGGAACGGCAGCGTTGAAAAGATTTCAATTGTTCCTCGCGGCGTTGCGGCTCTAGGCTACACGCTACAAATGCCAGAAGACGATCGATTCTTGATGGTTGAAGATGAAATTCGAGGTCAGCTCGTTACTTTTCTAGGGGGACGAGCCGCCGAAGAACTTGTGTTTAACAAGGTGTCTACCGGAGCCAGTGACGATATTCAAAAGGCTACAGAACTAGCAGAGCGTTCTGTCACGCTTTACGGCATGAGCAGAGTAATTGGTCCTGTTGCCATTGACCGAGCCCCTTCACAATTTCTCGAAGGCTATGCTCAGCCCAGGCGAGCGATTAGCCCCCAAATGGCAGAATCTATCGACAGCGAGATTAAGGGTCTTATGGAGCAGGCTCATCAAATGGCCCTAGAGATTTTAATCAGAAACAGGGACGTTTTAGAACGGATTGCCCATGCGCTGCTAGAAGAAGAAAGTCTTGAAGGTGAAGCACTCAAGACTTTTTTAGCAGACATTCATCCTCCAGAGAGCCTCGAAAGCTGGCTGAGTCAAGAGAGGCTTCAGACACTATCCCAGCAGTTTCTAGAGTCTCGCGTTGATATTGATAATCATGCCAAGGTTTAACAAAATAAATCCGTATGCTAAACATGTATAATCTTAACGAACTGTGCCTATGTTTGAAAAACAGAAACCAGTTGAAGATTGTACAGCTCAAGAGCGCCTGTAGTGGAAATGTAGATTGCAAACCAACGTATAGAAACCTTCCTCTCTACTCACAAATTCCTCATATAAACGTTTTACAACGGAGATATACGTTACTAAAGCGAGAGGAATTTGCCATGTCTGTTCAGACTAAAAACGGTCAAATTAGGCGCGCACAAAAGCAGGTTGCTATTCTTGTGGAGAATGAGTTTGAAGACGTTGAGTTTAAAATCCCTCACACCGCACTTAAGCAAGCAGGCACTATTGTCACCGTGTTAGGCGGACGAATGAACGAGCGCTACAAAGGACATCACGGAGGCATTTTTGTAGCGCCCGATGCTACGGCTACAGAGGCCCACGCTGAAGATTTTGACGCCTTTATCATCTTGGGTGGAAGCATTCGTATAAATCCGAATGTGACTCGCCTTATCAGAGATGCCATCGCGCTCAAGAAGTGGATTATTGCCATTGGATACGGCCCTCAAGTGCTGATTGATACCGAACAGCTAGCAGGAAAAAGAATTACAGGCTTTAGAGCCATTCGCAAGGATTTAGAAAATGCGGGCGCGATCTACCTCGATGCACCTGTGGTTACAGATACGCCATTTATCACCGCCCGGCGGCCCAGCGATTTGCCCATTGTGATGACAACACTGTTTCGAATGCTGACGCTTTCGTTGCCCGAAAAAGTGCTGCCCCAAACCAATGCAATTAATCATGAGTGGTGGAAGATGGGCGCAGATTGGGGTGGGTCAAGCCGAGCAGAGTTAGTGCGATCGCTCAATATGGCAATTGTCGGCGAGCGCTATACCTTAGAATCATTCAGGCAATACAGATACCGGGCAACGTCATCTCGCCTAAAATCTATACTGACAGAAATCATCAATAACAAGAAACAGCATATTGAAAAGCTTGAACAGCGATTGCGTCAAGGCTTTCAAGAAGAAGTCACCTGGCAAGCATTAGGCAGCGAAGCGTATGCCGACATCCAGAGCTGGATGCTCTCAAACGATGACATTTCTATTGCCAGGCGAACTCTAGGCGATTTGCAAACAGGGATTGTCGATGCTTATCGGCTGTGTAATCAGTTGACCGATCCCACGACGGCAGAAATTTTAGACAAGATTGCCACCGATCTATCGAAATATGAACAGTGTTTGGGTGCATGGTATCGGCAGCAATCCGTTAACCCGATACAGCCACCGCTGCCCACAACCATTGTTGCGATGAAATAGACCCCTATAAAAACAAAACAGATGAAGACACGAGAAGAAATTTAGAAAACGAGCGTTGAAGTTTGACTGTTTGACTCACATCGCTAGGATACGAGAACTTCCAATCTTAGTGGTGCCAACTTCAGTGGAAGGGTGCTAGCTTGCCCAATCCAACAGTGTTTTGATTTGACTGGCGATCGCATCCGGCTCAAACGGCTTGATCAGCACGCCAGCTCCTAGTGTTTCAAGCTCTCTACGTTCTACTTCTCTAGCCTGCGCGGTGAGAAAAATAATCGGGATCGCCTGTGTAGAGGGCTTGGACTGAAGCTCATGAAAAACGGTAATACCGTCCGTCTCCGGCATCATCACGTCTAGCAAAATAGCGTCGGGCTGCTCGGCCTTAGCGATCGCGAGACCTTCTTTTCCAGACGCAGCCGTCAGCACCGTCCACTCAGTCGTAAATTCTAACGAGACCTTAAGAATAATCCGAATAGCTTCTTCGTCATCAATCGCTAAAATTCGTCGGCTCATTTATTTACCTGTCATCTCTGACAATTTCTTAATAGAGAGCATACAAAATTATACCGTTTACCCAAACTAAGGTCAGCTGCTGTTTGTCCTAGTTTGGACTAATTAATCAGGTTGGTTAATCGGAAGCGTAAAAAAGAAGCAGCTGCCTGCGCCTAGGGTACTCTCGACCCAAATTTTGCCGCCATGCTGCTCTACAATGTTTCGACAAATGGCTAACCCTAAACCAGTCCCTCCTTTTTCGCTGATACCGATTTTGTCTTTCTGTACAAAACGCTCGAAGATACTGGCGTATTGCTCAGGCAAAATACCTTTGCCTTGATCGCACAGTGTAAAGAGAACGTTGTTGTTTTCACGAGTAGAGATGCTATCAGCGCTCCCAGAGGCGTCGCTAGTAGAGTGACTTCTGTAAGCCTCTACAGATAACCGGATAGTGGAGTTGGGGGGTGAGAACTTGATGGCATTGTCGAGTAAGTTAGTGAGCACCTGCTGGAGGCGATCGCGATCGGCTAGTATTTGAATACCGGGATCAGAGACTTCAATAGCCACATTCGCCTGATTGGCAATCATTTGGAATGCATCGGAGATATGACGGGTCACTACTTGCGTGTTTAAAGGCTGTTTGCGTAGGGGATGCTTCCCCGACTCCAAACGTTCCAGTTCTAAAATTTCGTCCACTAGCCTAACTAAGCGCTGGGAGCTTTTAGCAACGACCTGTAGCAGGTTTTTACCCGCCTCAGATTGGCTCAACACAATGCCTTGGCTCAGAAGCTTTATCCCACCATGAATGGCCGTCAGCGGTGTACGTAATTCGTGGCTTACCATTGCTACAAATTCACCTTTCATCCGATCAATGGCAAAGCGCTGGGTAATATCTTCACCAATGCTCATAGTGCCAACAATATTGTCTTGCAGGTCACGCAGCACCGTGTTGTTCCAAACTATGATGCGTTCTTCGCCTGACTTGCTCAAGATGGTATTTTGATACTGTAGGGGTACTTCTAGCTGACCTTGTAGCTGCCGGAAATAGTCAGTCATTGCAGGATGTTCTGAGGGCGGAATAAAAAGACTAAACCAATCTGCATCGATCACCTCGTCAGCAGCATAGCCCGTCAGCTTGAGAAAAAAGGGATTGGCGTAGGTAACCTTGCCGCTGCTATCGAGCCCAACCACTACTAGTTGAACATTCTCTAAAAGCATCCGCCATCGGTGCTCAGCTCGATGCAGCTCGGCAGTGCGTGAGGCTACCCGAGACTCTAGCGCCTTATGACTTTGATCAAGCAGACTATAGGATTGTTTTAGCGCGGTGACGACTTCTGTTCGTTCGACCTCTAGCTCACGATTACGCGCTTCTAGAAAAGCTTGGTTCTCAGTGCGTAGCTGCTCTACCTCATGCTGCAACAGCTCAATCATTTGCAGAACTTCTGCAGGGTTCAAGGCTTGCAGGAGGCTGCTCTGGGTAATGAGACCCGCCAGTTCGCCATCGGCCGTACACACGACAAAACGCCGCACTCGACGCTGGTTCATTTGCTGGTGGGTGTCCCAGAGCGAATCTTGAGGATGAATGGGCAGCAGCGGCGTGCTCATCACTGTCTGGGCTTGGGTTTGGTCAAGGTCTAAGGCCAGGGCTTGGAACTGGACGATATCGCGCTCGGTAATGATGCCCACTGGCCGAGTCTCAGCATCTACAATGACGACGCAGCTCACCCGATTAGAATCTATTTTTTGGGCGATTTGTCTTACCCCTACGGTGAGCGATGCGCAAACGACCTGAGTCGTCATCACCTCTTCAACCCGTTTGAGCTTGAGTAGGGTAGAGGGCGTCATTGACTTTCTCAGACTCTCTTTGGTCACGATGCCCACAAGCTGTCCGTCGTCATCTACCACCGGTAGATGGCGCAGCCGGTACTGCTGCATATACTGAGAAAGGCTGAAAGCATCTTGAATCTCAGCGGCTCGGAGCGTTTTTACTGCCGGGGTCATCACCGTTGAGATCGGTTCGCCAATAGTGGACTGAGCCAAAGCAATCAATCGCACTAAGTCTCGTTCTGTAAAAATGCCGATGGGGCGCTGTTGCTGAGTGATGAGTACACAGCTTGCTGGCGCTTTGCTCATACAGGCGATCGCATCTTCTATCGGCATCTCAGGTGACACGGTCACTGCCACAGATACTACTGCAGAGCTCAAAGAAGCTACATTTGGAGAGGGTGAATCTGCCTGCATTTTCAGTATCTACCTATTAGCCCTCTTCCTTTTCAACTCTTCCGCTTCAACTTGCTAGCCTATCTCTAGATTGTGAAAATCCTGTGTAGAGAGTCCGCTGTGCCATCTGTGTCTTTAAGAGATAATTCTGCTGGCTATTCTACCGAACCAATTCGATTACGTCCTGCCACTTTAGCTTTATACAAGGCTTGATCAGCTGCCCGATAGAGCCCTTTCAGATCGCTCCCATCATGAGGATAAACGGCAACGCCAGCGGTGAAGGTCATGCTAAAGGTAGATATAGATGACTTCTGCTGGCTCTCTGGGTTCCCCTCGTCATCGGCAGCACTAGCGGAATGATTAAACTGTTCCTGTTGCCAGTCCTGCAAAAATTGACGCAGCCGCTGGGCCCCCTCCCGACGGCTCATACCGTACAGCGCAATCACAAATTCTTCCCCGCCCCAGCGGCCTACCGCGTCTTCGGTTCGAAAGGTAGATCGCAGCTTCTCGCCGAAGCGCCTTAAGATGCGATCGCCTACAGAATGACCATATTTATCATTAATCTCCTTTAAGTGGTCGAAATCCACCACAGCAAAGCATAGAGTTTCTCCATATCGTTGTGCCAAGCTCATCATCCGTGTGATTAGCTGCGTTGACTTTTGCCGGTTGGCGATCCCACTCAGGCTATCGACATCGGCTCTGAGCCGCCGCGTGCGCGATCGCTCCAGCCAGCTAAGCACCCGCGCCACCAGCTCCGGTGCCACAATCGGCTTGCGGATATAGTCATCAGCCCCTACCGAAAACACCTGCTGAATGGTGTCTGCATCGGTGTAGCCCGACATAAACAACACCGGCATTTCTTGCCAGTGAGGCGCATTGCGGATCACCTGGCATAGGTCAAACCCGCTGATCTCAGTCATCTGCACATCAAGCAACACCAAGTCGGGCTCAAAGCGCTCCAGCACCTGCCAAAAGTTTTGTGGATCGCTCAAGAGCTGTAGCCGAAAGCCCCACGGATGCAAAATGCTCTGTAACAACGTCAGCATCGCCGGATCATCATCTACAATCAGTAGCTTAGCCGTAGGGACCACTCCCTTTTGTAGGACTTGCACCGCAGTCTCTAGCACTTCTGTTGGTGTCACCGGGGTCTGTAGCAGTCCAGCCACTCCCAGCCTTGCCACCCTCACCCGATTTTCAAAACTGGCGACTGCCGTCAGAACAAGGGGTGGAATGGGCGGCTGCGCGGTCTGAAGATCAGCCAACAGCTCAAATTCGGGGCTGTCGTTACCGGGCAAGTGTTCTGAGCCATCAAAATCGAACACCACGATATGAGGAGGCTGGTGAGCGCTATCAAAATCTCCCTCAGGAAAAATCATCCGCCTTGCCTGATCAATATCGTCCACAGTTCTAACCTGTATCTGATGAAAGACAGCCTCAGCGGTTAAAGATTTCAACCAGCTTGCATCGCGGTCATTTCTTGCTTCCACCATTAATAGCTGGAATAGCTGCCCAGGCAACAGCTCAATCGGGGTTAGCAGAGGCACACTAGCTGGCATAGAGGCTAAAACACCTGACTCTGCCTCTTCTTTGGCAGGTGCTTGGGCGGGCGATGGCGTAGGCTGGGCGAGCCCCTGCTCTAATACCTGTTGCACCTGCGTAATCAACATCTCTAACTGATGAACATGCTGGGCGCTGAGATAGGCATTCGCACGGAGAATGGCTTCAATTTCTCGGCAGTTTGTCGTCGCGGGCTGAAAGCCAAAGCTCCCTAGCGAGCCAGCCAGCGAATGAGCCTCTTTCAACAGCTTTTCAGCAACGGGTTTCTCGACGAGTCCGGGCTGCAGAATACGCAGGGTGTTAGCCACTTTCACCACCCGCTTAATGTAGGTTTCACTCATCCCCTGCCAAAGTGAGGACAAATCCAGCTTGCCTGGGTTGACTTCACGGCGACTGTCTCTATCACTCCTGTCACTGTCACCTTTACCAGCATCAACAGGAGGGGCAGTAGCAGGGACGGAGGGCACTTCAGCATCCGACACGTCCGCTTGAGGCGGTCTGACAAAATCAGCAGACTTCAGACGATAGCCCAACCCATAGACTGTGGTAACCATATCAGGTAGCCCTGCTTTCTTAAGCTTTTGGCGCAGTCCCTTGATGTGGGTCCGTACAGAACCAACGTTAGGTGTGTCATCAAACGGCCACACCCTGTCTAGCAGAGCATCCAGGCTAAAAATGCGGCTGGGATTGCGTAAAAACAGCTCCAGCAGGGCATATTCCTTCGGCGTAACGGGAATAGGCACACTGCGACAGGTCACTTCGCTACTGCGCGGATCCAGACACAGATCGCCCCACTGTAAAACGGGTGAGACAATTCCTTCCGCCCGACGCAGCAAGGCACGAATGCGCGCTAATAACTCTTCAAATCCAAAGGGTTTGACTAAGTAATCGTCAGCGCCTGCGTCCAGTCCGGCGACTTTATCAGTGCTTTCATTACGGGCAGTCAGCAAAATAATCGGCGTGTAGTTACCTTCGTTTCTCAGGTACTTGCATAGCTCTACGCCTTCTAGCTTCGGCAGTGACCAGTCCAGCAAAATCAAATCGTAGGGAAATGCCTCAGCCATATCCCGCCCCATGATACCGTCCGTTGCTAAGTCCATTACGTAATGGTGTTCTGCTAGCAGTTGCTCCACCGCACCTGCTAACGCTACGTCGTCTTCCACCAGTAAAAACTTCATGCAAACCTGCTATAGCTTCTCAACCTTTGAAGATTATCTCAGATTTGGCTGAAGTTCATGTGCTGAGTAAACATCTGTACGTCACATTGTGATACTGAGCAGGCAGCACTCGCAAACGTTGCACTCGAGAGTGCCAGCTCTATGTTAATACTGGCAAGATCTTTCAAAAGTAGTCAGAAGCTGCAAGAACCTTCCATCACACGTTCCTCAACTTTAGTGAATAGAATAAACAGCAGGCTGACATAAAGCTTGTTGTATTTGATGACGGCTGACGATGCATTTAGACTAGTCAAACATTTTCATCGAAAACAACAAAACATAAAAGATATCGTTTCAGGTAAAGAAAAAATGGACGTTTTAGGTAAGGTACCTCCCCAGGAACTAGAGATTGCTTTGGCTTGGTCTCAACAGAGATTGCCGCAGGAATACCACAGCATCGTTAACCTTTACAAAGAGCATGGCGAAAAATATGGCGTTCTGTGGTCTTGGGCATTCGCACAAGCCTGCCACGAAACGGCGATGTTTTGCTTTGGTGGCGATGTAAAACCTCACCAGAATAACTTTGCAGGAATTGGAGCCTTGGGAAATGGCAATCCTGGAGAGTCATTTGTAGATATGTCAACGGGCGTGCTTGCCCAAATTCAGCACCTCGCTTGCTATGCCGGGAAAGATATTCCGAAGAGCGAACTAGTTAGCGATCGCACCAAATCTGTTAAAAGCATTATCTTGGGAAAATCTAAAACCTGGAATGAACTGGCAGGAACCTGGGCCGCTGATGAAGAGTACTTCGAAAAGCTAGAGTATCACTATTCAAGAATTTTTAAGCCGAGAAGTCAGGATGCGGGATGGTATCGTTTGGTTCAACAGTCAGACAATCAGAAGTTTTTGGTGGCGATGAGCGGCGGCGAGCCACTGTTTAAATATGCGGTTGAAAATACGTCGCTGTCAGCTTTGGCTAAAGCCTGTGAAAAGATGCTTGCTTCCTTTCCCAAAGCTCGCAGCGTCAGCTGCTATCCCAGCATGGATTTAGAAGCTATTCCTGACTATGAAGAGCCTATAGCAGTCGTCCCGTCAGGCTCCACTGGCCAGGGTTCAAAGGCATCGTCAGACGGAAAAAGTAGCCCGTGGAATAATCGCTCTACGGATGAGCCGCCTTACTTCTGGCGGCGATCGCCTAATCAAAGTAAGCGCAACGGAAAAGTCACCCATATTGTTCTTCATAATACAGCCGGTAGCTTTTTGGGCGCTGTTAGCTGGCTATGCAATCCAGAATCTAGAGCTTCTGCCCATTTGGTCATCCCACGGGATGGCGGCAGGATCGCCGCGCTAGTTCCCGAAAAAAACAAAGCCTGGCACGCTGGAAGTTCTAAGTGGAATGACTGTTCTATCGGTATCGAAATTGAGGCCACTAAGAACAATCGAGGGATGACACGTCCGCAGGAAGAGCTTTTGGCACAGCAGCTCAACCACCTGCTGCTGAAGCATCGACTGAGTCCTGACAAAATCACCATTCACAGGATCGTTTCTCGTACTACGGATTGTCCGGTGCTCATTTGGCCGACCAATGCAGATTTTCTCAAGTGGAGAAAGGAATGGTTCCAGGTTTGATCGATGAATATTAGTCTATGAATATTAGTAGGTGCATCCTCATAGTTTCTTCAAACTAATAGTTTACAAATTAAGGCATCAATGGGCAGTCGGACTCTTGGGCTGCCCGTAAACTTACAAACAAGGAGTCCCTTCATGCTAACTGTTAGCGACATCATGACTCAACCCGTTGTGGTTATTCGCAGCCGTGCGACGATCGCCAATGCCATATGGCTAATGCGGGTAAAGCGCGTGCGATCGCTCATCGTCGAAAAGCTTTCTCCTGAAATCTCATATGGCATACTTACCGAAAAAGACATTGTCTACAATGTGATTGCTCCAGGCAGCAACCCAGGATTTGTACGAGTCGGAGAGATTATGCGGCATCCTTGCATTGCTTTACCGCCCGGTGCGAGCGTGCAGCAGGCAGCTCAAATGCTCTCTGACGCTGGCGTGCATCGCGCTCCTGTAATCCAGCAAAACCAGCTGCTAGGCATGGTCTCGGTGACCGATATTTTGAACAAGGGTTGCTTGCCTGCGCCCCCTCACGATGAGCTATCTAAACGCATTCGAGATGCCTTGCAACATGCCCGCATCCTTGATGACGAAGACGCTCAGATCGAGCAGGAATGCGACATTGCTTGGCAAGTGCTAGAAGAGATGAAGCAAAATACGACTGTTGCTGTGTAGCTAGGAGATCAACCCATGATTTCTATTCCGTTTCAAACGATCTTGGTTGCTATCGACGAATCTGATGTCAGCAACACAGCCTTGGCCGCTGCCATCAAACTTGCCAAAGCGCTCTCAGCCAAACTGATGATTGTTCATGTGCTGAACATCCATGATGTTCATAATCCGCAGCCGTCCTATCCCACTGCGGCTGCCGATGAGTTGACAATCGACGAGAGTATTCGTCAACGATACGAACGGGAATGGACAAAGTACATGGAGTACCATGAGTCACTTCTCAAGCAAAAAGCCGATGAGGCGATCGCAGCTGGTGTTGAGGCCGACTTCATTCACCCCCAGGGACTGGTTGGCTCAGTGCTTTGTGAGGTAGCCAGAACATCCAACGTTAGCTTGATTGTTGTTGGCTCTCATCAGCGACGGGGTATAGCCGAGATCATGCTAGGGAGCACTAGCAACTACGTGATGCATCATGCGCCATGTTCTGTATTGGTTGTGCATCCTGGCGCGAAAGCAGGCGAACTATTGTCACAAACTACGCCGACGGCTGCCAATAGAAATGCTTCAGTTGTTTAACAAGGAAGATATGACCACTATGTACAACAGAATATTAGTAGCGCTAGATTTCCCCGAACCGGCTGTATTTGAAGCGGCCCTATCGATTGCAGAAGCCACTGAGGCCAACTTACTCATATTGCATGCAATCAACGAGCGGGATGCAAATAGCCCGGTTTCACCCATTGCGACTGCTTGGGACTTTGAAACGCCGATGGCCGAAGAAGCTTGGAAGACGTATCAAAAGCAGTGGAAAGCGTACGCTGCCAAAAGCCTAGACATCCTCCGTGACTATACTGGGCGAGCTGAAGCAGTCGGTGTCACTGCTGATTTTATTCAGGCAACCAACGATCCAGGGCGAGCCATTTGTGAATCAGCCCAGACTTGGAAGGCTGATTTGATTGTCATGGGTACTCACCAGCGCAGAGGGCTTCAAGAACTGTTAATAGGGAGTGTGAGCAACTATGTCATCCACCATGCCCCTTGCTCTGTGATGGTCGTTGCCTTAAAGCATGACCAGTCGGAATCTCCGATCAAAGCCTCAGTTGACGCCTATCAGGCGGCATAGCCAAAGGCCATTGGTAGTTTATACAGCCGGTAACGTGAAGTAAAATGTGGTGCCATCCACTGTCTCAGGATCTACCCAAATGCGGCCACCATGACTTTCAACAATCTTTTTACAGGTAGCTAGGCCAATGCCAGTACCCGGATATTCTTGATTGGTGTGCAGTCGCTGAAATATTTGAAATATTTTCTCAGCATTTTCAGGCTTTATGCCAATGCCATTGTCATGAATGCCAAAGCGCCATAATTTCGCTTGAGGCGTGACAGAAACCTTCACCTGTGGAACCTGCCCCGGCGGATGATACTTGAGGGCATTCGTCAGCAAATTCTGAAATAGCTGAGCCAAATGTGTTTCACTGATGTTGAGCTTTGGCAGGTCAGCGGTGGTAATGGTGGCTTGGCAATTCTGAACCATCGTCTGCAAATCTGAGAGCACCTGCGCCATCACCTGATTGCCGTCTGTCGGTTCACCGCCGGATAGATAGTCTTCAGACTTGCCGACCTTAGAATAGGCTAACAGGTCTTGAATGAGCTGCGACATATGCTTGCTAGCAGTCACAATGCGCGTAATATATTGGTTGACAGGCTCATCGGCAGGATGATCGCGATAGGCCATCACCAAGAGCTGGGCAAATCCATAAATCACTTGGAGTGGCTGCTGCAAGTCGTGAGAAACCACATGGGCGAATTGCTCAAGCTCCTCGTTGGAGCGCACTAACTCAGCATTGAGGTGTTGAAGTTCATCTAGGTGCTGCTGCCTCTCGATGGCGTAGTGAATAGAGCGCAGCAATAAGCCTTTTTGGATTTCGCCTTTGATTAAGTAGTCTTGAGCGCCTTCGCGCAGAGCTGCGATCGCGCTTTCCTCATCATCTAATCCTGTCAGTACGACAATCGTCATCTCAGGATCGGCAGCATGCATTCTTTTGACGGTATCGAGCCCACTCCGACTATCGGGCAGCGAGAGGTCCAGCAAAACAGCATGAAAGCTCGCTTCCCCTTGCGCCGCCTGAAGGCAACGAATGCCCTGCTCTAACCGCTCAACGTGGATTAGCTCAATAGATGGCGTCTTCGATAGAAGCTTTTGGAGTAGATAAGCATCTGCCGGGTTGTCTTCAACCAACAGAATTTTAAGCGCATCATTCATAACAGCTAACTCATCGGGGTAGTGAAACAAAAGGGAGTTGACGAATAACTCTATAAATGAACAAATCTATAGATGGACTATAGATGGCAGTCCTTATGCCGCAGGTGGCAGCTTAACGACACTCAGCCAAAAATCTCCAATAGACTCGACCGCTTTAACAAACTGTTTTAGAGTAACCGGCTTCGTAATATAGCAATTTGCCCGCAGCGCATAGCTTCTCAAGATATCTTCTTCCGCCTCAGATGTGGTTAATACCACAACCGGAATGGTGCTCAGCTCTGGATCATCTTTAACCTCCGCCAGCACTTTACGCCCATCTTTTCTCGGCAGGTTCAAATCCAGCAAAATCAGGTCAGGGCGAGGCATTTCCTCGTAAGGCGCAACCTTACGAAGAAAATCCATCGCCTCAACACCATCTTCAACAATATATAAATTGTTAAGAACTTTTGCTTTTTTAAATGTTTTAGCCGTTAGCTTGGCATCGCTAGGAGAGTCCTCTACGAGCAAAACGTCAATCGGGATAGATTCGCTGATATCCATGTGAAATTGTGCTGTGTTTCAAAACTGAACGGCGACCTAGTGCATTAGCACTGTAGAGCAAGATGAGTACTCGACAGAGTGAAATAGAAGGCGCTGCCCTCGCCTGGTGTAGCGTCAACCCACATTCGCCCTCCATGACGCTCTACGATTTTACGACAAATGGCTAGGCCAATGCCGGTACCCTCATAGTGACGTCGCGAGTGCAAGCGTTGAAAAATCTCAAAAATCTGATCGAAATATTCAGATTCAATGCCGATGCCATTATCTCGCACGCAGAATTCCCATGCCTGTTGATGGCCTGCCTTCAGAGCCTCGTCTTCCTGCAGTGCCTTATCTTCGCGTAGCGTAGCCGAAATATGAATGCGCGGCGGATCCTTACCCCGGAACTTCAGCGCATTACTAATCAAGTTTTGAAAGAGCTGCTGTATCTGTGACGGGTCCGCGTCAACGACAGGCAAAGTCCCACAAGTGATCTGAGCTTGCGATTCCTGAATGGCTAACTTCAAGCTCCTGAGCACACTGTTGACAATGCCCTCGCAGTCAACGGCAGAAAATTCCTTGCCTCGTGTCCTGACTCGAGAAAAGGTCAGCAGATCTTTGATCAGCTGCTGCATGCGGTTGGTGCCATCGAGGATAAATTCAACGTACTCCTCCGCTTCTCCATCTAGGCGATCGCTATACTCTTCTACCAATAGCTCTGTGTAGCTGCTAATCGTTCGTAGGGGCTCTTGCAGGTCATGGGAGGCTACGTAAGCAAACTTCCCCAAGTCCTCGTTAGAGCGCTCTAGCTCATAGGCCCGTTTTTCTAATTCTTTCGTCCGTTCTATGACCTTGGCCTCTAGCTTTTCGTTCGCCTGCAAAAGGGCCACCTCGGCCTGCTTACGATCAGTGATGTCGCTGCGAATGGCCACGTACTGAAAGGGCATGCCTGACTCATCTAAAATTGGCACAATGATGGTATCAACCCAGTAATAGCTGCCGTTTTTGGTCAGATTTTTAATTTCTCCCTGCCACACCTGACCGCTGCTGATGGTTTGCCACATCTGCTGGAAAAAGTCCGATGGGTGATAGCCCGAATTAATCAGCCGGTGGGTATTGCCTAGCAGTTCCTCACGACTGTATTGCGAAATTTCGCAAAACCGGTCATTGACATGAGTAATTTGGCCACGTTGGTCGGTAATCGCCACTATTGAAGAGCAATCGAGGGCAAACCTGACATCGGCTAGCTCTTTGAGAGAGTTTTTGAGCTGGGTTTCAGTTTGCTTGCGCTCGGTAATATCCCAGTTCACCCCAATCATACGCTGAGCCTTGCCTGCTTCATCCCGCAGAGTCATGGCATGAGCTTCAATAAAACGAACCTGCCCATTGGGCCACACCACTCGAAATTCTGTGTGAAAGTCTTTTTTGCCTGCGATCGCAGCCTGAATCTCTGCGTCGGCTATCTCAATATCGTCGGGATGAACCCCTTGCTTCCACGCCTCATAAGCCCCCCCAAACATCGACTCGTCAATCCCGTAGAGTCGATACATCCCCTCGTCCCAAATCAACCGATTTTCTACAGTGTCAAAATCCCAAACGCCGATTTTGGCGGAATTTGTTGCCAGTTCTAAGCGCTGAGTCATGTCATGGAGCTGGGAAGTCGCTTGCTTGCGTTTGGTAATATCGCTGATGGACCCGGCCATTCTGGTTGGCTGACCCTTCTCATCCCAAGTCGCCTGCCCTCGGGCATGTATCCAAACATAGCCGCCCTGCCGAGCCTGTAGTCGATATTCGATATCATAAGGACTTCTACGCTCTAGATGAGCCTGCACTGCTGTCAGTACGCGGTCACGGTCGTCCGGGTGCAATCGGGATTCAAACGCACTAAATTCAGGTAATATTTCGGGGTCTTCACAGCCTAGAATTTCTTTGAACCGAGGCGAATAGTAAACTTCGCTAGTCGCAATCGTCCAATCCCACAATCCATCTCGAGATGCCTCCATCGCCAATCGGTAGCGTTCCTGGATATCCCGCAAGGCTGCTTCAGTTTTCTCAAGCTTGCTCAGCTTTTCCTGCAATAGCTCATTGAGCTTGGTTAGTTCTGCGGTCTGTGAGTTCATAAGCAACGATCAATAAAACATTGGCGCAACGTGTAATCGTCAGACACTATTCCTAAATTTATCCTAATAACCGTTGCCCTCACATTTTCCTCATAGCGGCGCGCTACTCCTAATAGTGTCCGATTACAGATGCAAGGACACTTGTCCTCACAGTTTCTCTAAATTTTGACGCTATAAATCAATAGATGAAAGCAAAAAGGCTTTCACTGGTTGTCTCTCACGCGTTAGCTCCTATGGCACAAACCACTTATCCAACTCCAGCGACATCTTCTGCTCGCCGAGACCCCAGCGCTGAGCTGATTTTAGAATTTGAGCAGATTGGTATGAAAGATGTCCCCTTAGTAGGCGGTAAAAATGCCTCTCTAGGAGAAATGATTCAGCAGCTAGCGCCTCAAGGGGTTCGCGTTCCAACAGGCTTTGCAACGACAGCCTATGCCTACCGCCATTTCATTCACCAAGCAGGCTTAGAGGAGAAAATGCGATTTTTCTTTGAATCGCTAGACACAGAAAACCTACAGTCGCTTCGCCACTGCGGCCAAAGTGTCCGGGACCTCATCCTAGAAACGCCTTTCCCCCCTGAGCTAAAAGCGGCGATTACTCAAGCCTATCTCAACCTCTGTGACAGCAGCTTGAACCAAAGTCACCCCCAGGCATTAGATGTCGCTGTTCGCTCCAGTGCCACCGCAGAAGACCTGCCAGATGCCAGCTTCGCCGGACAGCAAGAAACGTATCTGAATGTCCACGGCATTAAAGGCGTATTAGAAGCTTGCCATAAGTGTTTCGCCTCTCTCTTTACTGATCGAGCTATTTCATACCGCACGCTCAAAGGCTTTGACCACTTCAGCATCGCGCTTTCAGTCGGCGTGCAGCAAATGGTCCGCTCTGACCTTGCCAGTTCTGGTGTGATGTTCTCCATTGATACCGAAAGCGGCTTTAAAGATGTTGCACTCGTAACAGCGGCCTATGGTCTAGGAGAGAATGTCGTGCAAGGTGCGGTGATCCCAGACGAGTACTTAGTCTTTAAGCCCACGCTGAAAGAGGGGTATCGACCGATTTTGAAAAAGAGCCTGGGCAGTAAAGAGATCAAGATGATCTATGACGTCGGGGGAAGTAAGCTGACGAAGAATGTCTCAGTGCCTGAGGTTGATCGTCAGCAATACGCGCTGGGTGACGATGATGTTCTCACTCTGGCCAATTGGGCAAGCATTATTGAAGATCACTATACCCAAGTGCACGGTACCTACACGCCGATGGACATGGAGTGGGCCAAGGACGGTCTAACCGGAGAGCTGTTTACTGTCCAAGCCAGACCTGAAACCGTGCAGTCGCAAAAGACAGAAAACCTGTTGCGCAACTATCAGCTTCAGGCTGATACGACATCTCTTACAACACTAACGAGCGGACAGGCCGTCGGTGAGATGATCGGCACAGGTCCCGCCCGAGTCATTCAGTCCGTAGAGAACATTGCCGACTTTCGACCGGGAGAAGTGTTAGTGACTCAGCGGACCGATCCCGACTGGGAACCCATTATGAAAAGGGCCAGTGCCATTGTTACCAATCAGGGTGGGCGTACCTGCCATGCCGCAATTATCGCCCGAGAGATGGGTATTCCGGCGATTGTCGGATGTGGCAATGCTACCGATATGGTTGCCCCAGGCCAGTCGGTGACAGTGACCTGTGCTGAAGGCGAAGTCGGGAAGGTATACGATGGGCTGCTTCCCTTTGAGGTAGAGGAAACGAAAATCGACGATCTGCCGCGTACCCGAACGCAGGTAATGATGAATGTCGGTAATCCAGAAGAGGCTTTTCGGCTAGCGGCGATTCCCTGTGACGGGGTAGGTCTGGCCCGATTAGAGTTTATTATTGCAAACCAGCTCAAAGTGCATCCTTTAGCACTATTGCACTTTGACGAGCTGCAAGATGGAAAAGAGAAGCGGGCGATCGCATCTCTCACACATCGCTATCCGCACAAACCCGACTACTTTATCGAAGGGCTGGCCCACGGCATTGGCACCCTTGCCGCTGCCTTTTATCCCAAGCCCGTTGTCATTCGTCTCTCTGACTTTAAGAGCAATGAATACGCCAATTTGCTTGGAGGTCGGAACTTTGAACCTCAAGAAGAGAATCCGATGCTCGGCTGGCGCGGGGCTTCTCGCTATACCGACGAGCGCTATCGAGCGGCCTTTGCCCTAGAGTGCTTGGCCCTGAAGCGTGTCCGGCAGGACATGGGGCTGACCAACGTGATTCCGATGGTGCCTTTCTGTCGTACGCCCGCAGAAGGACGCGGCGTACTTGCCGAAATGGCCGAACATGGCTTGGTCCGAGGAGAGAATGGGTTGCAAGTATATGTGATGTGTGAGATTCCTAACAACGTCATTTTAGCGGCGGAATTTAGCCAAATATTCGATGGATTCTCCATTGGCTCTAACGATCTGACACAGCTGACCTTAGGTCTCGACCGTGACTCAGCCCTTGTGGCCCATCTCTTTGATGAGCGCAACGCAGGGGTCAAAGAGATGATTCGTATGGCGATTGAGCGAGTAAAGCTTGCCAAACGCAAGATTGGCATTTGCGGTCAGGCACCGAGTGACTATCCCGAGTTCGCTCAGTTCTTAGTTGAACAAGAGATCGATTCGATTAGTCTGAATCCTGACTCGGTCTTGGCCACAACCCTGGTGATTGCCGACATGGAAGAAAACCTATCTACATCTAGAGGAGACCTTTAACATGCTGAATAAAATTTTGGTAGCCATCAATGAATCCGCTGCAAGCAAACGCGCTTTTGAACACGCTTTAGAGTTTTCAAAGGCCCTCAGTGCTGAACTCATACTGGTTTATGTCCTAGATGTTTTTGATCCGGCCAGTCCTCAGCATCCAGTTATTCCCGTAGATAATTATTCGATGGAGCTAGACAAGCTCGTCCAAGAGAACTACGAGCGAGAATGGAACGCGTTTGTCGAGCATTCGGAAGCGCTACTCAAACAAAAACAAGCAGAGGCGGAAGCCCTTAGCATTAGTGCGAGCCATATCATGCCCTATGGTCGGCCAGGCCCTGCTATCTGTAAGGTTGCCGAAACTACGCACGCTGATTTAATCATAGTCGGCTCTCGGGGGCATAGTGGGCTCAAAGAGATGGTTTTGGGCAGCGTAAGTAATTACATTATGCACCATGCCCCTTGCTCGGTCACAGTGATTCACCCACACAGTTCTCAAGCACCGACTGCTCAGGAGCAGCGCTCAGAGGCTGTTACCGCCATGTAGTTATTTTCATTGGCGTAGCCTTCTCTTCGAGTATGCGTCGGACGAGGGCGATAACAATAAGCAAAAGCAAAAAGCAAGGAATTATGATGTTCGACAAAATTTTGGTCGCTCTCGATCCGGTGGAGCCAGATATCAACCTCTTCAAGAAAGCACTGACAATGGCACAAGCCGCAAATGCAGACCTACTGTTGCTCAGCGTACTGACAGCTGATGGGGATGGTGTTTTCTTATTAGCAAATCCTCAAGTCGTCGGTCATACCCATGCCCTGCATGACTGGAATTTTTTCCAGGAGCGCTATCGGAAATATCAGGAGAGGGCACTGGATATGCTCCAAAGCTTTACCGATAAGGCAACAGCAGCAGAGGTACGGGCTAATTTCATTCAGGCGTCGGGGAGCCCTGGTCGAGAGATTTGTAAAATTGCGAAAACGCAGCAGGCTGACTTGGTTATGGTTGGGAGCCGTGGATATCGTGGACTCGATGAGATGTTGCTAGGCAGTGCAAGCAACTATGTGATGCACCACGCGCCTTGTTCGGTGCTGGTTGTTCATTCTCAAAAAGGGGATGAGCCAAGGACTGAAGCTGCTGAATCAGAAGCGTTTTCTACTGTGTAGAAAGACGCGAGCGTTAGGCTCGCACTCATCCCTCTTGGATGAGTGCTAAATATTCTTCCTTGAAATACTGCAAAGTACTTAAGACTGGATTCGGCGCAGACTGCCCCAATCCACACAAGCTAGTATATTTCACCATGTCACAGAGGCTCTCAAGCTGTTCTAAATCAGCACCTGTCGCATCACCTGCCGTAAACTTACTCAACAGCTGATAAAGCTGAACCGTCCCTGCCCGGCAGGGAATACACTTCCCGCAAGACTCTTCCATACAAAACTCCATAAAATAGCGGGCGACATCGACCATACTGGTTTGATCATCCATGACAATCAGGCCGCCTGAACCCATAATGGAGCCCAACTGCTTAAGAGATTCATAGTCAACAGAGGTATCGAAAGCAGAAGCTGGAATACAGCCACCTGAGGGGCCACCCGTTTGCACTGCTTTGACACTGCGGCCTTCAGCAGCGCCTCCCCCCATGACCTCAACAATCTCATGAAGGGAAATTCCTATCGGCACTTCTATGAGTCCCGCATTTTTGATCTTTCCAGTCAAAGAAAAAACTTTAGTTCCTTTACTTTGCTCAGTCCCGATGCCTGCATACCAGTCGCCTCCGTTTCGGATAATTGGGGCAATATTGGCATAGGTTTCAACATTGTTAATCAGCGTTGGTTGGCCCCACAGTCCTGATTCTGCTGGATAGGGCGGGCGCTGTTCTGGAATGCCACGCCTGCCTTCAATGGAGGCCATTAGCGCGGTTTCTTCACCGCAGACAAAAGCCCCGGCTCCAATGCGTAAATCAATTCGAAAGTCAAAGGGAGAGTCAAAGATTTGGCTACCGAGCAGTCCGTGACGACGGGCTTGATTAATGGCAGTTTGTAAATGATTGATCGCGAGGGGATATTCGCCGCGAACGTAAATATAGCCCTGGGTAGCTCCAACGGCATAGGCGGCGATCGCCATGCCTTCTAACACCCGATGCGGATCGCTCTCTAGAACACTGCGATCCATATACGCACCGGGATCACCCTCATCGGCGTTGCATACCACATACTTTTGCCCAGGCGGCATTTTGGCAACCGTTGCCCACTTCAGCCCAGTGGGATAGCCTGCCCCCCCTCGCCCGCGAAGCCCGCTCTGCGTTACCGTTTTGACTACTTCCGCTGGAGAGTGTTCTCGCAGCACGGTATATAGCGCCTTGTAGCCTTGAGCTGCGACATAGTCTTGTATTCGCTCAGGATCAATCCTGCCGCTATTTTCTAAAACAATGCGACGCTGCTGGGCAAAAAAGGGATGATGGTTGGGCTGAAAGGAAGAGGGCTGGATTGATACAGATGGTTTGTCTTGTAGAACTGTTTCATCTGGGGCAACCTCGCGAATAAGTGACAAAGCTTGAGCGGGCGTGACTTGCTCGTAAAGAGTGCCTTTTGGATCAACCTGGACCAAGGGGCCTCTACTGCATAGTCCCAAACAGCCCACACCTTTTACTTCTATGTGATTGTCTAACTGACTCGCTTCGACAGCCGCTGCTAATTCTGATTTAACCGCCAAGCTATTGGCTGATAAGCAGCCGCCCACCGTGCAGCAGCGAATACGGTAGGGCACTTTAGGTTGTGCCAAATTCTGTTGTAGTTCAGTCAGATTCACAGCTCAACTGCTCCTCAATACGATGAATGACTAGCTCGGGAGTTTGATGACCTGCGATCGCATCATCCACTACTGCCACAGGCGCAATCCCACAGGCTCCTAAGCAGCGTGCGGTAGACAGCGAGATCTCACCGTTCGCAGTGGTTTGCCCGCTGCGAATGCCTAAATGCTGCTCTAGTGCGCTCAGCAGCTGCGTTGCCCCCTTGACATAGCAAGCCGTCCCCAAGCACACCGTACAGCTATGCTGTCCTTTCGGCGCTAAAGAAAAGAAATGATAAAAGGTGGCGACGCCGTATACTTGGCTGAGTGGAATCTCCAGCGCCCTCGCAACGGATTGAAGCAACTCTGGGCTAAGATAGCCAAATAGCTCCTGCGCCTTATGCAAAACTTCAATCAGGGCATCTGAGCGATATTGATAGCGCTTCATGGTCGCTTCTAGCAGCCGCCAGCGCTTGTCCTTTAGAGTAGAGGTAGAGACCATACGAGTTATTCTTTCAGCTTAACTCGAAGGATAAAACAGCAGGTTGAGGAATTTATGAAGAGAGCGGAAGCAATTAATCTTAATTCCTATAACCGCAGGTACAACGTTTCTTGCCCCTTCTGGTATCAAATCTTCAATTGCTTCGGGTAGCCCAGAGGGTGATGAGACAGTTGTCGATAGGGACCTTAGCTGTTGATCTGCCAGTAGCGATAGTTTGTAGGCGTTGTAAGCTTGCTCAAACACGGGCACAGCTATAATCAACAATAGAAATGAGATAGTAAGCTATTTCTCCTCTATTCCACAGCAAACGATGGTAGTAGCCGTAGGTATCTCAGTAGATATTTCCATAGTCTTCTGCCAACAAAGCTCTAACCATTGACGGTTCTGCTCGGTCTCATAATCTTTTAGTAGGCACTGCTCCAGCAAACAAATTTTATAGGGTGGTAAGTACTTCAGAGGAAGCGAAATCCATTCTTTAAACGTCAAAAATGCTAATAGCAATAGCCTTTGTGGGGAGTAAAGTATCATGATTCAAAGGTCTCCAAAAACCAGTTAAAAAAGCAGCTATCAAAAGAGTGATTAGCCACCGTACCTCCTTGAAAGGGCTGCGAAACGCTTCCAAGGAGGTACGACAAGACTCCTCTTTTAAACCTCGCCTAAGCAGCAGTGCCCTTGTGATACTTGACGCCGCGATACACAAGGTCGAGCGAGGGTTGAGGCAACGATTTTAGGAGCTTATGGAAATGAAGGATTGCGCCTCGGTACTTGCCGACTTCTTCAATATCAGCAACCGGCACTTGAGGAGGATTGTAGTCGTAGCTAACACCGCGATATGTAAGTTTCATATTTTTACCTCTCTGCGATTTTTTATGTTTGCGCCTTGGCTGTATAAGCAGCCGCTGTAGTGAACGCTTTAGACGTTTCTCAGCGCGCTTTTAAGAATGACCGACATCTGTGAAAGGCGATGTCAATTCTTCTCACACTTTTAATATAGGGGAATACTGTGAGAATCTTGTGAGGATAATATTTTTGAATGACAGCTTGAAGGCAACGTTAGGGAGTGCTGGCTTTCTTTAAATCTAGCTTCCCTACAAATATCAGCCTTGCCATGAGATCGAGACGCTTCCTGCTAAAAAGTATCCCTTCACAGCTTTCTCAATATCTTCCCCTAGCCTTAGTACCTTGGCTCCACTAAAACCTCTACATAGAGAATTTTGACTATGACTGACATTGCTATTAGCGGTTCTAGGCAAACTAAAAAGATGGCGTGGCACGACTACTTGGATAATCCGCCAAGAGATCTTGGTGAGCTTGCTCAAGTCTCAACAGGAGGGCGTTAAGGTGGCTAAACTCATCCTTATTCGTCACGGGCAAAGCACCTGGAATGCGGCCAATAAGTTTACTGGCTGGGTAGATGTCCCCCTCAGCCATCAGGGCCGCCAAGAAGCTATTCGAGCTGCGTATAAGCTCAGCCCCTACCGCATCAATGCGTGCTTTACGAGCTTGCTCATTCGGGCAATAGAAACCTCTGTAATTTGCTTGACCGAGCGAGAGGACGCTTTAGAAGATAAAAGCCCTGTGCTCAAGCATAATGCTGATGATCCTTACTGGCATGGCTGGGATCGCTACGAAGGCAATCATCATGAAGAGATTCCGGTCTTTCTCTCCCAGGCATTGGATGAGCGCTACTACGGCAGCTTACAGGGTCTCAACAAAGCTCAAACGGCTGAGTCGTTTGGGTTTGAGCTCGTTCATCAATGGCGGCGATCATTTTCAGCTCGCCCGCCTGGTGGAGAAAGTCTAGAAGACACTGCGGCTAGAACGATTCCATACTTCAAAAACAGAATTTTAGCTCACCTGAAAAGCGGCGATAATGTCCTTGTGTCCGCTCACGGCAACTCTCTGCGATCAATAGTGATGTTTCTCCATAACTTAAGCCAAGAGGAAGTCTGTAACCTGGAACTGGCGACGGGCGTCCCGATGATCTATGACATTAGCTGTGAAGGGTAAATTACACAATCGCCCACAATCGCTATTTTGGGTTGAAGTATTTGCAACGGGCGGGGCTGATGATCGCCCACGAGTTAAGTCTGCTCGAACTGTAATCCGGTGAGCGCGCCCGTCATCTCATCATTTTGGAGTGGACTGAAGAGATCTAGAAGCAGGCGATCGCGCCGCAGGTTGATCAAAGGCCCTGATCAGCAAAATCGGAATGCTGAGAATGCCTAATAGCATCACGACCCCTGTCATTGTCCAAACCATCCACGGATTAGGGCGATAGTTATTTTGTTCTATTTGCCGAAAGGTAACGCCATATCGCCAAGCCGCTAGCCCGATAACAACCACCCCCAGCACCACTAAGCTAATCCCTAATGATTGGGAATTAAACAGCGGATGATTGACCGCGATAGGTTGCTTCATCACAAAGCTGATTTGTTTTAGAAAGATACCAAAGCGAGCGATCGCGAAACCAAAGCCAATCAAAGCAATCGAAGTTCGTAGCCAGGCTAAAAAGGTTCGCTCATTGGCTTGGTGTTCTCTTTGCCGATCAATGTTAGGCGGTTGAGGCATGGCTTAATAGTAAGGGCAGAGGAAGGGTATCGTCCGTACGCTCAACAGCAAAACAGATGACAGTGCCTTAGTTACTATAGATGACGGTGTGTATAGCCATTAACAGCTCATTGAGAGAATAGGGTTTAGGCAAAAAGACTTCCACATTAGGCAGATCCTGGTGAATGATTGATCCGCTCGTTGAGATAATTTTGACAGTAGGCACAATCTTTTTGAGTTCATCGATGGCCTGCTTACCTCCCAGCGAGGGCATCATCATATCCATCAGTACGACTCGAATTTCCCTTGCATGCTCGGCATATTGGGCGATCGCCTGATTCCCGTTTTCAGCAGTAATAATTCGATAGTTGTAGGATTCTAGGGCTATTTTAGTCATTTCTCGAATCGAAATTTCGTCATCGACAACTAAAACCATTTCGCCGTGACCGGGCTGGGCTTGGACGGCGATCGCCGCTTGCGTCTGTGAGTTCTCTTGTGCAGGCAAATATAGCTGAAACTGGGTTCCTTTGCCGGTCTCGCTACAGACGATGAGAAAGCCCCCATGATTTTTGACGATGCCAAGGGATGTAAAGAGCCCAAGCCCAGTTCCTTTGCCAATCTCCTTGGTGGTGAAAAAGGGGTCGAATATTCGCTCTATGACCTCAGGAGACATACCTGTGCCCGTATCATTCACCGAGATCTGCACATAAGGGCCGATTTTGGCGTCGAGATGCTGCCGTTGGAAATGCTGATCAATCCATCGGTTTTCCGCTGAGAGGGTCAGGGTGCCGCCATCAGGCATGGCATCGCGAGCATTGACGCACAGATTCATACAGATCTGGTGTAGCTGAGTGGCATCGGCAGAGACCGGCCATAGCTCAGAACCCAGATTCATTTCAATCACGATATTCTTAGGGAAGGTGCTGTTGCAGACCTGTCGGAGTTCTTTTAGCACATGGGCGACTTGTATCAGGTAGCGCTGAGACTCTCCACCCCGAGCAAACGATAAGATTTGCTTTACCATATCGCTGGCCCGCCTAGCGCTCACGTCTAGCGTTTTGATTATGCTCTCAGAGATCTCGTCGATATTTTTAAGACTCATGGGCAATATTGCCGCAGCCCCTAGTATTGGCGTGAGCACGTTATTGAGATCATGCGCAATGCCGCTCGCTAGGGTGCCTAAGCTTTCTAACCGCTGCGCCCTCAAAAACTGGGTTTCTAGCTGTTTCGCCTGGGTAATATCTGTATCCACCGTCAAGATGGCAGTAGGTTCATTAGCCTGATCGCGGATCAAAGTCCAACGGCTGTCTACGATCACCTCTTGACCAGCCTTAGTCATTTTCTTGAGTTCTCCCTGCCAATCATTTTGTTCAAGAACGCTTTGAAAAGCCTCTCTGAGCGCATCAGCATTGGCAGTTCGATTGATCAGCGTATTAGACTCTTTTCCACAGACCTCTGAGGCAGACCATCCATAGATCCGCTCAGCACTCCGATTCCAATACTGAATAACCCCGTCTAGCCCTCTCACAAAAATAGCGTCGGTCGCGATGTCTAACAAAGCAGCTTGTCGGCGGATTTTTTCCTCACTGCGTTTGCGCTCATCAATCTCTTGCTGAAGCTTTTGGTTGGTGATCGCTAAGTTCTGCTGTTGAGCGTTGAGCGTTTGCACAAGCTGGCTCAGCGATTCTGAAAACTTCGCTAACTCGCCTTGCCCGCGAAGAATCGGAACAGCCACTTGAGAATCGCCTTGCTGAATGCGGTTGACCGCTATGGTTAGCCTGAGAATGGGATTAACAATCTGACGGGCATTCAGCCAACTCCCGATCGCGCAGAGACCCCCTAGCACACCCCCCCAGACAAATACTTGGGCTTGCATCGCGCGAGCTGGGCCAAAAGCAACTTGGGCCGGTTGACGAACGAGCGTTATCCACCCCAAGCCAGGATAGTCGCGGTACCCCTGACTAGACGTAAAAGCGGTTAAGTACTGAATACCATCTGGCCAGGTTTCTAGCTGATAGCCCATTTTTCCCGATTGTCCTGCATCTACGCTAGGCAGTTCCAGACTTTCGTCCTGAAAGCCCTCTGGCCCCAGTAAAACGCGCCCCTGTTCAGATAAGACAAAAACTTCAACCCGGCTCTGCGTTTCGAGTGGATCTGAGAGAGATGTTTGTACTTCCTTTGTCAAAGACCAGCTGAGATAGGCACCTAGTACCCCTTCAAAGGCACCATTTTGATTGGTCACCGGGGCAGCTACATATGCAAAATGAAGCAGCTCACCTGTCTTGTGTTGCGGCAGATCAGCTAGTAACGCAGCCTCATGGATATCGCCAACGAAAGGGTGCTGGTGTGACTGCTGAAACCAGGGTTGTTTGGCGGCGTTTCTACCTTCTAATAACCTACCGGTACTGGCGACAATATTACCCTTTGTATCGGCAAGACCTATCCAGGCATAGTCTGGGTAGGTAGTCTGAAGCTTTTCAAACAGGGCTCGCTTGGAAGCGACATCTACATCAGGAGCACGAATCGCATCTAGGCTTGCCAAAATTTGGATGTCATGATGCAGCTCAAAAAGATCGCGATCTAGCTTATTGGCCATCTGAAAGGATAAGCTTGCTAAAAACTTGCCTCTATCGTTTTGGATACGGTCTCGGCTGATATGACCCACAATAAAACTCAACAAAACTGAGAGCAACAAAACGATGCCTACAGTGGCAAAAGCCATCCTGGCTTTGAGGCCCCGATTGGGATTGAGCTTGGAAAGCACGTGATGGACTTGAGAGTTCATAACAGAGACCGAATGTTTTAGAGGTGGGTCGCTCAGTCCTCAACTCAACTACTTCTCATGATATGTAATGTTTCAAATTTGTGATCCAAATCATCGATAAATCTTTAGAGATATGTATATTGCCGCAACGATTTGGATGATCGCCTAACACGTTTAAAGAAATCTGATTGTATCGAGCGGGCATTGCAGTCACAACGGTCACGGGAGACTATGGCGGCACCGCTGAATAGTTTTCAATGAGAGCCGTCATCGTAGAGCGCGAGCCTTTAATGGCGATCGCTAGCTTATACCAGCTTGTTCACTTCCAGCCACTTCGCAAACTATCCCAGTACAACAACAGACTGGCTTTCCCCAAAGATATACTATAGACAAGCTAGAAGAGGAAGCCTCACTTCAGATCATTCCTTTTCAACAGTGGTTTCTAAAACTCTCGTTGTGGTCATCGCGATCCAACAGCATCAGCTTTTAGAATGTTTGGTTCCTTACGTCACGCCTCATGCGTCAGGAGGTATATATGAAACGCACACTTGATCTGCTCTCTGTTAGTCTGGTTACCGCTGCTCTGGTGACTCTCCCTTTGAAAGCCTCTGCTCAGCAGCTCCCTGACTACAACTATGTGGGTGTCGGCGGCGGCGATGATGGCTTCGTCGTCAATGGCAAAGTTACACTCGGCGACAACTTCTCTGTTCGTCCCTCGGTCGCAACTGACTTCGACTTTGACGACAATGAAGATGTTTCTTACCTCTTGCCCGTCACCTACGACTTCAATGCCGTTGATGAAGCTGGCAATGTCTATCCCTTCATCGGGACAGGCATCGGTGGCGACCTAGGTGATGACAGCACTATTGAGTTTGCGCTCACGGGTGGTGCTGACTACCGCTTCAGCGATCGCTGGGTGGCTAACGGCTCAATCAATTACCTCCCATTCGCAGATGGTGATGAAGTTGGTTTCACCGTTGGTGTTGGCTACGTCTTCGGCGGCAACTAATCACCTAGTTGTTCGACGGTTGTTTGAATGTTAAGTCCTCTGCCCTCCTAGAAAAACTAGGAGGGCAGATTGCCTAGTGCAGATGAATAGATTTCTTTAATTTCGCTAGCCCCCATTGGCCGATTCCCAGCGCACTCGCCACTGCTCTATCGCGAAGACACCTAACAGCAGTAGTCCTTTCACGGGCAAAGGCGCAACGCCCAGGCACACCATCATGGCTGCGAGGGCTATCAGCCCTTCTAAAAGGCGGCTACGCCTATCGTGTGCCGTAAAGAAGAAGTAACCCGATAGTGAAGAAATTGTCAGTGCGATTGTAAAGGTAACCCACATAATGACTCCTTAGCAGAGGCTTTATCGAAAAAATAATACTGGCGCAACAGCATAGCGTTGTGCTGGTTATTTATCCTCTGTATACCGTCAGCTTAAACAATCAGTGTGAGGAACTTATCAACACTTAGCCGCTTTTTTATCATCATCAAATGACTTGAGATCGTCAAAAAGTAGCTGGCTCTCACAAACTCCTCACATTGTTTTTCTACTATTGCCTACAAATATTCAAGTACGAACGCTACGAACGCTATGAACACTTTAATTAGCGTCTTTCTTAATACGTGCTTAAGTTCCTGCTATGTATACCTTATGAAGGGTCCCGAGTGATGTTTAAAAGTTTGTTTAATCTATTCTTGTGCATCGTCTTACTGCTGAGTGCCTGGAGCAGTTTAGGTTTGTCTGAAGCTGCAAGCGCTAGCGCTCTGACAAATAACAGGGCAGAAGGCAAAGTCATTGCTGCTGAAGAGTTTCGTAATCCCGTTGAAGAAAAACTTCGTGAAATCGGCTCTAAAGTTGATCTCAATAATTCTAGTGTCTTGGCCTTTAGGCGGTACAGAGGTCTCTACCCGACGTTGGCTCGAAAAGTGATTGAAAATGCGCCTTATGACTCAGTAGAAGATGTCCTTAATATTCCAGAACTCAGCGATCGCGAACTCGAAATCCTCAAGGCCAACATGGATAATTTTGTGGTGACTGAGCCTGAACCGGCCCTGATTGAGGGGGGCGATCGCATTAACCCCGGCATTTACAAATAATTTTGACAGTGCTACGGCTGCTGATTATTACTACTCGAAAACAGCCTTAGTGCTTAAAATGTCCGTATAGCATAGAGAATTAAAACGCCTAGTCATTATCATGGGCAAAATACTAAAACGAACCATCTGAATCTATGAAAGTCGCTGTTTTCAGTGCCAAACCCTACGACCGTAAATTTCTCACAGCAGCGAATGATCATCATGCCCACGAGCTTGTTTTCTTTGAGCCCCGTTTAACCCCTGAAACCGCTGCTTTGGCGGCTGGTTTTCCAGCCGTATGTGCATTTATCCACGACCAGCTCAACCAGCAAACATTGAATGCGATCGCAGCAAGTGGCACCGAACTGATCGCCCTGCGAGCTGCCGGTTTCAACAATGTTGATCTCAAAGCAGCCGCTGAGCTAAACCTAACCGTGGTAAGAGTCCCTAAATACTCTCCCTATGCGGTCGCGGAGCATGCTGTTGGTCTGATTCTCATGCTTAACCGCAAGCTAAACAAAGCCTATAATCGAGTACGAAATGATAATTTTGCCCTAGATGGCTTACTGGGATTTGATCTGCATGGCGCGACTGTAGGCGTCATTGGTACTGGAAAAATTGGCCAAATTTTCAGCCAGATTATGACCGGGTTTGGCTGCCATGTCCTCGCTTACGATCCCTATCCTAATCCAGCCTGTGTGGAAATGGGCGTAAAATATAGAACCCTATCCGACTTGCTAGCTGCTGCTGATATTGTTTCGCTGCACTGTCCCCTTATGCCCGAAACCTATCACTTGCTTAATGAGCAGACCCTAAGCAATCTCAAGCCAGGCGCAATGGTTATCAATACGAGCCGAGGTGGCTTAATCGATACGAAAGCGGTTATCAAAGCGATCAAAACCGGTCAAATCGGATATTTAGGCATTGATGTATATGAACAAGAGGAGAATTTGTTCTTCGAAGACTGGTCAAATATGATTGTTCAAGACGATGACATTCAACGCTTACAGTCTTTTAATAACGTGGTGATTACAGCTCACCAAGCCTTTTTTACCAAAGAAGCCCTCACCAACATTGCCAAAACAACTCTAACTAGCCTGACTCAATTTGAGAAGGGAGAAGACTGTGAGTGCAAAATCCATTACCGACAGTTTGGGAAAGAGTAATGATCCGCATAAGAGTGACGGACTAGGTTAGTCATGAACCCAATCCGCCACTCTCGAACTATCAAATTGTCCAAAAGGTTCCTCCCGAACCATTCTTGGGTTTACAGAGCTTGTAGATTTCACCTGTACCCTTGACGGGTTACCCTCTCATAGCTAGCTCTTCCAGAGCGGTTGGTTTGGCTTCGCTACTTCCTTAACCCCCTATCAGAAAGGCAATGCCACTGGTTTCTATGTCGGAGGGAGGCTCTTTACAACCTCCACTACTATATTAGCGAATATTTAAACGATTGAGCACTTTTTCTGCCTAAAATCCTTATACGATAAAGGATTTTGACAGGCCATCACGACTTCCTCATATTATCTCTTTATCATCAGGCTGACTTCTTCTGCGCTTGATATCTAGAAGCTGTAAGGGACAACGTGAGGATGTAATCATGACGCTTTTTGCCGATTTTTCGACAGCTTGTGAAGTTACCGTCGAGGATGATCGCACGGGACTCAGCAAAGAGACTTTGAGGCGAGCATTTCTAGACAATCTGTTTTATGTTCAGGGCAAGTTTCCCAAACTAGCGAGTAAAAACGATTATTATCTGGCGCTGGCTTATACCGTACGCGATCGCCTGCTCCAGCGTTGGCTAGGGACCGTTGCTACATACTTTGATCAGGCTAACCGCGGGGTTTGTTACCTTTCAGCAGAGTTTTTAATGGGGCCACATTTGGGCAACAATCTGATTAACTTGGGTCTTTATGAGCCTATCCGCGAGGTGATGGATTCTCTTTGTTTGGACCTTGACGAGCTGATGGCGCAAGAAGAAGAACCCGGGCTCGGCAATGGCGGGCTAGGGCGGTTGGCGGCTTGCTATTTAGACTCGCTAGCAACTCTCGAAATTCCCGCTCTGGGCTACGGTATCCGCTACGAGTTTGGTATTTTTGATCAGGAAATCAAAGATGGCTGGCAGGCGGAAATCACCGATCGGTGGCTGCGCTACGGCAACCCGTGGGAAATTGCGCGGCCTGAGTGGGCAGCCACCGTGCAGTTTGGCGGTCATACTGAGCCTTCTATCGATGAAGCAGGCCATTATCGGGTGCGCTGGGTAGGTGAGTGGGAGGTGAGCGGCGTTCCTTACGACACGCCGATTTTGGGCTATCAGGTGAATACTGCTAATACCCTTCGTCTATGGAAATCGGAAGCCCCAGAATCTTTCGATTTCAACGCGTTTAATCGGGGCGATTACTTCGGCGCAGTGAATCGCAAAATCGCCTGTGAAAACCTGTGCAAGGTGCTTTATCCTAATGATGAACAATTCAGCGGCAAGCAGCTCAGGCTAGAACAACAGTACTTTTTCGTGTCATGTTCCTTGCAAGACATGCTGCGGATTTTAGATGGCCAGTCTTTGCCGGTCGATCAGTTTCCTGATAAGTTCACCATTCAGCTTAACGACACGCATCCGGCGATCGCAGTGGCCGAACTCATGCGCTTGCTGACAGACCATCGCCATCTCGACTGGGAGCACGCTTGGGACATTACCCAGCGCTCCTTTGCCTATACTAACCACACCTTGTTGCCAGAAGCCCTAGAAAAATGGCCAGTGGGTCTCTTTCAAGCGCTGCTACCCCGTCACCTAGAAATTATCTATGAAATTAACGCCCGTTTCTTAGACACTGTTCGCATCTGGTGCAAAGGAGATAGCGAGCGTCTGAGTCGCCTGTCTTTGATTGACGAAAGCGGTGAACGCTATGTGCGCATGGCTAACCTTGCCTGCTTGGGAAGCCATGCGATTAACGGCGTTGCAGCCCTACATACCGAATTGCTCAAACAAACTATCCTTCGAGACTTTTATGAATTTTCCCCAGAGAAATTTACAAATATTACGAATGGCGTAACGCCGCGTCGCTGGATGGTGCTGAACAATCCGCGCATTACAAAACTCATCACTCGCACAATCGGACACCATTGGATAACCCACTTAGAAGATTTGCACCAGCTAGAAGACTACGTAGATGACGCAGGCTTTCGCACTGACTGGCAGCAAATGAAGCAGGCAACAAAACAAGATTTGGCAAACCACATCGAGCAGCGCCTAGGAATTATAGTCAATCCGCAATCAATGTTCGACGTTCAGGTAAAACGCATTCACGAGTACAAGCGGCAGCACTTAAACGGGCTACACATTATCTCTTTGTACAATCGCCTGAGGCTAAATCCTAACTTAGACCTGCCGCCGCGCACCTTTATCTTTGGCGGCAAAGCGGCTCCTGGCTACGTCATGGCTAAGCTCATGATTAAGTTCATTACAGCGATCGCAGAGGTGGTCAACCAAGACCCGATAACGCGCGATCGCCTCAAGGTCGTCTTTATCCCCGACTTTAACGTCACCAACAGTCAAAAAATCTACCCGGCTGCCGACTTATCAGAACAAATCTCCACCGCTGGCTATGAAGCTTCAGGGACTGGCAATATGAAATTTGCGATGAACGGCGCGCTCACCATTGGCACTTTAGATGGTGCGAATGTGGAGATTAGAGAAGCGGTAGGTGAAGAGAACTTCTTTTTATTTGGTCTGACCGTAGATGAGGTCAAAGCGGTGCAGCAGCAGGGGTATAATCCGCGCTCCTACTATGAGAGAAATCCTGAGCTAAAAGAGACGATTGATTTGATTGGGTCGGGATATTTTTCCAGTGGCGATCGCGCTTTGTTTCAATCCCTAATCGAAAACTTGCTTGGCTCCGATCCCTATCTGCTACTGGCTGATTACAACGACTATCTATCAGCGCAGGCGCAGGTCAGTCAAGCTTATCAGGATCGCGACCGTTGGTGCCGCATGTCTATATTAAACAGCGCCCGCAGCGGTCGTTTTTCTTCGGATCGAGCTATTCGAGAATACTGCGATAGGATTTGGCATGTGAAACCAGTCTCTATTGATCTAGCAGCCTACAGCTTTGAGGCGGGTAGTTGCGAGATACCTCAGCCGTCTGCCTCATAGTGAGTGCTATAGCGTTACCCAGATGAATTCGGCTTAGGGCTGACCAATTCGCCCTGCCATTTTAGAGAGAGAGTAACGGTCAGTATTAGAACAGTGCCTATCACAATTTCCTCACATTGTTTTTCTAGAGTATAGGAAATCAAGACTACGTATTTGCTTAGGGCAAGTAGGCTTGAAACCTTCGTATACCTTTCAAGCACAGAGGAGAATACCGTCATGTCCACAGCTATTCTTTATGGTGATGAAGCTCGCCGCACCTTAGAGAAGGGCATCGATACGTTGTCGGAAGCGGTTGCTGTCACGCTGGGGCCTCGGGGCCGAAATGTGGTGATAGCAAGCGCTTTTGGTTCTCCTGAAATTATCAATGATGGTGTCACCATTGCGAAGAGCATTGAGCTAGAAGATCACCTTGAGAATACTGGGGTTGCCCTGATGCGTCAGGCAGCTGCGAAAACCAATGACGTGGCTGGCGATGGTACGACTACAGCAGTGGTGCTCGCGAGCGCCCTGGTAAAAGAAGGGCTGCGTAATGTGGCGGCGGGAGCGAGTGCAATCGCAATCAGAGATGGCATTGAGCAAGCCACTGACTTTGTCGTCAAAAACATAAAAGCCCACGCTAGGCCCGTGGAAGATTCTAAAGCGATCGCGCAAGTCGGCACCATCTCAGCCGGCAATGATGCAGCAGTCGGTGACATGATTGCCACCGCCATGGAAAAAGTAGGTCGTGAAGGGGCCATCACCCTTGAAGAAGGCAAGTCGATGAAGACCGAGCTAGAAATTGCTGAGGGAATGCGGTTTGATAAGGGCTACATATCGCCCTACTTCATTACCGACAGCGAGCGGATGGAGGCCCTGTTGGAAGATCCCTACATTTTGCTAACAGATAGAAAAATTACCCTCATTCAAGACCTAGTGCCCATATTAGAATCGCTTTCAAAAACCGGAAAGCCGCTGCTCATTATTGCTGAAGATATTGAAAAAGAGGCCCTAGCAACCTTGGTGCTCAACCAGCTGCGGGGGGTGCTAAGGGTCGCTGCCGTGAAGTCGCCTGGATTTGGCGATCGCCGCAAAGCGATTCTGCAGGATATTGCAACCGTGTGTAGCGCCAGAGTCATCAGCGAAGACACCGGCCTAACTCTAGAAAACACGGCCCTAGAGATGCTGGGTCGAGCCCGCCAAGTCACCGTGACTAAAGACAACACTACAATTGTCGCTGACGGCAACGAAATGGCCGTAAAATCTCGTTGCGAACAAATTCGCCTACAAATTGCCCAGACCGACTCTGACTATGAGAAAGAACAGCTCCAAGAACGGCTAGCCAAGCTCTCAGGTGGCGTCGCCATAGTGAAAGTGGGCGCAGCCACCGAAACTGAAATGAAAGACCGAAAATACAAACTCGAAGACGCCATCAACTCGACCAAAGCCGCTGTGGAAGAAGGTATAGTGCCGGGGGGCGGCACCACACTGGCCCACCTCGCCCCGCAACTGGCAGCCTGGGCCGAAGATAACTTGTGCGAAGAAGCGCTCGTTGGGGCACTGATTGTGGTCCGCGCGCTGTATGCACCCATTCGGCGAATTGCAGATAACGCCGGACAAAACGGGGCGATCATCGCCGAACAAATGAAGGAACAATCTTTTGATATGGGCTACGATGCCATGTCCAACAGGTTCGTCAATATGTTTGAAGCGGGCATTGTCGATCCGGCGAAAGTCACCCGCAGCGCTCTACAAAATGCAACTTCCATCGCAGCGATGGCTCTGACCACCGAATGCATTGTGGCCGAGAAGCCTGAGCCAAAGGGAAAAGTGCCTGCTGGTATGGGTAGCCAGTTTGATTACTAACCCTTTTTCATTATTTCTTTGAGTTCAATCTTCATGATGAAACTACTGATTAGCTTTGCTGCAATGGCTGCTCTGATTGGCTCTTCACTTTGGGCCATTGTGCGCCCTGTGCCACCCCATCGCCTATCTAAGACCTTAGCCAAGATCGCACTACTACTCGGGCTGGCTCTTTTGATCATGGGTTGGTATGCCAGCCCTGTACTGGCCAAAATTGACTACTTGAAAGAGGCCGACCAGTGGGTCTATCAGTCCCAAGAAGTGTTGTCAGATACATCGGGCACTCCTTGGGAAGTCACGGCGATCAAACAGATGGATGAAGGCACGCAAGGGGTGTCACTACGGCTAGTGACTCAATCTCTCGATGTTTATCTAGATGCCGCCAAACCGCTAATGCTAACGACAAATTTAGGGAAACAGTTAACGGCAGTCAATATCACTTCTCAGCAGTTTGTTGGATCGCTGCCAGATCCTAACGTTGGGCAGTACGACATTCAGCCGCTGTTGCCTCAGCTCAAAAAAATTCATGCTTCATCTGAAGCATCTAAGCCAACACTACGGCTACAGCTCCCTACCCGAAAGAGTAGGGACGTTACGTTAGTCATCCCCTCGGATGTCATAGAAGAGTGGACAATGGTGTGACGCTGCAGTTACATCATGTGCGATCAGTAAACAAACAATTAGGAGATTAAAACAATGACCCAGCAAAAAACAACGTCTCAAAAAATATTGACGGCCTTTTGGCTCTCCTTCCTAGGCGGACTGTTGATGCTAGTCTCTAGCCGCTTTATGTATGGCAGATTTAGCCGTATGCCTGCTGGCTGGGGACGGCACCATATGGTATGGGGTCGGGGTGTGATAGGCCATTTTGGCTGGGGATGGCCTTGGTTTGGGGCGATCGCAGGGGCGATTGTGGTAATTAGTGCGATCGCCCTGTACGCCTATCCCCAATATCGTCGCTCACTGGCCATCACTATTTTAATCGTCTCACTCTTACACCTCTTTCTGGGTATGGGTAGTCCGCTGGCGAGCATCTTAGGCGTGGTCGGGGGGACCGTTGCCTTAGTGCCGAAACAGACGTCCCCGGAGTAAAGCCTTTTTCTCTTTAGGCTATTAAGTTCGGTGATGCCAGGGGTTCAAGCGATACAAGCAACGGTGGGTAGTGAGAATATGTTAGAAGACTGGGCACTAGAAGACTGGCATCAGCTTGAAGTGCCAAAGGTGGTGATGCACTTTAATACATCACCTATTACCGGTCTCTCTGAGGCAGATGCTCAGGCCAGCTTGGTGCGTCACGGTCATAATGTTTTACCCGAAGCTTCGCCGCGCTCTGGCTTCAGGATATTTTTGGCCCAGTTCGCAACGCTACCAGTTGCCCTATTAACAATGGCCGCTGGGCTCTCTCTTTTGACTGATGGTAGGCTTGATGCCGTTATCATTATGGGCGTTGTGGGCATCAATGCCGTAATTGGCTATGTCACCGAAAGCCAGTCAGAGAAAATTATTAATGGGCTCAAGGCTCGCGAAGAGCCCGAGACGACCGTTGTCAGAGCCGGGCAGTCGCAGAAGATTGCGACGGCATCAGTAGTACCAGGAGATTTGCTAATTTTGCAAGTCGGTAGCTTTGTCGCTGCCGATGCTCGGGTGGTCGATAGTCAAGGATTGATCTTGAACGAGGCGGCCTTAACGGGAGAGAGCCGGCCAGTGGAAAAAACACCCCAGCCACTGAGAGCAGAGGCAGTTCCCCTAGCTGAGCGGACCAATATGGTGTACAAGGGGACACTGGTCACGGGTGGTCGTGGTGCAGCGATCGCCCTGACAACTGGCTCTAATACTGAACTTGGCAAAATTCAGCAGATGGTCGATGGGGCAACGGTGGCCGATACCCCGTTGCAAACCCAGCTGAACGTGCTAGGTGGGCAGCTGGTGCTGCTGAGCTGTGGGGTATGTGCCCTCGTCTTTGGCATTGGTGCGCTACGGGGCTATGCGCTATTGCCCATGCTCAAAGTTTCCATTTCGCTGGCGGTGGCGGCGGTGCCAGAAGGATTACCGGCGATCGCCACCACCACACTCGCGCTTGGCATTCAAGAAATGCGGCGGCGCAAAATCTTTATTCGCACCTTAACTGCGGTGGAATCGCTGGGCGCAATTCAGACCATTTGCCTCGATAAAACCGGCACCATCACTGAGAACAAAATGGTGGTCTCCGAGGTGCAGGTTAATGCGGGTAACTATTCTAGAAAAGATGGGCAGATCCCAAACAGGCAGTGGTCCCATACTACAGGAGCCAATCCCCAAACGGATGCTAGCTTTTTGAAGCTAATGCAGGTAGCGATACTCTGTAGTGATGCTCAAGTGGAACCGCAGAGTGAAGGGTCTCCTGTGATTACTGGCTCGGCGACAGAAACCGCTCTGATTGAGATGGCAACAGCGGTTGGGATGGATGCAATTGACTTACGCCTTCAGTATCCGCTGCAAGCCAGTTACCTACGGACACAATCCCATCCGGTGATGAGTACGGTTCATCAGGTAGCTTCCTCTTCTAAATGTTCTCTTTCTAAGCCTTCTCTAACCGCGGAGATGATGACGCTCACTGCAGTGAAGGGGAACCCGAAAGCAGTATTGGCGCGGTGCGATCGCCTGCAACAAGCAGACCAGATAGTGCCTTTATCGGCAGTGGACAGAGCGCGCATTGAAAAGAGCAATCAACAGCTAGCGGGTAATGCACTGCGGGTACTAGGCTTCGCTTATAAGCAGGAAATCAATCAAAAAGAAGCTACAGCTGAAGCTACAGTTGAGAACAACCTTATTTGGCTGGGATTGATTGGGTTAAGCGATCCCATTAGAGAAGGCGTTTCGGACTTTGTTGTGGCCTTTCAGCAGGCGGGGGTAAAAACTGTGATGATTACCGGCGATCAGAGTCCGACGGCGCGGGCGATCGCCGAGACGCTGCACATCAGCCCCCAGTCTACAGTTCAGGTTTTAGAAGCAACTGAGCTGAAAAGTATCTCACCAGATATCCGAAAAACGTACTTCGATAAAATTGACGTTTTCTCACGGGTCAGCCCAGCCAATAAGCTAGAGATTGTTCAAACGCTTCAGTCCGCTGGCCGTATCGTCGCGATGACGGGCGATGGTATCAACGATACCCCTGCATTGAAAACGGCCAACGTCGGCATCGCGATGGGTGCAGGCAGCGGCAATGGCGTCCATGAAGTTGCCGATGTAGTCATCGCTGACAACAACTTAAAAACGCTCATTGACGCACTCAGACGGGGCCGCACGACCTATCTCAATATTCGCAAGTCGGTTCACTTTCTCCTATCGACTAACCTCAGCGAAATCATTGTCATGGCGTTGGTCACCTCGGCCGCTATCGGTACGCCTCTGACGGTTATGCAGTTGCTTTGGCTAAATCTTGTCACCGATGTATTTCCGGGGTTGGCTCTGGCCTTAGAACCGCCCGAGGCAGATGTCCTTATCCAGCCACCTCGCGATCCCCAAGAACCAATTATCAAAACCTCCGATTTTGGACGCATTGGGTTTGAAGCAATGGTCATTTCTCTAAGTGCATTGAGCGCTTATAGCTATGGCCTTTGGCAGTATGGGGCCGGTACTCGCTCAGGGACGATTCTGTTTATGGGGCTAACGATTGCGCAGGTTTTGCATGTTTTGAGCTGCCGCTCTGAGCGTCAAAGCCTGTGGAGCCGGCAAAAGCTACCTGAGAATGCCTACCTCACAGGTGCGATCAGCCTTACACTTGCCCTGCAGCTACTCCCTATGGTCATTCCTGGGTTGATGAGCTTACTCACGCTCACGCCGCTCGCGACTGTAGATTGGTGTGCGATCGCAGTTTTTGCGCTCCTGCCCTTGCTCATCAATGAGCGTAGCAAAAGCAGTTCCTGACGGTACAGTTGCTCAAGTGTGAGTACGCATCAAACTGGCGGCCTGGAGAGCTGCTTTTGCTAAAATTTGCGCCAATTAGATCAGCCTGACGAAAATCGGCTCTGGTGAGATTTACGCCACTGAAGTTTCCCCCTGTTAGGTTAGCGGGATGCATCCCAGTAAGGATATATTCAAGTCGCAACCATGCAGCGGTTAGCCAAACAGCAAGGCTGCACAATTTTACTGGTGGCTATCGTCATTTTGGCTTGTTGCTTTTCGGCAGATGCTATAGTCTCTGGGAAAGGCCACACCTCTTCACAAAATCCTCAAACTGTTTCTCTATTTTGTGAGTAGCAACGAATCAGTAGAGATCATTTTTAGCTTTGACAACAACCTCTGTGGGTCTTAGTCGCGAAGGAAGTAATATTATGAACAGCCCTAAAATTGTCAACGTTCATAGCCATCCAAAACAGTCTCGCCGCCTGCTGCAAAAGGTTGTGGTCGCACTGCTAATTACCAGCGGTGCTGGAGGACTGTATTGGCAAGGAATTTATTTGCCTAACCAACGATCAAAAGTGATCACTACTCAGCTGACAGACTTGAGCGAGTCAGTAAAGGCACTTCAGCAGATAGTGCAAGCTAACCAACCCGAGGTAGATAAACCTCAGACAAATGCGCCTTCTAAAGTCGTTGAAAACCAGCCTCAGAGCTACTGGTTGACTGTTTCAGGGAGCGACATTAGTCTTTCACCCCAGCCGCTGACACTAGGATCTGACACGGAACCAGAAGCCGCGCTGATGGCCGCATTGGAAACACTGCTGACGGGCCCTAAGCCAGACATGGAAGACTATACATCCATTCCAGAGGGCACTCAGCTTCTCAATCTAAAACTGACGCCAAGTGGCATTTATCTCGATCTTTCAAGCGAGTTTTCTCAGGGAGGCGGTTCTAGCTCTATGACCAGCCGAGTTGCTCAGGTGCTCTACACAGCTACCAGCCTTGATCCTGATGCCGGAGTATTTCTCTCTTTAGAAGGTCAACCACTGGATGAAGCCTATCCCCTAGGCGGTGAAGGGCTCGTGCTTACTTATCCTCTCACGCGAGATCAGTTTGCAAAAGACTTTCCGCCTAACTTACTGAAGTCTGTCGAGGACTAAGGCTTTCTTCTTCTCATCGCTCGGGACTTGATCAGCTTGTCCACTTCAATCGGTAACAGCACAGTCAAACTTAGCGCAATGAGTACCCCCCAGGTTTGAGCACTCACAGGCTCAATGGAGAGTAATGAGTTTCCTACCGGTAAATATATCATGGCTAAATGAATCAGAAAGGCCATGATAGTGCCCATCACTAAAATAGGACTCCGTAAAGGAGATAGTTGAAAGATCGACTTGTCCTCTGATCGACAGTTCCCAATGTGAACTATCTCGAACAGCACCATCAACAGCAGCAAAATATTGCGAGTAGAAAACACGCTCACTCCCGACTGAATCAGCCAGTAGTAGGTGCCAAATCCAACTAGGCCCATCACCATCGCGCCCATCAGTGTGCGTTCTACCATCAGCCGGTTAAAGATGGGTTCACGGGGTGATCGGGGCCGATGATTCAATGCATCTCCCTCACCGGGCTCAAATGCCAATGCCACATCCTGAATGCCATTGGTCACTAAGTTTAGCCAGAGTAGCTGTACGGGTAACAGCGGCAATGGCAAGCCGGTGGTCACCGCTAGACCCAGTAGAATAATCTCAGCCGCCCCAGTCGAAACCAGTAAATAAATAACCTTGCGAATATTGTCGTAGGCAATGCGGCCTTCTTCGACCCCAGCGATAATTGTGGCAAAGTTATCATCGCTCAACACCAGCTCCGCCGCTTCACGAGCGACATCGGTCCCCGTATTACCCATCGCAACGCCAATATTGGCCGCTCGTAGGGCAGGCGCATCATTTACCCCATCTCCGGTGACAGCAACAAAGTGTCCCGCTTCGCGAGCGGCTTCTACTAGCTGAAGCTTTTGATGCGGGGCCACACGAGCAAATATGCAGGTGGACTGGATCAGCCGTTGCACTTCTGCGGGCGATTGCACCGCTAATTCTCGACCCGTTACCACCCGTACGTTCGCTTTTGAGCTCTCTTTTGCTAAGCCCAAATCATGTGCGATCGCCAGCGCAGTCGCCGGATGATCACCCGTCACCATCCACACTACAATACCCGCTTTATGACAGGCTGCGATCGCCTCTTTTACCCCCACTCTCAGCGGATCGATCATTCCCACAAAACCCAGCAGCGTAAGCTGTGTCGGCTCAGGTGGAATTTGGCGAGAAGAGAGTTCTCTCGGCGCTATTCCTTCTGCCAAAGCCAATACTCGGTAACCTTGCTCGGCCATTTTTTGAGCAATCGGCCAGGGAGAAGGACTATTAGGAGAAGTTCTACACATAGACTGAAGGCGTTCTGGGGCCCCTTTTACCAGCACCCGAATTGATGAGTCTATCGGGTGATAAGTGGCCGCAAACTGGTGCTCAGGCTCAAACGGGATATCGTTGATTTGCGGATATCTACTTAAGGTGGCTTCGCTCTGCCAGCCTAGCTTGTGAGCCATCGACAGCAGCGCAATATCGGTTGGATCGCCTTGCCAGCTCCACCGATGATCGCGATGCTGCAAATCGGCTTCGTTACAGAGCACCGCAGCCCTAGCCAAGTGATCAAGCGGCAGATAATCGGGTGCAATCATTTGCCCTTCCAAGAACACTTGACCCGTTGGGTCAAAGCCTTCGCCTGTGACTTCAAACTGTTCTCCACTAGGTAAACAAATCTGCCGGACGGTTAGCTCATTACAAGTTAAGGTGCCTGTTTTATCACTGGCGATCAGGGTGCAGCTTCCCAGCCCTTCCACAGCCGGGAGTCGGCGTACAATGACGCCGCGTTTGGCCATGCGGCGAGTAGCGACAGCTAAGGTAACAGTGAGCGCAACGGGTAGCCCCTCTGGAATGGCTGAGACAGCCAGCGCAACTCCAAGCATAAACATATCAATCAAGCTGTATCCACGGATGAATATACCCAGTAGCGCGATCGCAAAAGTTGCCACTATCACCGCTACAGCCACACCCTTACTAAACTGTTCCATCCGCTTGAGCAAAGGCGGACGGCCTCCGGTAGTAGCCATCATATCCAGTGCCAGCTGGCCCACCGTCGTCGTCTTGCCGGTCGCAAAGACAATCCCCCTAGCTCGACCTCGCACCACAATAGAACCCGCATAGGCCATATTTAGCCTGTCAGCGAGCGGTGTAGTCCTCTCACCTCGCCAGTCGGCGTGCTTAAGCACGCTCATCGACTCGCCTGTCAGCAGCGATTCATCCACTTCTAGGTTGTGGGTTCTAATCAGGCGTAAGTCAGCCGGAACTTGATTACCAGACTCTAGTAGAACGACATCTCCAGGAACAATCTCTTCGGCATCGAGATCGCAGGCTTCACCATTACGCAATACCGCTGCTCGAATTTTCAGCAGCTGTTGCAAAGCACGGCTACTCTGCTCGGCATGCCATTCTTGATAGCTGCCAATAGCCGCATTAATCAACAACACAGCCAAAATAAATCCAGCATCTTTGCGATCTCCAATCGCAAACGAAACAATCGCTGCCAACGCCAAAATATAGATCAGCGGACTGCAAAACTGCCTGAGTAAAATCTCGATAAAACGAGGCGGCGACTGTTGAGGCAGCTGATTCGGTCCAACTGTTTTCAGCCGTAGCATAGCCGCCGCCTGAGTTAGGCCATTCGCACTAGATTGAAGTTCTTCAAATACAGTCCCAAGGTTGTTATCGTGCCATGTCTTAACGTTAGTGAGTGAGCTGGTCAACATTTACCTCTCCCCATTGATAAATACACCCTGTTCGTCCTGCGTAAACCCAACCACTCTCCCTTCAAAAACAGCTTGTTCAGATCCATCAAGGCCATCATACAGCCGACTTTCACCCTCAGCATACAAAACCAATCCCTGGTGGCCGCTGGTGGTCAGGCCCAGCAGTTGCCCTTCCATGCGCCCTTGCAGTTGACCGTCGAGATCGTATATATAGTACGGCGTGTGGGTAAGAAGAAAAAGACCTTCCATACCCGCATTAGAGGTCACAATTCTTTGCTCGTCAGAGAGAAAGCCTATAAATAGCCCTTCTAACGTAGCTAGCTTAGTCCCATCAAAATCATATAGCCAGGATTGACGCCCGCCCGACAGGTCTGCTGTGATCAGCGTTTTAGAATCTGTCGTAAAGCCTAGAACTTTCCCCTCAAAAATCGCCTGCTGGGTGCCGTCCAGATGATATAGATGCGAACCTTCATTGGAATAGGTAAACAGTGCTTCACCATTAGCAGCGAAGCCCATAAAAGTGCCAGCAAAGATCGCTTGTTGGCTACCGCCAAAGTCGTATAGCCAGGACTGAGCAGTCTCCATCGACTGAGTAACAAGCGACTCTCCATCGAGTGAAAAAGATGCAAATTCACCTTTAAAGGTCGCTTGCAGCGTACCGTCGAGGGCAAATAGTTGAGATTGTAGAGTCTCCTTGTGAACAGCCGTTATCAGGTGTTGACTGTCGGGAGTAAATGCCGAGAATATTCCTTCAAAAACAGAGTTTAGTGTTCCATCTAGGGTGTAAAGATAAGAGCGTTGACCATCAGTAGTCATGAGTTTTTGACTGTCGGAGCTGAACCCTAGAAAAATGCCTTCAAAGGTAGAGATTAAAGTGCCGTCTGCGCGATATAGCTTGAACTGTTCTAAATTGCCTGTATCGGTGACTAGGGTTTGTCCATCTAACGTGCTCCAGCGAACGATGCCATCAAGGGTTGCCCGCTTGGTGCCAGTTAAAGTGTACAGATATGATTGCTCTTGCGCGTAGGTAATAATCAGCTGTCCATCAGATGTAAATCCTTGAAAAGCGCCTTTTAGTCTAGCTAGCTCAACACCATCAGGGCGATACAAATAAGTGGGTGTAGCCTCCTCGTCAGCAGCTTGCGCTGCTAAGCGCGAATAGGTAATAACGCTTCGACCATCAGGTGTAATATCTTGAAAGATCCCCACAAAATCTCCAATGGGATTCCCATCGAGATTAAATAGCCTTGATCGAGGCTCAGTAGTTTCACCTTCCAGGGGGTCGTCAGCTATCTCAGAAGGTTTTCTTAGCTGTATCGGGGTCGTTAACGTCGGTAAGGCGTCGCGTTTTAACAGCTCTGGCGGTTGCCGAATAGGGACGGACCCAGCCAGCGTAGAATAAGCAAGAATCACTAAGCCAAAGAGGTGTAAATATCGAGGGAAGCAAGAACATTGGCGTAGGCGATACGGCTTACAGCGTTGCATAAATATAGCCTCTTTTGGGACTGGAGATATTAAACAACGCCTTTAAAGAACGTTGGCTTGTGTGCCTACAGCTGGCTATTGAGGCGATACAGCCGAGATTGACCATCGGCTGCGGAGTATGTAACCAAGCCCTGACCGTCGTCGATAAAAGACTGGAAGGTGCCTACAAACGTTGCTTTAACACGCCCATCATCGAGATCGTAGAGTTGACTCTGCCTATCTACGACTGCTATGAAGCCACGACGATCAGGAGTAAGCCTGGGCCAGATCTCGGAGGTAGTATGAAAAGTACCGTCAGGGCGATAGAGAGAATAAGGACCATATAGCCCTTCAAAAGAAGTGACTAGCCTTTGCTGGTTCACTGCAAAACCGAGGAATAAACCTTCTAACACGGTAGGGTCGCCACCGCTCAGATCGTACAGCGAGGAATGGTAGCCATCAGCACCACTACTGTTGGTGATCAGCCCTTGGCCATCAGGTGTGAAGGTAAGAAACGATCCGGCAAAAGTACGCTGAGAGTCTTCTTTCAAGTCGTATAGCTGAGAAGACTGATTATGAAGCTGAACGATAAGCCCCATCTCGTCCGGCGTAAATCCTAGAAGCCTGCCTTCAAAGGTGGCTTGTAGTGTACCGTCGAGATCGTATAGCCAGGACTGTTGATTGAAAGTATAAGTAATGAGCCCCGCATCATTCGGTGTAAAGTTCCAAAAACGGCCTCTGAAAACATGCTGCAAGTCTCCGTCAAAGCTGTAGAGCCAAGAGGTATCTTCATTACTGGTTATGAGCCCTTGACTATCAGGCGTGAATCCACTGGAACGCACAATATTAGGCAATCCCATGCTAAGGCCAGGAGGGGAAACATTTTCAAACTGTCCTCTCAAGACCGTCTGTAGGCTTCCATCCAGACGATATATTCTAGCGTGGTTGTAATCAGTTGTAATAATTTTTTGTTCGTCGGGTGAAAAGGCCACAAATAGTCCTTGCAGCGTCGCTTGTTCGGTTCCATCTAAGCTAAAGATCCGAGAGACTAAGCCAGTATGGCAGGTACAAGTTGCGATCAACCCTTTTCCATCGGGCATGAATGCCTCAAATCTTCCTGGAAAAACAGCCTGCTCAACGCCATCTAAACGATAAAGACGAGTCGGAAAGATACCCCCGATCATACGAACGGTGCCACCAAAATCATCGGAGACCAACACCCCTTGCTGGTCTGGGGTGAAACTAATGGGTGCGCCTTCGAAGGTGGCTTTTTCCTCACCATCAAGCGTGTATAGACGGGTACGGCCATCGTTATAGGTAAATAATCCCTGCCGATCAAGCGTGAATGCCTGAAACTCGCCCTCAAAAGTTGCTTGCTCGTTACCGTTTATGGTGTACAGGTGCGATCGCCTATCCATCTCAGTGTAGGTAATGATCCCTTGGCCATCGGGTGTCAGCGCTTTATATCTTCCAGAGAATGTGTTTTGAGTCAGGGCCGCTAGCGTTTGAACAGCTTTCTCTTGAACAACGGGCGCTTTCGGTCGAAAGCTTCCAGACGGCATTGCCAAACTCTTTTGCGCCACCAGTCCAAGCAGCGAAATCACCGCAAGGCTACTGGCAAAAGCTTGAGCCCACCGACGTTTGAAGGGATTCGTGTAGCTATAACATTCAGGCACGCGACGTGACATGAAATACTCTCGAATTGGCGAAATAATCTATCTAAAAGATACTGAGTAATTTTGAGAAAGCTGTGAGGTAGAAGTCCAAGAAAATAGAGCGCCGCCCATAGAGGTCTTCATAACTTCCTCACAACTGAGATTTAGCCTGAATGTAACGATGATTCTTTCGACAGCTCTTGGATGACATCCATCCATCGCGGCTGCGCAAGCTAACTTTAGTGCTGCTAGTTCGGCAGAAGCCTCTGCTTCCTATGCGAGCTAATCCTTAACACCTTAATTTTTATACGCTCTCAGGCGCGTAGCGAGAAAAGCTAAGCGTCTGAGAACTCACTAACCCACGTAGGTATTCGATATGTTAGACAACTTTGCTCCCTTAGCATCGACACCCCATGAGGAGCCGTATGACGTCGTAATTATTGGGGGCGGCCCGGCTGGACTGAGTGCGGCTCTTTATGCTGCTAGGGCTAGCCTAAAAACCATCGTATTGGACAAGAGCCCTACGGCGGGGGCGCTGAGCATGACGCACAGCATGGAAAACTATCCGGGGGTCCCGGAGGCCATTTCTGGAGCAGAACTGCTCTCTCGCTTTCATCAGCAGGCTGAAGGCTTCGGGGCCAAGATCGTTCAGGCCCAAGTATTCGGAGTGGACTTTACCCAAGATATTAAAGTGGTGATGACTGCTGATAGAAGCTATCAAGGCAAAGCTGTGATTATTGCAACTGGCTCTATGGGCCATACAGCAAGGCTCAAAGGAGAAGCTGACTTTATTGGTAGAGGGGTAAGCTACTGCGCGGTTTGTGACGCCGCTTTCTACAAGGGAAAAATGATCGCAGTGATTGGCGAACTTCCTGAAGCTCTCACTGAGCTGAGGATTTTAGCTAAATTTGCTGGTAAAATTTATTTGTTCTTGAAGGGTAGATCACCCTCTAGCGAACAGTGGGAAGAGATTCGCGGGTTGCCTAATGTTGAAGTCATGGATAAGAAGTTTGTCATCAACATCTTTGGTAATGACTTTGTTAAAGGTATCACTGTAGCGGACACGGCTAACGACAAAGAAATCCTGGATGTAGACGGTGTATTTGTCTATTTGCATGGCAATATGCCAATTGTGGATTTTTTGGGTCAGGCGATTGAGCTGACGACACGAGGCTGCATAAAGGCAGACAGAATCGATATGTCCACCTCTATCGAAGGGATTTACGCGGTAGGTGATGTGATTTGTCAGGAAATTCGGCAGGTGGTGATTGCGGCGGCTGAGGGCTGTATAGCGGCCTTATCAGTCGATCAGTACATTCACCAGCGACAGAAGGTGCGATCGCAATGGTCGTAATCTTAGAAAACACAAGGACCGTCTCAAAGGGTCTCGTATCATACATGATATCGATCCGCTTAGTCTCAGCCGACCGTTAGCCAACTGGAAGAGTGAAAGCAAAGCAGCTGCCTTCACCAGCTATACTTTCGCCCCAGATATGTCCGCCGTGCCACTCAACAATACTGCGGCAGATAGCAAGCCCTAGCCCAATGCCTCCTTTTTGGCGTGTATTGGAAGAATCTACCTGTACAAATCGATCAAAGATTTGCGCGCAGTGCTCAGGAGAAATACCGGTGCCTTGGTCGTACACCTTGAAAAGGATGACGGCTTCGCTACTGTCAGAAGTCTTCTTTAAGGGGAGTTCTCCTAGCTCAACAGTCAGTCGAACAGTGGAGTGGGGGAGTGAGAATTTGTACGCATTGTCAAGCAGATTGGTCAATACCTGAACGATGCGATCGCGATCGCAAACTATCTCAAATCCAGGGTCGCTCACCATTAGCTCAATCCGCGTTCGATCCGCGATAGGCCCAAACGTAGCGGTCACTGGGCCGGTGATATCTTGCGTATTCACAGCGTGCTTGCACAGCGGATCTTTAGCCGCTGTCAGATACTCGATATCTAGAATGTCGTTGACCAGCCGGACTAGCCGCTGAGAGTTTTGAGCAATTATCTGTATCAGCTGCTGGCCTTGTTCAGTCTCGCTAGAGATATATCCCTGCGATAGAAGCTTTACACCACCGTGAATTGCGGTAAGCGGCGTGCGTAGCTCATGGCTTATGATCGAAATAAAATCGTCTTTTACGTGAGTGAGTTCAATCTGATGCAGTTCTGTAGCGCGAGTCTTCAGCAGCATCTGATTTTTCTCGCGGAGCTGTTCTATCTGCTGCTGCAGCTCATCAAAAACATACTGAATTTCGGCAAGGTTCAGCGACTTTAGAATAATCCTTGGAACCGTACTCTTTTGCACCGTATGCTTTTGCACCGTATGCTTTTGCACCGTATGCTTTTGTTCAGTGGCGCACATCGTGATTTTCTCCTGGCCAACCATGATGGGACAGTGACCCGCTAACCGTAGTGCTTTCTATCTTATCTACAAAATATGGCTACTTTGTGAGGGTAGAAAGGGAATGCTATCCAAAGCACAGCATAATTGTTATTTCTTTCTATTGTTGAACAATATTTATGTATTTTTACACCCCACTCATGCCACTATATAGGTGAGGCAAATATTCAGCGCAGCGGCTCTCTTCAGCAGCAACGCTCACTGAAAGGAGGTCACCCATGAAACGAGCTTCTCTCAATATTCAAGCGCTACCAATCAAGAAAACAGCTCTCCTTAGAAGGATTTCGCTGCTGTCAGCGCTGACCACTTCTCTCTTGATGAGCGCAGCGGTGCCCGCCTTGGCTGAAGCACCTGTAGACGACCTTGCTATCACCCAGCAAAACAACGTGCGCCAGCTAGTGCTGCTCAATGAATGTATGGGCTGTGACCTTTCGGGCGTTACCTTGACGGCCGCTCACCTCATTGGCGTTGATTTGCGCAATGCCAACTTGCAGTTTGCTAACCTCACAGGCAGCAACTTGGAAGGCGCTGACCTCACAGGGGCGGACCTCACAGGCGCTAACCTGACCAATACCTTCTTGACCAATACCTGCTTGGCCGAGACCAACCTGGATGGGGTAAACTTCAGCGGTGCCCACCTCTTCTATGTAGACGTGGCAGGCGCTTCTATGAACAACCTTAATCTCACGGGTGCACAACTACTCGAAACGCCGATTTACACCGGAGGAGAAGAACAACTCATTGAAGAGAGCATGCCTTTGGAGCCTCTGCCTCTCATTCCCTTTGAAGAGACTAACCCTGTAGAGCCCTATGAGCCTTTGATGAACCCGGTGCTATAGGATTTGCAAAATGACAAAGACGAATGCCCCCGAGAGCGATCGCCCTCGGGGATTTCTTTATCTTTGGCAGAATGTTTGGGCCAAATTGCTTAGGCCACTTTTACTTTTACAGCCGCTTTCTCTTCCGCTTGGGGTGCTTTGGGTATAGTCAGACGAAGGACGCCGTCTGTGTACTCAGCCGAAACGTTTTCTTTCTGAATGCGTGTAGGCATAGGAATGGTGCGCTCAAACTGACCGTAATAAAACTCAGAGCGAAAACCATCTTTTTCTTTAGTTTCAGTTTCAGACTTACGTTCACCTTTAATAGTGACCGCTTTATCCATTACTTCAATATCTAGATCATCGGCCTGTATCCCTGGAACTTCCAGCTTAAGATGGATTTCAGACTCTGTTTCATCAATTTCTGCAGAAGGTGCAAAGGCAAATCCGTCACCGTTTTCAGGCCAGTGTGGCATGAACTGCTCAAGCAGCTGGTTCATTTCTTTTTGAAGTGTATTAATTTCTCCAAAGGGTTCCCAGTGCCTAATATCGTTAAAAGGTTGCCAGCGTGTAATAGGCATGTCGTCATCTCCAAAAGAGGTTCATGAGTATTCTGAACCTAAGAAAAAAAGTTGAGGAAATTATGAGGGGAGATTACCAAATAAATCTTTTGAATCATTCCTCTTCATAACTTTCTCAACTTTCAAGCGTAGGCTAAATACGCGCTTAACCAGAGTTACTCAGCCCCATGTCCGTTAAAACCCTGACTATAAACAACCAGCTCATTAGCGCTCGGCAAGATAGCACGCTGTTAGATGCAGCGACTGAGGCAGGGATCTCTATTCCAACACTTTGCTATTTGGAAGGGGTTTCCACCGTGGGAGCCTGCCGGCTTTGCCTAGTTGAGGTTGAAGGAAACCCCAGACTATTGCCGGCCTGCGCGACAGCGGCAGAAGAAGGCATGGTAGTACAGACAGCAACTGAACGATTACAGCGCTACCGGCGCATGATCATAGAGATGTTATTCGCTGAAGGCAACCACGTTTGCGCGGTGTGTGTCTCTAACGGTCACTGCGAGCTTCAAGATTTGGCTGTGGAGATGGAAATTGACCATATCGGACTCGCCTATCAATTTCCAGATCGCAAGGTCGATATTTCTCACGAGCGTTTTGGCATAGACCACAATCGCTGCGTGTTATGCACTCGCTGCATTCGGGTCTGCGATGAGTTGGAGGGAGCCCACACTTGGGATATGGCCGGTCGAGGCCATTCGTCCCATGTAATTAGCGATCTGAGCCAGCCTTGGGGATCAGCGAGCAGCTGCACATCTTGCGGCAAGTGCGTGAATGCCTGCCCTACAGGCGCGTTGTTTCAGCGCGGCTCGACTGTGGGTGAAATGCAGCGAAACCGGCAGCAGCTCAGCTTTATTGCCAACGCCCGCCACAAAAAAAACTAACAGAGTATAAAAAGAGAACTAAACGAGGAAATTTTAATGGCTCGCCTGAAATTAGCAACGGTCTGGCTGGGAGGGTGTTCTGGCTGCCACATGTCTTTTTTAGATTTGGATGAATGGCTCTTTGAGCTGGCTCAGCAGGCAGAGCTAGTTTATAGTCCGTTTGCTGATATCAAGACCTATCCCGCAGGAGTGGACGTGGCGTTGGTGGAAGGGGCGATCGCAAATCAAGATCATCTTGATATGATTCGACGGGTTCGAGAACGCACCAAATACCTTATCTCCTTCGGTGACTGCGCCGTCACTGGCAATGTCACAGCCTTACGAAACGTCTTAGGGGGGCCTGAGTCTGCAGTGAGCCGTGCCTATCTAGAAGCCGATACCTTACCGCAGCTACCCCAAGGTGATTTGGTTCCACCGCTGATAAAGCAGGTGCTACCTGTTCATCGAGTGATTTCGGTGGACTGTTATTTACCCGGCTGTCCGCCGGATGCTCACCGCATCAGAACAGTTCTAGAAGCTGCGATTAAAGGCATACCCCCCCTTTTGTCAGGGCCAGAACTTATTCAGTTTGGATAATATAGCCTGTACCGGATGCATTCGGTACAGGCTAGTCGCTTGGCCCGTTGTTATATAGGGCTTTCAGCCTGAACTCTGTACCACAGCCAAATGACAAAAGCTATAGAGGAACAGTTGTTGTGACCAAAAGGATTGTAATTGACCCTGTTACGCGCATTGAGGGACATGCAAAAATCTCCATCTACTTGGACGATCAAGGAGACGTCAGGAATGCCCGGTTTCATGTCACTGAGTTTCGCGGTTTTGAAAAATTTTGTGAGGGGCGACCTTTTTGGGAAATGCCTGGTATTACCGCTCGAATCTGTGGTATTTGTCCGGTCAGTCACCTGTTAGCCTCAGCCAAAGCAGGCGATCGCCTCCTGGCTGTCGATATTCCTCCAGCCGCTGAAAAGCTCCGGCGACTGATGAACCTGGGACAAATTATTCAGTCCCATGCCCTGAGCTTTTTTCACCTCAGCAGTCCCGATCTGCTCCTGGGTTGGGAAAGCAATCCGGCCCAGCGCAACATCTTTGGCCTGATGGCCGTAGAACCTGAAATCGCTAGGGGTGGTATTCGCCTACGTCAGTTTGGCCAGGTGGTGATAGAACAGCTCGGCGGTCGCAAAATTCATCCTGCCTGGGCAGTACCAGGTGGCGTACGCTCCAATCTTTCCGACGCGGGAAAAGCCGAAATTCGAGAACGACTGCCCGAGGCTAAGGCGACTATTCTAGCAGCGCTAGATCGCTTCAAGCGGCTGCTAGAAGACCTACAGGAAGAGGCTCATATTTTTGGCAACTTTCCCAGTTTGTTTATGGGATTGGTCGCTGATGATGGCACCTGGGAGCACTACGGCGGGCTGCTGCGCTTTGTCGATAGCGGGGGCAACATTATCGCCGATCGCCTAGACCCTAGCCGCTATACGGACTTTCTCGGGGAGGCCGTACAGCCAGATTCTTATCTCAAATCGCCTTACTACAAACCGTTGGGTTACCCTGACCAAACCCAGCTCTGTCGAATAGAAAGCGGCCTGTATCGGGTGGGGCCGTTGGCGAGGTTGAATATCTGTGATCGAATAGGTACACCCCTAGCCGAGCAAGAACTTCAGATTTTCCGTCAGCATGGCGCAGCGAACCAAACAGTCAACAGTTCCTTCTTCTATCACTACGCTCGTTTGATCGAGATTCTCACTTGTATAGAGCGCATTGAAACAGAGCTAGATGAGCCCTCTCTAAAGAGTGACCAGCTGCGCGCGCGCGCCGACGTCAACCGACTCGAAGCCATCGGTGTCAGCGAAGCGCCCAGAGGAACGCTTTTTCACCATTATAAAATTGATGAAACCGGCCTGCTCACGAGAGTCAACATGATTATCGCCACGGGTCAAAACAACCTAGCGATGAACCGCACTGTCGCCCAAATCGCCCGCCACTATATCCACGGTTCTAGTCAAAATGCGGGGCAAGGAGCTGAGATCCCAGAGCCCATGCTCAACCGTGTAGAAGCAGGCATTCGCGCCTTTGACCCTTGCCTCAGCTGCTCCACCCACGCCGCCGGACAAATGCCGCTACAGCTACAGCTGATAAACGCTGATGGCCAAGTAATTCATCAGCGCTACCGGTAAAGCCCTCACAAATTCTTCATATCTAACTTATAAGCTAATAAGTGAAAGCAGCACCTACAAGGAGATGAGTTCTCATGACTCGTTCAAGCTCGTTTCAATCAGTCGCTAGCTCTCGTTTTTTAATCATTGGGTATGGCAATGAGCTGCGAGGCGATGATGCGGTTGGTCCTCGGGTTGCTGATATTGTTGCTAACTGGCACCTGCCGTCCGTAAAGTCCATTTCAATACATCAGCTCACACCCGAACTCGTTAACGATATTAGCGCTACCGACTACGTCATCTTTGTCGATGCTTGTAGTGGCACCAGTTGCGCGCGCACGGTTCAGCTCGATCCAATTGTGGTCGGCGACCATTCCTCCCGGACGCTGGCCGCAAACGACACCCATAGCTGCAATCCTCTGGCGTTACTCCATCTAACTGAGCAGCTCTGTAGCCACACCCCACAAGCCTGGTTTTTACAAGTACCCATCGAAAGTTTTGGCTTTGGGAAAGACCTCTCTTCTACCACGAAACGAGGGTGTGACCAAGCGGTGAGAACTATTGAACAGTTCCTAAAAACCTATCAACATCCTACGTGGCTCAAGCAAACAGCATGCATGAAATCAGCCTAATGGAAGCAACCCTGGCGATCGCACTAGACCATTTGCAAGCGCAAGGGGCCAGCAAAATTCATCGACTTGAGCTGCAGGTTGGCGAACTATCGGGTGTGGTGCCTGAGGCACTTGCGTTTGCCTTTGATATCGCAAGTGCAGGAACTTCAGCACAGGGCGCTGAGCTGACGCTGAAAACGGTATCTGTACTCTGCTACTGCGGCAATTGCCAGAAAGAGTTCTCGCCGGTAGGGGAGTCTTGTTGGATCTATAGGTGCCCTCAGTGCCAGCGCATCAGCGCCGATATTCGCCAGGGTAAAGATTTAGCACTTGCATCATTGGAGATGTCTTGAGATGTGTGGCTCGAATGCGCATAAGCAGTGTGGTTGTCGCGCGGTAGGGGTGGTTCCACCACCGGAGAGTACTTCAAAAATCCTGAATCTGCGCCAAAATGTACTGGCCAAAAATGACGATTATGCAGCGCGCAATCGAGCGTCATTTCATCGCTTACTCATGCTCAATGTACTGTCTTCTCCTGGCTCAGGAAAGACTACGCTGATTCAGCGTCTGCTGCGAGATCTCTCTTCATTTTGTAACAACGACACACTTCCCGCTAGGCGTCGGCTGGTGCGAGCAGGGGTAATTGTCGGAGACCTAGCGACTGATCGCGATGCTGAGCGCCTGCGTCAGACGGGGACTCCAACGGTGCAAATTACCACAGGTAACCTCTGTCACTTAGAAGCTGACAGTGTAGCTAAAGCTGCTAAGCAGCTTGATGTGGACAATCTTGACTTGCTAATTGTTGAAAATGTGGGGAATCTGGTGTGTCCCGCGGCCTACGACCTGGGCGAAGATCTGCGAATGGTGCTGATGTCGGTCACAGAGGGCGAGGACAAACCCTTTAAATATCCAACGATGTTTAAGTCGGCTCAAATCATTGTTATTAGCAAAAGCGATCTTGCTGATGCCGTGAATTTCCAGCGGACAGAGGCACTACAGGCCCTAGCGCAGATTGCACCTCAAGCACAAATATTCGAGCTGTCAGCACTGACAGGTCAAGGCTTAGACAGGTTTTATGCTTATTTGGGTCGGGCCCTGGTCGAAAAAGTAGGTGGCAAAGCGATTGCGGAGGTTGGATAACAATGAATGTTACCGGCTCGTTGCAATGTCGCTATCGTCTGAGCGTGACAGGCTTTGTTCAGGGGGTGGGTTTTCGCCCTTTTGTTTACCGCCTAGCAACAGAGCTAAAACTATCAGGTGGGGTAAGCAATACCTATCAAGGGGTTGTCATCGAGATCGAAGGTGATCAGGAATCGTTAGAACAGTTTTTACGGCGTCTTAGGCAGGACTTGCCGCCTCACGCGAGTATTCACTCTCTAGAACAGCAGGCGCTGCCTACTGAAGGACTAGGACAGTTTAAAATTTTGTCTTCACAGGCCAGTCAAAACCAGGCTAACCAGGCCCCTACAAGCGCACAGATCTTGCCAGACTTGGCGACTTGTCCTGACTGCTTGCAGGATATTTTGAATGCTCGCAATCGCCGCTACCACTATCCTTTTACCAACTGCACCCATTGCGGCCCTCGCTACAGTATTGTCACGGCCTTACCTTATGATCGCCGTAATACAACAATGCAGTCATTCTCGATGTGCCCTGAGTGTAAGGCAGAGTACGCTGACCCTACTCAACGCCGCTTTCACGCTCAGCCCAATGCCTGTCCTCAGTGTGGTCCTGCGTTGTCTTTTTGGATAAGCGAGAAGATGAGCGAGAAGCAGCAGAATGGCTCTCCTTTGCAGAGTGCAGTCTTGGCTATCCAAAGAGGCGAAATTGTTGCCATCAAGGGTCTAGGTGGATTCCAATTGCTGGTAGATGCTCAAAACTCAGCTGCCGTAGAGCACCTACGACAGCGTAAAGGTCGCCCAGACAAACCCTTTGCACTGATGTACCCGGCGCTAGAAGACGTGTGCCGCCACTGCGAGGTCTCTGAGGGGGCCGCAACATTGCTGAACTCTGCCCAAGCGCCGATCGTGCTATTGCCACGACGCTCTGATGTAGACGCGTCTGTCACAGCACTGCCAAAAGAAATTGCACCCAACAATCCCTATCTTGGTGTGATGCTTCCGACGACGCCCTTACACCATCTGTTATTGCAGCAGCTCGGTGCGCCTGTGATTGCGACAAGCGGCAATCTATCTGGCGAGCCCATTTATACCGATGAAAAGGTCGCCTGTGAACGATTAGCTGAGATTGCCGATACGTTCCTCCTGCATAACCGTCCTATCCAACGTCCTGTAGATGACGCTGTGGTAAAACTCGTGCAGGACCAGCCACAGATTTTACGCCATGCCCGAGGCTATGCGCCGCACAGGATTCAGGTACCTGAGCAGGCTTCTGCTAGTCGCTGCATTTTGGCATTAGGGGCCCATCTCAAGAGTGCGATCGCGCTATCTATTGGCGAAGAGATTGTACTGAGTCAACACCTAGGTGATTTGGATACACCTCAATCTAGAAACCAGCTACAGCAGACTATTAATGACTTTCTTTCGCTTCATAGCGTGCAGCCAACGGCGATCGCCTGCGATCGCCACCCCGACTATAGCTCAACTCAACTTGCCCAAACTCTCGCACACCAATGGCACCTACCCGTGATTGCTATCCAGCATCACTACGCTCATATCCTCTCATGCATGGCCGAACATCAGCTCCAGGCTCCCCTCCTAGGCATTGCCTGGGACGGGACTGGCAACGGCTGCGATCAAACTATTTGGGGAGGAGAGTTTTTACAGGTTAGTAAACAAGCGACTGGTCATGGCTTTGAGAGGGTTGCACACTTTTTACCTTATTGCTTGCCCGGCGGAGAGTCCTGTAGTCTGGAACCGAGACGATCCGCCTTGGGTTTGCTGCATGCCTGTTATGGTGAAGCTGCTTTTGAAATGAGGGACCTCCCCCCCGTGCAGACCTTTACCCCCCCTCAGC
>JBAUIB010000225.1:0-3026 GCA_049680585.1 Phormidesmis sp.
GGTTAGCGGAAGATGAAGTGATAAAAGAGTGTTGGTATTGCACAGCCGATGTTAACCAGCTGATTCTTGCACAGAGGGCCTATCTTACTGCAAAGCGGGGGGCCTAACTCTTAAGGATGCGCAACGGATTGCTGGATGACAGATGGCGAGCAGATGGACTGACACATTGCCTGTCGGCCATAATTCATCCATTCTCTAGCGGTTTCTTAGCGCTTCTAGCGCGTTAAAGGCATCGACAATCACCTGGTTAGACATTAGAAAACCTTCGGGATCGCTCAGTCGAATTCGGCTAGTCGGTTCAAGCTTTGTTATATTTTCTCGATCTAAAAGCGGTGCGTCGATGATGACACGCTGGGCTTGAAGGTGAGGGGCGAGTGCCTGTTCCATTTGCGCTAATCCCCGCTCGCCGTACATCTGATAGATCGCCTCTAGCGAAATACCTTGCTTCAGCCGCAGACCCACCATAATCCCTTCTATTACCTGCTCGGCAGGCGGTAAAACCGGATCTGGCGTACGGCCTTTCTGCCGAATGAACCGCTCAACCCACTCGCGGTAGGTGCGCTGAGTGCGAGGCCGCTCAATGCGCTGATGATTGATATAGCTGGTGGCCCCCATCCCAAAGCCATAGCAGGGCTGACTATGCCAGTAGGTGAGGTTGTGACGGGCTTCGTAATCCGGCTTGGCATAGTTGCAAATTTCGTAATGCTCGTAGCCTTGTGCGCTCAAGAATGCTTGGGCCACGCGGTACATACGAGCGGTGTGCTCATCACTGGGCAAAGGGGCTTCGCCGGGCGTAAAGTAGCGACCAAAGGCGGTTTGGGGCTCAACAATCAGATCGTAATGAGACAGGTGCGTGGGGGCTAGGGCAACCGCTTTTTCGAGAGAGCTTTGCCAGTGCGCTAGCGTTTGATGGGGCAGTCCAGAGATCAAATCAAGGCTGAAGTTATTGATTTGAGCTTGTTGCAGTAGCTCGACGGCTCGAAAAATATCCTGGCTGCGGTGGAAGCGTCCGCAGGCGGCTAAAATATCGTCTTGAAAGGCTTGTGCGCCTAAGCTGACTCGATTGATTCCTGCGGCCTGGTACCCTTCTATATCTGGCAGCTCAAAGGTTGCAGGGTCCATTTCCATTGAGATTTCGGCGGTTGGCGCAATGCCGAAGCGGATATGGAGCGCGCTTAAAAGCTCGTTGAGCTGAGCCGCCGAGAGTAAAGACGGTGTGCCGCCGCCGAAAAAGACGGTTTGTAGGGGCTTATCACTGGCAATAGGGGTGGCTCGAATCTCTTGAATGAGCGTGTCTATGTATTGGCTGATGGTATTTGAGGTGTCGCCTCTAGCGCGATCGCCCACCACCGAAATGGCAAAATCACAGTAGTAGCAGCGCCGCCGACAGAAGGGAATATGGATGTAGGCTGAAGTAGCCAATGTCGTTGCCTATTACAAAAAATGCGATAAAGGGGGCGATCGCCAAGCCAGCCCCTATAATAGCCGTAATCATAATCACATCAATGCTTTAGCGCATGTGGTGATTGCTCATAGTAGTCTCTTCCTGCGGCGCTAACAAACTTCACACCTGGCCTATGCTCGACGCACTGATTGTCTTTTCATTTGTTTTAACTGGCGCGGGAATCGGCTTTTTCAGCGTCGATTTTTTGCCAGAGTCTGTTCTTCAACAAGTCACCAATATTGAAGGCTTGGAGTCTGTCTCAGGCGGCTTTGGCGCCCTGATTGGTGTTGGCGCGGGCCTAGTCGTACAGACCAGCTATCGGCGGATAGAGAATCAGATTAAAGAAATGGCTCCCGATTTGCTGCTCTCTCGGGCCGTGGGTTTGGTGATTGGCCTGCTGATTGCCAATCTGATGTTAGCTCCGCTGTTTTTGCTGCCGATTCCCGATAAGTTTGGCTTCGTCAAGCCAGTCACCGCCGTGATGGGCAGCCTTCTATTTGCTGTCTCCGGCATGAGCCTTGCGGAAACCAACGGCAGAGCCCTGCTGCGACTGATCAATCCGAACAGCTACGAGACCATGCTGATTACCGAAGGTACCCTCAAGCCTGCCAAGAGCAAGGTCCTCGACACCAGCTGTATTATCGACGGGCGGATTGAAGATCTGCTAAAAACCGGCTTTGTCGAAGGGCAGCTCCTACTGCCACAGTTTGTGCTGCAAGAATTACAGCGCGTGGCCGATTCTTCTAGCGATCAAAAGCGGGCGCGAGGCCGAAGAGGGCTAGACATCATTAACCGAATTCGTGAAAAATACCCTGAGCGCATAGTGATTGACCCAGCCGATTATGACGATATCAGCGCCGTCGATTCTAAGCTGGTGAAGCTCGCTCAGGAAATGAACGCTCAGCTCCTAACAAACGACTACAACCTCAACAAAGTCGCTAGCGTTCAGCAGGTCAAAGTGCTCAATATTAACGATCTGGCCAAAGCCATTCGCCCCACCTACCTGCCCGGCGACGATATTGAAATCAGAGTCCTCAAAGAAGGTAAAGAACCGACTCAGGGCGTCGGCTACTTAAACGACGGGACGATGGTGGTCGTAGAAGAAGGCAACGAATTTATTGGCGACGAGCTGGTGGTGGTGGTGACAGGTGCGCTTCAGACCTCAGCGGGTCGAATGATTTTTGCGCGGCCCAATCGGTCAGCGCTGGCGTCGTAGGCGACTCTGCTAAAGTAAAATTCCGGCAATGCAGGCAGTCATGAAGCAGGCAAGGGTTCCCGCAATCATGGCGCGTAGGCCAATGCGAGCTAGGTCAGTGCGGCGGTTAGGGGCAATACCACCGATGCCGCCGAGCTGAATGCCAATGGAGCCAACGTTGGCAAAGCCACAGAGGGCGTAGGTGGCAATAGTGACAGATCGCTCGGATATGGCATTTTCTTGGATAAGCGTTTGCAGATCCAAATAGGCGATGAACTCATTGAGGATCGTTTTTTTGCCGAGAAGGGTGCCCACGGCGCTGCAGTCAGCCCAGGGGATACCCATTAGCCAAGCGACAGGGGCAAGCAGCACCGCCAAGATCATTTC
>JBAUIB010000226.1:0-40330 GCA_049680585.1 Phormidesmis sp.
ACCCCACACGGACGAGTTGTCGCCGCGATGGATCAGCTACAAACGGTTGATGGCATTAGATTGGGCATCGCTACGGTCCAACCTTAAGGACGAAAGCAAGGGTAAAGGCCCAGTCACCGTTTGATCGAATCTTCAAGTCACAAGCTGAGGATTTAAAGGTAGTTTAATTATAACTTCAGTGCTCTGCCCTTCTTCAGACATGCACTCTAGACGGCCCTGATGAGTTTCTACAATGATTTTGTAGCAGATAGATAACCCTAAACCTGTTCCTTTTCCGACGGGCTTGGTTGTGAAAAACGGATCAAAAATCTTGGAGCTGATGTGCTCAGGAATGCCAATGCCATTGTCTGAGATCTCGATAACGGCAAAGCCCTCAGTGATTTTAGTGCGAATCGTAATTTGAGGTGATTGTGCTTGATGACTCAGCGCATCTACAGCGTTAGCTAGCACGTTGACAAATACTTGATTGAGCTGTGCGGCATAGCATTCGATCAGCGGGAGATCACCATACAGCTTATGCACCTGTATAGCGGGCCGGTCAACATCTGCTTCAAGCTGCGAGCGCAAGATCATCAGGGCGCTGTCTATACCCGCGTGAACGTTGACCGCTTTAATATCCGCTTCGTCTAAGCGAGAAAAAAGCCGCAGCGATTTCACAATTTCGCGGATGCGCTTGGTTCCGGCCTGCATAGAGGCCAGCATTGTCGGGATATCTTTGGCTAGAAACGCTAAGTCAATCTCTTCAATGGCCTCGGCAATTTCAGCCGTTGGTGTGGGGTAAGTGGTTTGAAAAAGAGAGATTAGATCTAGCAAATCTTGAAATGCTTGACGGGTATGGGGTAAATTGCCGTGGATAAAGCTTACCGGATTGTTGATCTCGTGGGCAATGCCTGCGACGGTCTGGCCTAGACTCGTCATCTTTTCACTCTGGATCAGCTGAGCCTGAGCTTGCTTGAGCTGCTGGAGCGTTTCTTCTAACAGTTCGGCTTGCCGTTGAGCTTCTTGGCTAGAGTACTGTAGTGCTTGTTCAAACAGTTTATTCTGCGTGATGTCGCTAAAGACGGCGACTGCTCCAGTAATTTGATTGTCGGCCTTTAAAGGTCTAGCGTTGACACTTAACCACTGAGAAGAATTGGTTTTTCGCGTAGTTACCCACATCTGAGCAGTGTCTACCGATTCGCCGCGAATGGCCAAAGCTAGCGGTAGCTCATCGGCTGGATATGGGCTAATGCCGTCAGGTCTAAGGATTTTATGGGCTTGTATCCAATTATGGAAGGAATAGGCGAATGATTGGGTTGGGCCGCTACGGTTACTCGGATTACCGCCCAATAGCTCTCTGGCAGCAGGGTTGCTGAACAGCGTTTGTCCTTCTTCATTGATAACGATGACGGCATCGCCCATGCTGTCTAGAATCGCCTGCAGGGTTTGCAGCGCTTGCTGGGCATGTTCTAGCTGCTGCGCTCTTTCCTGTAGGGTTTGTAGTGCTCCCTGCAACCTTTGTTCTTGTTCTGTCGCGGACTGTTCATAGATCTGTAGTAACTCTTCGAGCGTTGTTATCTGTGCTTGTAGCCGTGCGACCTCTTCTGCCTGTGAAGCGCTCTTAGGGAGTGGTATTGTGCTATCTTGCATCAGATCCTAAGTTGAATATCTATAAAATTAGCTGGATTCAAGCTGTCTGCAGCGGATGAAAAAGCTCATGCGCTTCAAGTGGGATAGCGGCCATTTTTATGTTTAAAGGTAAGGTTTTAAACAAGCTAGCTGTTGATTCTGGAATGGTGACTTTAGAGAACAGAATGACGGCAAACAGATTGCCGGAAGGCAGCATTCCGCCAAATCCGAGGACTGATTTGATGCCAAAGGGCTCTACAAATTCTGTTTGGGCTGGGATAAATTGACTACCTGCGGCAGTAGGAATATAGAAAACGTTGAAGGTTTGATGCTCTAGCGCCATTAGCAGGTGAGGATCTGGGGCTAGCACACATCCAACATCTAGACCAAATCCTTTGATGAGCTGAGAGATCATGGGAATTTGGCTGACGGCTGTTTCGCTGATCAGCGGAATGGCTTGGTGTCCTTTTGAGTGGCGGCGATCGCACCACTCAGATTTCTCTCCTGCCGTTGCAAGTAACGTCAGACATTTGAGATCAGGCGGGATTTGACAGTTGGTGATGTCACCTGATTGAGCTAGATCGACTGTATTATCCTGAGACAAGCTGGCCGGAGAAATTAAATTGGCAGCACGAGCCTGTAAAGTAGGCGGCAGATCGCTATAGGCATGAGTTTTGAAAAACCGAGTAAGCGCGCAAGCGGCTTTGCCAGTCGTTGGATCAATGAGGGTCTGATGAAAATATTGCACACAGCGATCTGCAACGGTCTCTAAGCTATCGGCACCTTGACCAAAGCTGCGCAGCGCGCTGCCCATAGCCGTAATGTCTTGTAAAGTCAGCTGCGTCAAGTCATACATAGATGGAAGCTTAAAGACGAAACGGATCGATTTTCTGCTTTCAGCGTGCCCGTCGCCTGAAAAATTTGAACAAGAGGTGCCGCTAGACAAACCGCCAACTCGCAACAATTGTCACAAAATGACTGGCCAAGAGACTGTAGATTGTTCGCATGTCAGTAATTTGTAAACGATGTTTTGAGGGTGAGGAATTGGCCATGAGCGGATTAGGTGGACTCAATAAAACCCCGAATGGTGTGGTGTTAGGGATGGTGCAATTGCAGCTACCCAATGTAGTCACCCCCGCGGATTTGGCCGCGCAGAGCCAGCGAATTTGTGAAATGGTTGGCAAGGCTCGTCGAAACCTGCCGGCGATGGATTTGGTGGTATTTCCAGAGTATTCGCTGCATGGGCTGTCTATGGATACCAATCCAGAGATCATGTGTCGTCTAGATGGCCCAGAAGTGACAGCCTTTCGCGCGGCCTGCGCAGAGCACCAAATCTGGGGTTGTTTTTCGATTATGGAGTACAACCCAGACGGTAACCCTTATAACAGTGGCATTATTATCGACGATGCCGGAGAGCTTAAGCTGTATTACCGCAAGCTGCATCCCTGGGTGCCTGTAGAGCCGTGGGAGCCCGGCAATATTGGCATTCCTGTCTGTGAGGGGCCGAATGGCAGTAAGCTAGCGCTAATTATTTGCCATGATGGGATGTTTCCTGAAATGGCTAGAGAATGTGCTTATAAGGGCGCTGAAGTGATGATTCGCACAGCGGGCTACACTGCGCCTATCCGCAATAGCTGGCGAGTGACCAATCAGGCCAATGCGTTTTGCAATTTAATGGTGACGGCTTCGGTGTGTATGTGCGGCAGCGATGGTACGTTTGATTCGATGGGTGAGGGGATGATCGTTAATTTTGACGGGACGCCAGTAGTGATGGGTAGCCATCGCCCGGATGAAATTATCACTGCTGAGGTGCGCCCGGATCTGGTGCGCGAGGCGAGGCAGCACTGGGGTGTGGAAAATAACATTTACCAGTTCGGTCACCGAGGTTATGTGGCAGTTAAAGGGGGCGCACAAGACTGCCCCTACACCTACATGCAAGATATGGTTGCAGGTAATTACCGACTGCCTTGGGAAGCGGATGTTGTTCATACTGACGGAAGTTCCTGTGGGTTTGAGGCGCCAACGCGTGAGTATTCAGGCGAGGAAAGGTCGGCGGCGACGGCGATGACAACTTAAGTAATGTGTGGGTGAGTCGCTTGCTGGTATGAACAGCTGATATGAACAAGAGTGTTATTCAGGGTCCGCCTCAGCTAGATGTTGTCGAGATGACAAAGCGGTTCGGTCGCTTTACGGCGCTCGAGGAGGTATCAATGAGGCTAAAACCGGGCAGCGTCCATGCGCTGCTGGGGGAGAATGGGGCAGGTAAAAGCACGCTGGTAAAGTGTGTGATGGGGTTTTATCAGCCAACTATGGGACAGGTGCTGATCGATCACAAGCCGAAAGCCATTCATAGTCCTAAAGACGCCCATGCTCACGGTATTGGGATGGTGTATCAGCATTTCACCTCGGTGCCAGCGATGAGTGTTGCAGAGAATTTGGTCCTCTCTCGCTACGACGCTCGCAAAATCATTAACTGGAAACAAGAGATTGAGCAGCTGCGGGTCTTTGTCGAACAATCTCCTTTTCATATTCAGCTAGAAACGCCGGTCGCGCAGCTAGCTGCTGGGCAAAAGCAAAAGCTCGAAATTCTCAAGCAGCTCTATCTCCAAAGCAAGATCTTGATCTTAGATGAGCCGACTTCGGTGCTGACGCCGGTAGAGGCCGATGAGGTGTTGGGTCTGCTGCGTGCGGAGGTGCTCAAGGGCAATCTGAGCGTGCTGCTGATTACTCACAAGTTTCGAGAGGTGCAGGCGTTTGCCGATGAGGTGACGATTCTGCGTAAGGGTAAGCTGGCAGGTCAGGGGACAACCGAGGCGCTTTCGGTAGAAGAGATGGCGCAGATGATGCTGGGCAAGGCACGCGATACTCATAGCGTGGACAAAGTGAGTGTGGATAAGATCGCGGGTGAGGGGCTGCCGGTGCTTGCGATTACCGATATTCAGGCTAAAGGTGACAACGGACTGCCGGCTGTAAAGGGGCTGAATGTGGCCGTTTACAGTGGCGAGATTGTCGGCATTGCGGGCGTTTCTGGCAATGGTCAAAAGGAGCTAGTAGAGGTGCTATCGGGACAGCGACTGCCGGTGTCTGGTGAGGTGGCGGTTAACGGTGAGCCCTATACGGCGACGCGATCGCAGATGTTTCGCCATCAGGTCTATGCGCTGCCCGAAGAACCTTTGCGCAATGCCTGTGTGCCCGGAATGAGCGTGGCTGAAAATATCGCGCTGCGGACCTTTGACAGGCCGCCTCAGGCTAAGTGGCACTGGCTGCTACAGCTAAAGGTAATCCGTCAGATGGCGCGAGAATTAGTCAAGGCTTTCTCGGTAAAAACGCCTTCGGTGAATACGCCCGTGAGTCACCTTTCGGGCGGCAACGTGCAGCGCACTGTGCTAGCTAGAGAGCTGTCTGAAAAAAGCGTGAAACTGTTGATCGCGGCAAATCCCTGCTTTGGCCTGGATTTTGCGGCAGTTGATTTTATTCACGACGCGATTGTGGCAGCTCGCAATCGGGGGGTGGCGGTGCTATTGGTCAGTGAGGAGCTAGATGAGCTGCTGGCGTTGAGCGATCGCATCTTGGTGATGAGCGAAGGAAAAATTGTCTACCAGAGCGACATTGCCGAGGCCGACCTCAGTCTCATTGGCCAGCGGATGGCCGGACATTAACGAAACTTACCGGCTCGACTGATAGGCCCGCCAACCCCCATACTCGCTAATCTCTCTTTTCCCTTCTACGGTCAGCGGCTCACCAATTACACCGAGCACTTCTTCGCCATCGTGAAGCATGACTTTGCCAATGGCGAGACCAGGGGGCTCTTGCGAGAGAATAACGCCCAGCCCCGAAAGCGGCACCTGCCAAACCTCTAGCGCCACTGCAACACCGCCTGCTTTTACTTTAATCATGGCCGGATAGCGATCATCGATCGACCAAATTCGATAGGCGGGCTCGGTGCTCGCCTCTCGCTCAAAGGTCGCGCCCACATTCAGTAGATTGGGATTGAGAGAGAGTCCTTTCATCAACGTGCCGTTGACCGCTAGCTTTAAAGTGTCTGTCATCTTAAAAAATCAATCCTCCTTTCCGAGGGCGCCAGGTGAACCTGCGATGGTTTGCTGAGGTGAGCAGGTAATCACCATAATCAACAACGTCAAAATGTAGGGCGCGGCGTTGAACAGATAGTAGTAAGAATCGATACCAACTGATTGAAAGGCGGGGCCGATGGCCTGGGCACCACCAAACAGCATGGATGCCCAGAGGCACTGTATCGGATTCCAGCGAGCAAAAATCACCAAGGCAACAGCCATCAGGCCCTGCCCGCTAGAAATCCGCTCTGTCCAAACCCCCGGATAATACAGTGATAAACACGCGCCGCCAATGCCTGCCAGAAAGCTACCGGCCATAATGCTGAGCATCCGCACGTTGAAGATAGAGATGCCCATTGCGCGAGCAGCTTCGGGGCTATCGCCGACCGCACGAACGTAGAGGCCCCAGCGGGTAGCGCGGAAAAACCAATGCAGGAGAGGGGCGATCGCTGCTCCCAGTAAAAACAGCGGGCTGACTTTGAGCGCGGCCTGAATTTGGGGTGAGCTGCTCCAAGCGCCCCAGTCGAAGGTAAAGAGCTGCGGGGCCTGCGGCTGGATAAAGGGCTTGCCCAGGAAAAAAGCCAAGCCGCTACCCAAGATGATCATGGCAATACCGACGGCGACATCGTTCACCCTGGGCTGCTGAGCCAGCCAGCCGTGAACCATGCCCAACGCCATACCCGAGAGACCGGCGGCTACAACGCCGAGCCAGGGCGACCAAGTTGGGCCAACAATGCCCTGAGTGAGATAGGAAACGCTGTAGGCACTCATCGCGCCCATAAGCAGCGTGCCTTCTAGCCCCAGATTGATTTTGCCGCTTTTTTCGGTGAGGCATTCGCCTAAGCTGACGAAGAGAAAGGGGGCGCTGCCGCGCAAAGTGCCAGCGAGGATACCGAGAGGAATGCCGAGTAGGCCAAGGGAGTCTGTTGGCATTTGGGTAAGGGGGAGGGAAAAAGAATTAGGCGGCGGACTCTTGGAACCAGGGGAGTTTGCCGTAGAGAGAGTCGCTGAAGAGGACACAGAGGAAAACGATGCCTTGGAAGACGAGGACGGTAGCGTCGGGGAGATCATGCGATCGCTGAAGAATGCCGCCGCTGGCGAGAATGCCGCCGAGTAAAATAGCGACCAGAACGGTGGCGAGGGGGTTATGGCGAGAGACAAAGGCCACTAGAATTCCTGCGTAGCCATAGTTGGAGACGAGCGATTCGTTGATGCGCTTTTGGACGGCGGCGACTTCGACCATGCCTGCAAGTCCGGCGGCCGATCCGCCTAAAAAGCAAATAGCGAGGGTGAGTTTGCCAACTGGGAGACCAGCCAGGCGAGCGGCGCGGATATTACCCCCCGCGATGCGCGCGGCAAAGCCAAAGGCGGTGCGCTGAATTAGGAAATAGGCCAAGATGCAGATGACGATGCCATAGAAAAGTCCGTAGTGGATACGACTACCAGGCACTGTGCCGAGTACATTGGCCGCATCGAGTGCGGCAGACGAAGGCTTGGTGACAAAGCTGGCATCGCGCATAGGGCCTTCGACGAGGTGGTTCATCAGGGCGATCGCAATGTAGTTCAGCAGCAGACTGCTAATGGTTTCATTCACCCCGCGATAGTGTCGCAGCGCCCCGGCTAGCATAATCCATAGTCCGCCAGCGACCATACCCGCAGCGGCCATCGCTAACTGCACCAGCAGCGGCGGTAGCGCGGTACCTACAGCCAAACCGACCCCCATCGCCGCGAGCCCGCCCATCACAAGCGCCCCTTCGTTACCGATGATCACGAGCCCGAGTCGAGCCGGGAGCGCCGTACACAGCGCCGTTAGCATCAGCGGCGCAGCGCGGATTAGGGTGTTTTGCCAAGCGCTCCAGCGGCCAAAGGCGGCTTTATAAATGGAGCTATAGACAGCAAACGGGTTGGCACCAGCCAGCGCGCAAAAGCCGCCAAATATCACCAGTGCGACGATTAGTGCCCCGACGGGTAAGCAGATAGCTTCGAGCGATCGCCGCCAGGGCAGATGACGTGAAGCGAAAGACGTCCTTATCATCAGCCGCTGGTGCTGCCTTTGACGCCTTCAACTAGCCAGTCCATTTTTTCAAGTGCGATGTCTTGCTGCTCGTATTCTTCACCGGCTGGCAGAATCTCTTTTCCCTGATTGTCTTTGAGCTCACCGTTATAGATCACCAGCTCTTCTTTGAGAAATTGTTCTTTAGCGGTCTCTGCATCCGCTTGCGCCTCTGCGCTCACCGCTGGGCCGTAGGGAGAAAGCTTGCAGAAGTTGTCGGCCAAGCCCCCGCGCAAGATATGGTCGATATCTCCAGCCATCAGCGTTTTGCCTTCAGCAAACTGCTCGCCTAAGAAGGTATAAATGCTGATCCAGTCCCACTCAGCGCCAGTGAGATAGCCTTCAGGTGCTAGCGGCGCTTGGTTAGCGTGATACCCAGAAGAGAAAATACCTCGCTTTTCAGCGGTCTCGATCACCACTTTAGGACTATCAACATGGCAGGTGACCACATCAATTCCTTGATCGGCCATGCTGTTTGTGGCTTCGGCTTCTTTGACCGGTAAGGCCCAGTCGCCAGTGAAAATCACCTGGGTCGTAATGTCTGGATTGACCGTTTTCGCCCCGAGGGTAAAGCTGTTGATATTGCGCAGCACTTGGGGAATGGGCTTAGCGGCGACAAAGCCTAGCTGACCTGTCTGCGAGGCGTGGCCAGCGACAATGCCTGCGAGGTACTGAGCTTCGTCAATGTAGCCAAAATAGCTGCCTACGTTCTCAGGCGTAACGCCCTCTTCGTACAGACCGCCCGCATGGAAAAACTGGACCTCGGGAAATTCTGGGGCTAGCTCTAGGATGTAGGGATCAAAATAGCCAAAGGAGGTCGGAAAGAGAACGGTGGCACCGTCTACCTCAATCATGCTGCGCATAGTTTCGAGTACAGCAGAGGTTTCGGGCACACTGGCTTCTTCAATAATTTTGATGCCGGGCACAGCGGCCATCGCCTCGGCCCCTTCGGCATGGGCTTGGTTATAGCCAAAATCGTCTTTTGGCCCGACGTAGATAAAGCCAACGACAACCTCATTAGGGGCCCCGCCATCGGCGGCACCTTCTGCGGAGGAGGTGTCTTCAGCAGGCGAGCAGCCGCTTAGCTTAGTGGCTGCGCCAAAGGCCGTAGTGGCAAGCAAGCCACGGATAATCTGACGCCGAGAGAGATGAATCGGACGATGGCGGGGCATGGAGAAACTCCTATAAGACAAGTCAACTGGCTCAACGATGCCACGACCTTTTCTCCAGAATTGAGAAAAACTGCCATTGCTTTTGTATCGTGGACATCATTTTGTCGCCTTGATCTAGATTTTTGCATGGTTTTCGATCTGCTCACCCAATTCACCGGATTTACTCAGGAAAATCTCAGGACCTCATTCTGTAGAATAGTTTGACATTCTTTGGAATGTTCTCTTTTGAGCGTTCTCTACAGTATTTTTTAGGAATTTTAGTGAACTTATGGAGTTAGCCAAGACGCTGACCTGGGTGCTTTTAGCCGGATACGGGTTTTTCATCTACCGGCTGGTGCGAAAGACTACGCCAGTAAAGGTTTCTGCTTTGGAATTTTTTGGGGGTCAGTCGCGCCAAGGTCAATCTCCAGGGCTGTGGCTACTGGTTTCTAGTGCAGCGATTTCCTGGATTTTTGCCAAATCTATCGACAATGCGGCGAGCCTGGGCAATGCGTTTGGCATTACTGGCGGGATTGGCTATGCGATTTACTATTTGAGCTTTGTGACGGCGGCGATCGCCCTCTACTACATCCGCACCCGAGGCGGTCACCAGTCTATTCCAGAGTTTTTAGTACACAAATATGGCAAGGTCTGCGCGCGGCTGTTTTTGCTGGCGATCGCCATTCGCCTGCTGAATGAAGTGTGGTCAAATACGAAAGTTTTCTCGCTTTATTTTGGCCAGGAGGGCAGCGCGGGCTATTGGCTGGCGGCGGCGCTGGTGACTGCTTTTACGGTGTACTACAGCCTGCTGGGGGGCTTGCGCTCTAGCCTGTTGACTGACAGCGCTCAGATGCTGCTGGCAGCGGTCTTGCTGGTGGTGATCTTGGCGACTTTAGGACCAGGACTAGTCACGCAAGGGTTACCGACGGTCGATGCTGAAACCTCAATGGCTGGACTGACGTTTTGTGGGTTGGCCTTTGTGCAGGTTTTGAGCTATCCATTTCACGATCCGGTGATGACGGACCGGGCGTTTATTACTTCGCCTAAGGTGATGGTTAAGGGATTTGTAATCGCGGGTCTGGTGAGCGGCGGCTTTATTTTGCTCTTTAGCTCGGTGGGTCTGTATGCGCTGGCCAATGGCACTGAAGGGTCACCGACGCTGACGGTCCCGGCGCTGTTCGGCTTGCCGATGCTGCTAGTTTTCAATGCGATTATGCTCACGAGCGCGGGCTCGACGCTGGACTCTACTTTTTCGAGTGTGGCGAAGCTCGGTGCCCGCGACTGGCAGAACCGTCAGGGCTCGCCGACGGAGCGGCAGGCGCTGTTGGGCCGGTGGTGGATGGTGGCGATCGCGCTTCTGGGAAACCTGCCGCTGTTTAGCATTTATCTAGGTGATCGGGTTGGCCCAGCGATTATTCAAGCCACCACGATTAGCGGCACGATGGTAATGGGACTCGCACCAATTTTCCTGCTGGCCTTTATTCGCAAAGCCGGCAGCTTGAGTTTTCACCTGGCGTTTTGGCCGGGGCTCACCTTTGGTGTTTTGCGCGTGGTAGAAAGCGCCTCGGGTCTGTCTGTTTTCCCAGCGTGGATGAGTCTGGGCAGCGGCAAGTATGCGCTTGACTTGGGTCTCAACGTTTATGGGCTGTTGATTTGCATTGGGGGCTATTTGCTAGGCGCGGTGCTGCGTCCTAGTCAGGTGGCGATGCCGACAGTGGCGACGGTGCCCAACGAGGTCGCTAGACGTTGATTTGATCCTGATTGATATCAATTTGGATACTAAGCTTTAGTCTCAGCGAGGGCGGTACGAGCCATTGAGGCGATCGCCTGATCGGTCGCCTTTGGTAGCTGGTAGTATCGCCCGCCTGCAACCTTCGCCAGCTCCTTGCCAAAGCCCGTAGAGACAAACTTGCGCTCAGTATCAATGATCAAAAGCTGATAGCCGGTTGCGCGAATGTTGCTGGCGATTTCTAGCAGTTCGGCCTTGATGTCCGGCTTTTCTTCGTCTGCTTCGGGTTCATCGCCGAGCGATCGCGCCAATGGCACATTGCCTCGACCATCGGTAATCGCCACAATCATGACGCTGCCAACATCCCCTGATTTTTGAGCATTTGTGCCCACTTTCACAGCCTGCATTAGCCCATGTGCCAAGGGCGAGCCGCCGCCGCAGGCCATCGTCTCCAGTCGTCGCTTGGCCGCTGTGATCGAGCGGGTGGGGGGCAATAGCACATCGGCCTGCTCACCGCGAAACGGAATCAGCGCCACCTGATCGCGGTTTTGGTAGGCATCGGTGAGGAGGCTGAGAACCGCGCCTTTAGCATTTTGCATGCGGTTAAGCGCCATTGAGCCAGAGGCATCTACCACAAAGATAATCAGCGATCCGGCCTTGCGAGCGAGGCGCTTAGCGCGAATGTCGCCTTGCTCGACAATGACAGTGCGATCCGGAAAGCGCTCTCGGCGGGCCTTTTGGTAAGGGGCGGCGGCGCGCAGGGTGGCATCTACCGCAATCCGGCGAGCCGGACCAGACGGGATAAAGGGCTTGATATAGCGGCCCCGCTCGTCTGAGAAAATGACGCTGTTTTTACCTGATGTTCCTTGTTTGCCGGTGCTTTTCGCAAAGCTCAGCAGCGTTGAGTCGAGGGCGACTCCTTCCGCATCAAAAACAAATTCTTCGGGGATAGAAGGCGGTGTTTCGGGCTGTTCGTTCTCTTCTTCTTCGCTGTCTGAATCGTCTTGCGAATCGTCGTTGTTCTCCTCTTCTTGCTGTTCGGGTTGATCCGGTGGCGGTGGCGGTGGCGGCTGTTCGTCTTCTGTTGGCGGCACTGCGCTAGAGCGGGGAACAATGACTAGCTCGACGGCGCTGCGCAAATCGTCTGCAATGATGGTTGTGCGGCCATCTAGGGCGGCGCAGGCTTTGGCGACGCGCACGGCAAACAGCTCAGCGCGATGGCCCATCACCCCGCCGCGAATCGCTTCGGTGACTAGGTAATTTATCTGCTCGGTGGTGATGGTGACATCTTTGAGCCACTCGCGCGCCAGAATGATTTGCGTTTTGAGCGAGTCGATTTCTTCTTCGTATTCACCTAAAAAAGCGCTGGGATTGTTGGCAAAGCGATTGACTTGCTCAACGGCAGCGACGCGATCTTCTAGGGAAAGGGCGGTGTCAGCAGAAAGAGCGATCGCAATTCTATCGAGCAAATGCTCTCGCAAATTTCCCTCTTCGGGGTTGTAGGTGGCAATCAGCAGCGGCTTGCAGGGATGCTGAAAGCTGAGGCCCTCTCGCTCAATTTGATTGCGACCGGCTGTCAGCGTCGAGAGCAACAGATTGCTGATCTGCTCATCTAGCAGATTGATTTCGTCAATGTAGAGAACGCCGCGGTGCGCTTCGGCCAACAGCCCCGGCTGAAAAACACTTTCGCCCGCACTGATAGATTTTGCCACATCCACAGCGCCCAGCAGTCTATCTTCGGTAACACCCAGCGGAATTTGGATAAACGGCGCTTTGATCACGCTCGTCGGCAATTCTTCGACAGGGGTGCCTGGCGCGAAGCGGCTGATAGTTTCGTCGTCCCATTCTGTAGGCTTAGTCGGATCGCCGTTGAGCGAGCCTTCAATAATTTCGATAGGGGGCAGCAGCTGATACAGTGCCCGTGCCAGCACCGATTTTGCGGTTCCTTTGCGCCCAGCAATGACCACCCCGCCCAGTTCCGGGTCTACCGCCGAGAGCAGCAGCGCAAATTTGATCGCGTCTTGAGCGACGACGGCCATCAGGGGAAACGTTTCGGGTGTGTTTGCAGTCAGCAGGGTTGGCATGGGGACAAGTGGAAAGAAATCAATCGAAAAATCAACAAAACAGCTCCTGTCCGCTGGGAAAAGAGCTGTCTGGCTAAAGCATTATCAAGCGTGGCGAAAGGTCAAGTGCAACGAACGCCGCTGAGTTAAGACGTCTGACGACCGCGAGTGCTGCCAGGAATGATCGGCACCTCTACCGCTTCTCGGAAATCTTCTACACTCTCGTCAAACTGAATGGGCAGCACGCCAACCACGTTTTCGTGAGGACGCGGAATAATCACCCAGGTTTCGAGGACGCCGCCAGGCGCGTTCTGAGCGGCTTCTACCCCAGCTTCCATCGCCGCTTTCACTTCAGAGACATCGCCTCGAATGTTGATGCAGAACCGGGCACTGCCTGCTCGAATGTAGGTAACGAGGGTGACTCGCCCTGCTTTGACCATAGCATCTGCAGCGGCGAGTACAGGGGGAAACCCTTTGGTTTCGAGCGATCCAACTGCCTGTGGCATCTATATTCTCCTAAACATTAGTGGAGACCTGATATGAACTCCATCACAAATTGTACAAGGCAAGGGGGACGCTCTCAATTGGTCGTCACTCTACGAACGGTAAAGACTCTTCGGTGTAGTCCAGCTCTAAGGTCGTAATGACATTTGGTGTGGGATTCGGGATGAGGGTGTGGGCATATGCACCATCACCATGACAGGCATTGGCAGCTTTAAGCCCTGCTTCTAGTGCGGCTTCGACTTCTGCGTTAGGGCCGCGCACGACGACATACTGATGGCCACTGTCAGCGGGCGCAATTTTGATCAAGGTGACGCGGCCGGCTTTGACCATAGCGTCGGCGGCGGCTAGAGAGGCCGGAAATCCGTGAGTTTCGATGGTAACGACGGCGATGGGCATGGAAGAGTGCAATGTGAAGAATGAGCGATCGGCAAAGTTACCTCTCGCTGACCCTGATTGTACCGTGCTGTGCTGTTCTCTCCCTAGCGTTTCTCTTCCGAGCGTTTGAGCGAATCTAAACCTTGATACCGCTGGGTTGGGTGTGGGTGGCGATGATGCGATCGCAGCCCGATTCCGGATAGGCCCAGGCGTAGTAGCTTTCTTTCGGATTTCCCCAGCACAGCAGCAGATACAGCTCGCTGCGAGTGGTTTCAATGTCGGCCCATTCAGCGTGTTCAATCAGGGCCTCTACGTGCTCGGTTGCAATTGGCTCTGGCAGATTGCCCGCTCGCCAGAGCTTGAGATCAACGGCAGCTTCTCGCCAAAAGGCAATGACTACGCCTTTGGCCGCACCAAGTCTGAGCTTGTCTTCGGCAGTGGCCGTTAGCTGAGGGTGAATTTCGGGAAAGCGCAGCGTGCGGCCTTGAAAGCTGCACTGACGCCAGACAATACCGGAGACGCCTTCGGCAATTTGATACTGATGGATTTGATCGCGAAAGTCTTGGAAGGCGTAGATTTGGCTGAGCTTTTGGGGGCCGATGGCTTTGGTGATGACGGGATCATCTAAGCGGCCCTGACCATTTAGCAAGAGGCGATCGCCTCGAACCGCCGCCTTCATCTCTGCTTCGAGAATTTCTAACAACTGCGCGGTGGTATAAGCCATAGGCCAAAGACTCATGATCTTTATGCCTGTGATTCTATCAAGAATGCATAGAGCCAGCGCCTGTAACTGTCAATAGCTACTATCAAAAGCGCTATGTCAACGCTGACAGCGCCGTCATGATGAGAGCATAAACCCCCTCAGCATCAACCGCATCTACAACCTGGATGTGGCTGCTTTCGGTTGGGTTGTACCAGTCTACAACGGTGCGGCCAAGCGTATGTGCACCGTGGGTTTCGACTTCAACGCTCACGCGGCGGGTGGTGAAGAGCTGGGGATTGAGTAAGTAGGCAATGACGCACGGATCGTGCAGCGGTGGGCCGGGCAAGCCATAGCGAGCGGATCGCGCCTGGCCATAAAACGAGAGCATACCTGCTGCTGCGGTGCTAACCGGATTGCCAATCGCGCGAACGGCCTCTAGGCGCTCAGGCGTGGTGAGCACCTGATGGGTGGCATCCAGAGGGATGAGGACGGTTGGAATACCTGCGGATAAAACGACATGGGCCGCGTGCGGATCAACGTACAGATTGAATTCAGCTGATGGGGTGATATTGCCCTGAGCGATCGCCCCGCCCATGATCACGATTTGCTCAATGTTTTCAGCAATCTGCGGACATTTAACCAAGGCGACAGCTATGTTCGTCAGCGGGCCTAGGGCGGCAAGGATGATGGGCCGGCTCGAACTCAGCAGCTGCTCGATCAAAAAGTCAACGCTGTGCTGGGCGGTTTTATGGCCGGTTGGCTCGCTGAGATCTGCCCCTTGGAGTCCGCTTGCACCATGTACCTCTTCTGCTGTGGCTAAGGGCCTAAGTAGGGGCCGAGGGCAGCCGGCAAACACAGGAAATTCGGGTTTCCCGGCAAGCGCGCAGATCTTACGGGCATTGCTAAACGTCAGCGGGAGGGGGACATTGCCAGCAACCGTCGTAATTCCGAGTAGGGGCAGATCGTGGCCAAAGGCGAGCAGCAGGGCGATCGCATCATCCACACCGGGGTCACAATCTACGATAATGGCGTTTGTCATTGGCAAATTTTTTGATAACTCTTACATTCAACGGCAATCAGGGGGCAATTGTACGCTAGCTTAAGAGCCATGATCGAAGCAGCCGATCTACGGGGACATCCGTGAGCGGGTGCTGTGGACACTCCTTGATAGTTAGATAATTATTTTTTGGCGCTGGTGATGACTTGCAATTCTTTAACGGCTCCCCTGTGGCGTCCGCTGGTAAGGCTTTCGATGCTTGGCATCCTGTTGGTTACATCTGGATGCTCTGGCAGTCAGCTAGGCGATAAGCTGGGTAAACGTCTAGAGCCGGATCCTCAGCTGATAGAAGCAGAAGAGCGCGCTAATGAACAAGCGGCTAAAGAGGCGGCAGAGTCTACCGTGATCGCAGATACCACAGCGACTCGCGAAGCGGAAAATTCTTCAGATCAGCCGGCTGAGAGCGAGCCGCCCGCTGCTAGGGGTGAGCAGGGCGTGGGAGGCTATACCGATTTGGGAAATGCCCCTGAGGAGCTTCAGCCTGCCTTAAAAGATTTGATTGCGCTCGATCTGCTGGAAGTGCGATCGCCCGCGGCCCCTGCAAGCACCAACAGCGGCAGTACGGGTAATGCGAGTGGCAACACGACTGGCAGCACCGCCCCCGCCAAACCGCCGACACCCGCCCCTGCGCCCCCAAGGGCTGACGAATTTCGGCCTAATCAGGCCATTACCCGCCGCGAATACGCTCGCTGGCTGCTGGCTACCAATAACCGCTTCTACTCAGGTCAGCAAAACCGCAGAATTCGGGCAGGGGTTAACAGCTCTCAGCCCGTCTTTCAAGATGTCAAAGCCAATGACCCTGACTTTGGCGCGATTCAGGGCTTGGCCGAAGCGGGCATCATTCCGAGTTCGCTGACGGGCAGCAGTACGGCTATCACCTTTCGCCCAGATGCACCCCTAACCCGCAAAGATCTGGTGCTGTGGAAAGTCCCGCTCGATACCCGTCAGCCGCTGCCCCAAGCGACACCGGCCGCAGTACAGGAGGCTTGGGGCTTCCAGGATGCGGGCAAAATCGAACCGCGGGCGCTGCAGGCAGTTTTGGCAGACTATCAAAACGGCGATCAGGCCAATATTCGTCGGGCCTTAGGCTATACCACACTATTTCAGCCCGATAAGGCGGTGACCCGCGCTGAGGCGGCGTCTGTGCTCTGGCGCTTTGGCAACTCTACCGAGGGGATTACCGCCGCTGAACTGCGAGCGCCTCAAGCCGACGATAGCGCCGATGAAACAGGCACCCCCGACGTCACCCAAAGCAGCCAATGACCGACGGTGGCAGCAGGACAAGCGCGGATACTCAGAATCCTATCTGGAGCCCTGATCGCTTTTTTGAAACGATCGCTGAGCTGGTGATGCTGCATTCCCCCAGCGGCGTGGAAGATGAAGTCAATCAGTATTTGCTCACCCGTTTGGCAGCGCTCGGGGTGGAGCATTGGCAGGACGCAGCAGACAACATTGTGGTGCGGCTGGCCTCGACTACGAAGACTGAGAGCAACCAAAGCCTGGCTATTACCGCTCACAAGGACGAAATCGGCGGCATTGTAAAACGCGTAGAGGCAAACGGGCGAGTCTCTGTGCGGGCCTTGGGCGGGGCCTATCCGTGGGTATATGGAGAAGGGGTGGTGGACTTGCTGGGCGATCGCCTCCAGTCTGATTCATCAGCGCGGACAACGATTAGCGGCATCTTGAGCTTTGGCTCACGCCATGTATCGCATGAATCACCGCAAAAGGCGCAGCAGGAAGGCAAGGCGGTGGACTGGCGGGAGGCTTGGGTTGAGACTAAGCTGTCTGGGCAAGCTCTCGAAGCCGCAGGCATTCGCCCCGGCAGTCGCATGGTGGTGGGCAAACATCGCAAGCGCCCCTTTCGGATGGGCGACTACATTGCCAGCTACACGCTCGATAATAAGGCTTCACTGGCCATTCTTCTGGCATTGGCTGAACAGGTCAAATCGCCGCCGGTAGATGTGTACTTAGTCGCTTCTGCCAAAGAGGAAGTGGGGGCGGTGGGCGCACTTTATTTTACGCAGCGTCAACGGCTTGATCAGCTGATTGCGCTGGAGATTTGCCCCCTCTCTGGCCTGCTGTCGAGAGAGTATCCGCTGGTAGAAGGGCCAAGGCCAGCACTGTTTTCGCAAGATAGCTATGGTCTCTATGATGAAGGGCTGAACCGCGAGATTATAGAGGCGGCGCAGCGGGTAGATATTCCCCTTCAAGTGGCGACGATTAGCGGTTTTGGGAGCGACGCCTCGATTGCGATGAAGTTTGGCCATGTGGCTCGAGGGGCCTGCTTGGCGTTTCCTACCGACAACACCCACGGCTATGAAATTGCTCACTTGGGGGCTATTCGCAACTGCTGCGAAGTCTTGAAAGCTGTGATTGCGTCTATGTAGATTGACGTTCGAGCGGATGCTGTGTGCGGGAGCTGTCTCGACTGCTATTATCTCGACATCCATGCACTGGTGCGTCACCATGCGACAGCCCGCTCCAGATAAACCGTTGCCCAGATCGTTACTCAGTCTATCGAGTGCTCAACCGCCCCGACTGCGGATTTACGATGCAGAAGCCGGTGAGCCTAGACACGCCACTTGGCTGGAGCTGTTTTACGATCTGGTGTTTGTGGTGGCGGTCTCTCAGCTCGCGCACAAGCTCAGCGGCGAGGTTTCACTGTCAGGCTTTTTGGGCTACGCAGGGCTGTTTATTCCGCTGTGGTGGGCCTGGATCGGCACCACTTTTTACTCCAATAGATTCGACTCAGACGATACGATTCGTCGGGTGATGATGGGTCTGCAAATGTTAGCGATCGCTGCCCTCGCTGTCAACATTCACCATGCGTGGGGAGAAAGCTCTCTGGGCTTTGCGATTAGCTACATCGTCTCTAGAGTGCTGCTAATTGTAGAGTACCTGCGAGCGGCCAAACACATTCCCCAAGCGAGAGCCCTGATTTATCCGATGACGATGGGATTTACTGTCGGCGCGGCGCTGTGGATAGTGTCGCTGTGGCTGCCGGTTCCCGGTCGATTTTGGCTATGGGCGGCGGGCCTGTTGGTCGATTTTGCGACGCCGCTGCTAGCAGCAAATGCTCAACGCCAACTGCCGCCCCACGCTGAGCATTTGCCTGAGCGGTTTGGCCTGTTTACCATCATTGTGCTCGGAGAAGCGGTGATTGCGGTGGTCAACGGGGTCTCAGAAATGAGCTGGACTCCTAACGGCGTGCTCTCTGCGGTTTTGAGCTTTGTGGTGGCCTTTAGCCTGTGGTGGCTCTACTTTGAAAATTCTTTAGGGAAGGCGATAGAAAAAGCGCGCAATACGGGCCGACTGCTGATTTTGCAGGTGTGGCTGTATGGTCATCTGCCATTGGTGATCGGGCTAGCGGCGGCGGGCATTGGGGTTGAACATGTGCTGCTGAGCGGCCAAACCCAAGCACTGCCTGATAATGAGCGCTGGCTGATCGCAGGCTCGGTGGCGCTATGCTATGTGGCACTGGCCATTTTGCATCGTACCGGACTGATTTTATCGTGCCTGTCGAGAACGCGGCATCGTTTGGGTGGCGCAGCGGCAGCGCTGGCGGTGGCAGTCTTTGGCACCTCGCTGCTGCCAGTGGCGGTTGTAGGCGCGATCGCCTTTATTGGCATTGTTCAAGTGTTGCTTGACATCTCCCAGGTCAGACGGCCTTGCGCTTAGCGATCACGTTGACGAATGAGTGACTAGTCACTCATAACTAGGCCGTATCGCTTCCTAGCCCCCGCCTCACCGAGCAGCGCTGTAAGGCTTGGCGCAGCGCCTCACGCTTAATCGGCTTACTGAGGTAGTCATTCATCCCGGCAGCAAAGCACTGCTGACGGTCTTCTGCCATCGTGTTGGCGGTCATGGCAATGATCCAGAGATCTGAGCCTGAGGCCATCTGACGGATTTTGCGCGTGGTTTCTAGGCCGTCTAGCTCAGGCATTCGCATATCCATCAAAATCACGTCGTAGTGCTGTTGCTTTAGCGCGGCTAGCACGGCTGTACCCGAACCGACTACATCTGCCGCGTAGCCCAGCAGCTCTAGCAATCTCAGGGTGACGCGTTGATTGATGCGGTTATCTTCAGCAATCAGAATAGCCACCGAAGACTCACGTGCTTGGGTAGATAGATCAGACTGCCGGATTGCTGGCGCTGCCGACAGGCGAGGGACGAGGGTAACTGGGCAACTGGGTAACTGGGCTGCGGGCAGGGCTTGCGATAGCAATTGGTAGAGGGCCGCTCGTTTTACCGGCTTCCACAGAACGCTCGTATGGGGCGACAGCGCGGATGCACTATCCTGGAGCCGTCTTTCAAGCGTTCTGTCTTCGAGCCGTCTATTTTGATGGCCATTGCCATGATGCGTGCTCTGAAGTGAGCTGAGTATAATCACCGGCAGATGGTCATTACCGGCAAGGCGGCGAAGCGTAGCAATTTCCCGCGCGCAGCCTTCGCTCACGGCCGTCACGGCCTCATCTAAGATGACCCCGTCAAAGCGAGCACCGTCCACCGCGGCAGTATTAGAGAGATGCGCCGAAGCATGACCGCCCAGACGGCTATCAGACTGACTTTGCAAGCAGGCCAACCCTTCTGTGAGAGAGGTGGCGATCGCCAGCGTTATCTTTAGCGGCTGCAGCTGCCACATCAAGCGCTGACGCCGAATCGCATTGCGATCAATCAGCAGCACTCGGCTGCCCTTCAAGCTAGGGGCACAGCCAGGAAGTGCCATTGTCATCTCTGCTAGCTCAGCCTGCACGGTGAAGTAAAATGTGCTGCCCTTCCGAGGGCGGCTTTTGGCCCACAGGTCGCCCCCCATCTGTTTACTGAGCCGCTTGCTGATTGCGAGCCCTAGCCCGGTTCCGCCATACTTACGAGTCGTTGTAGCGCTCACCTGAGAGAAGGGCTCAAACAGCCGAGCGATCTGCTGAGGGGGGATGCCGATGCCCGTATCGCTCACCGCAAAGCGAATTTCGTAGAGATTGGGCTTGGTTGACTGCGTCGTTCGCCAAGCAGGCGGGTTTTTCCACCGCTCAACCTGCCTGCGTGAGCCCGGCTCCAGCTTCAGGCGCTGACTCAAGTTCTGCAGCGAAAACAGAGTTGTCTGAGGCCGCAGGGGAACAGACTGAACTTGGATTGAGATTTCGCCAGCCGGAGTGAATTTGACAGCGTTGCCCAGCAAGTTGAGTAAAATTTGCTGAAGCCGAACTGGATCACCCCTCACAACCGCTGGCGTGCTGGGGGCAATGGCATATACCATCTCTAGATTCTTTTCTGCTGCTAGCGGCGCGACCAGCTCAAAACTGCGCTCTATGGCGTCGCTCAAATTCACTGGGGAGTCTTCGAGTGTGAACTGTCCAGACTCAATTTTGGAAAAGTCTAGAACGTCATTAATCAGCGCTAGCAGGGTTTGGCTGCTGTGGGTGAGCGTTGTGGCGAACTCGCGCTGCTGGGCATCTAAAGGTGTCTCCTGGAGCATTTCTGCCAGGTTGACAATGGCGTTGAGGGGGGTGCGAATCTCGTGGCTCATGGTGTTTAAGAACGCTGAGCGCACCTGTAAAAGTGCATTCGACTGCAGCCGACTGAGCGCGATCACAACGGTGCTCGTAAGGGCGATCGCCATCAGCGGTGCTACCGTCGGCAGCTGATAGAAAAAATGCAGCGCCGCAAAGTCAATGAAAATCCACCCCGCCAGTAGCGTCATCCCGATCAATAGCTGCATCCAGGTCTGACGCCGATACAGCAGCAAACTCAGCAGCGGACTGCCCAACAGCACACCGACAGCGACTGCCTTTGAAGGGACCAAGCGCAGCCAACTTTGCCTGAGCAGATTATCGATGACCGCCGCATGCATGTAGCCGCCCGGAATCGGCACCTGATAGTCAAATGGGGTTCGTAGCTGCCCCTGTCCGGTCGTCGCACCGTACCCAACGACCACAATTTTGCCTGTGAGCGCGCCCGGCGAGAACTGACCGTTGAGGACATCAATTAGACTTAGACGGGTGAGATCTTGAGCGGGACCGGGCCAGTTGATGTAAAGCCGTTTGAGCTCTGAAGGGATGCTGACTAGCTCTGCTGATAAGCCATACGCCTGAATAGCGGCCACACCTAATGTTGGAATATTTTCTACCGTGATATCAACCCAGCGGGTAATCGCATCTGGGCTGGCCTGAAGCCCCAAATGGCCAACTGCGATCGCCGTCTCTGCTAGCACCGGCACGGGCTTAATCGCTGTTTTATTGGGTCCCCATGCCTGACCGATGACGACGTGGCCCTGCTCGCTCATCGCCCTAGCCAAACGAGCATTTTCAGCTCTGCTCTCATCTAAATCGCGCCCCGCCGCCATCTCCTCTGAGAACAGCAGGTTGAAAACAACCACGCTGGCATCTTCTCGAATGAGCACCTTGATCAGTTCGCTATAGCAGTCTCTGGAGATTGGAAATTGCCCCAACCGCTGGAGACTTTTGTCGTCAATGCTGATCATCACGACCCTTGGATCCCAGCCTAGTGAGCCGCGATCGCGCATCATTTGAGCGCTCACTGTCCGCTCTAGCGGCTGCCAGGCGTTCAGCTTCATCAGCAAGACCACTATCAAACCGACCAGCAGCCCTGGAATCATCGGCTTTAGTCCCTTAACCTGTCCTAGGCGTTGCTCAAAACCAGGCATTACGGCACTACCAGCACATAGGTTTGCTCGGTTCCAAGCGGTGTCGTTACCCGCGCTTCAATTCGACGATCATCAGGTAGGGGAACCGTTAGATCAAATTGACCCTGGATCCCTACCACCTGCACTTCGCCGCCTAGCTCAAATAGATTCACCGGATCTGTCGAGCCGACGATGCGAACGCGACGGCTGCGTGCAATTGGGCTCAGCACTTCGATAGATAGAGTCGGATCATCTCTAAGCGGCACAGGTGGAGTGGGTGGCTCACCGACTCGAATAGTGGACTGTAGATTTTCTGCAACCAAGACCGTTTCGCCTTGGGCACTGGCAGTAACACTGCCTTCAAGCGTTGCGATGCCGGTCTGGCCATTAGGCTGAACGGACACGCCAAAGACCGTGCCCCGAACGCCACTGACGCCAGCGGGTGTGTGAATTTCCAAACGGGTATCTGGGTTAGTGAGGGGTCTAATTTGTAATCGCACCCGACCTTCTGGCACAAACAGCTCTGTGATGCGACCGCCGTTGGCGGTGATGCTCAACGTTTGAATGCGCACCTGAGAGTTAGCAGCCATAGAGATGTAGCCCGTGCCTTGATCGACATCTAGGCGAGCGGCTGCATTACGGCCTGTCATCAGCGTATCCCCGACATTGGTGAGGCGATCGCCCGAGCGAGCCCGACGACGCGCACCGCCGTTGGTCACTAGCTCTACCGGGCCGCTGAGTTCAGAGACGGCGAGCCAGCGACTCCCTGTAATCATTAGAGTCTGTTGAGCATGGGCAGCACCGACCGCTACCAGAAACCCTAACACTATCGCTAGGAGGAGCGATCTGTAAGCTTTGAACATAGTTATTAGGAAAAATTTATATGATGTTTGAGTAGCTCGCTTTGGCGACCTGTTCTAGCGGTCCGTTTTAGCGGCCATAGGTAACGCGGGGCCGGAACCCGCTTCGACGTAGCTGTCTGCGCATCGCTTCTGCCTCACTGCGACGGGCAAAGCTACCGGCGTGAATGTAAGTGCCATAGCGACGATGGCGGCTGATAAATGCATCGCTAACGCAGGTGCGCAGCGTCGCTAAAACGTCGTCCCGGCTGCTTCTGATAATCACCCGATATCGCCGGTCAGGCTGCGCGCCAACAAAGATGGTAGAGCCGTCTGTCTGGGTATTTAAGCTCTGGGGCTCCGGTAAAAACTCACAGGGCTCAGACGGCTGTGCGACGACGGCTGGGGTCGTCGGCTGTGCAACGCCGGGGATAGTGATGCCCGGTTTAGATAATGTGGGTTTGCCAACGGGCGCGGTGGGCGGGGTGATCGCCTTAGCCGGCAGGGCCAGCAGCGTTACGAGTAGTAGGGTCACACCGGCGGCTGATCTATTCGCCAAACTTTTTTGTCTAAGTCCTAGCTGTTTACCAGGCAATATGCTGCTCATAGCTCATCTCATCTCAGCAACCGGCCCACGACGTTCCATCATCGTCAAATGACGGTGAGACGACGAGCCTGTGTGCCTAACGTTCCCTTGTGAATATTTTTTAGTATTTAGCGCCTTAGTATTTAGCGCAGAGCGCACGTCCCGTCGTCAGTGAGCTGAGACATATGCTTTGAGACGAGACATATGCTTGGACACTGGCTGCTTGCTGACGCCTACTCCGCGTCGGCCAAACTCACCATTGGGCGCTCTTTTTGAGGTGGAATAGAGAGGCGAGCGCCCGTGAGGTGGTGGTGAGTCAGACTCGCGCTGACCACATGAGAGTCGCTGAAAGGGAAAACCTGCGAATGAGAGGGTTGTAAGTGAGATGCTTTTGAATGGGGCGTCTGTAAAGGCGATTCATCAGCCGGTAAGGTGTCCGCCGTCTGTGACGCTTGTTCAGATGATAGCTGAGGAGAGAATTCACTCTGCGGCGCAGGCTGTGACAGATAAGTACTGATATTCAAAACGAGTATGAGCGAGACGACGCCGATACCAATCTGCCTGAGCGTGCCGTTCACAAATCGTTTGAGCGCTAGCAGAGAAAGCGAAGGTGCTTCAGTATTGAATGCAGAAAAATTGGACACGATAGAGACCTGACGTTGCCTGATAGGTTTGATGGGACAGTTGAGAGTCCAGCTACCTCTTAGGTCACGGTTGCAATCACAGACGACAGAGCTGAGTCGTCGTCGGTCGCGACGCCTTCTGTAACACGTTTTCTAAGATAAGTAACTTTTGTTTACATTATCAGAAAAACTGATGTAATCAGCACTTTCTTTGACACTTATCTGAGTGTCTCGGGTCGTTTCTCGTTCGTATGCTCCAATTTTCGCGCGCGCTCTTAGTAGCGAATACGCGGATCAACGTAGGCATTCAAGATATCAATCGCAATGCTCACCATTGCCACAATGCCCGCGAAAAACACCATCAGCCCTTGCACCACCGGATAGTCCCGTTGGCTGATGGCTTCATACAGGCGATTGGCTAATCCCGGCCAGGAAAAGGTCACTTCGGTCAGCACAGCTCCACCGAGCAGCGACGCAAACGTCAGCCCCAAAATGGTAATCACCGGAATCATGGCGTTTTTCAGGGCGTGAGCGGTGACAATGCGAAATTCTGAAATGCCGCGAGCTCTAGCCGCTTCTACATAGTCAGCCTTGAGCGTTTGCCGTAAGTTCACCCGGACAATGCGCTCGAAGACGCCGCTGATCAGCACGCCTAGCGTCAAGCTAGGTAAAGCAAGGTAGTAAAGCGTCGTGCCAAACTGAGCTAGATTTGCGTGGAGTAAGCTATCTAGCAAATACAGTCCGCTGGGGCCAGCCGGGGGACTCTCGCTGAGGGGGAACCGGGTGCCAATCGGAAACCAGCCAAGCTGAACCGAAAAGAGCAGCTGCAAAATCATGCCAAACCAATACATCGGCACGGCGTAGGTGACAATGCCAAACACCCGTCCCCCCGCATCGAAAACAGTATTGGGGCGAGAAGCCGCAATCGAGCCGACTGTAAGTCCCACGGCTGCAGCGATCAGCATGCCGCACATCGTCAGCTCTACTGTGGCCGGAAAATGTGCGCCAATAATTTGCCAAACGGTCTGGCCTTGACTGGCCAGAGAGCTGCCCAAGTCAAAGCTGAGCAGCTGACCTAAGTAGTCGATGTACTGCTTGAGTAGCGACTGGTCGAGCCCAAGCTTACTGCGCATGAGCGCTTTGGCTGCCTCAGGGGCGCGGGGGCCGAGCAGGGCATCGACCGGATCGCCAGGGGTGGCTCGCATGAGCAGAAACACCACCGTTGTAATCGTCCAAATCATTAGAGGGGCGAGCAGCAGCCGCGAGATCACATAGACCCGAAGCGAATTGGATCGAGACATTAGTGACTACCCTTTCTCAATTTGCCAGAGCAAGAACTGCTGGTTGGGCTCAACGGCGACATCGCTCACATCAGCGGTGGTAAACACGTAGTCCTTGGTCTGCCACAGGGGCACGTAGGGCACGTCGTCTACCATGAGCTGCTGCAATTCGCTAAAGATCTCGTCGCGCTGGCCTTGATCTTGCTCGGCGTTTTGGTCGGCAACGAGCTGGTTAGCTTTGTCGCTGTAGTAAAAAGAGCCATTGCTTTGGGTCGCACCGACTTCGCAGAGCGCTTCGGCGGAGCCTTGATCGCAGGTCAAAAAGGGCTGAACAAAGTTTTCTGGATCGAAGTAGTCAGGGTACCAGTTGGAGAGCACGCTGTTATATGCGCCTTTTTCGACGTTGTCCCACAGAGTCGCTGATTCGGCTGTGCTAACGGTGACGTTGACGAGGCCCGGTAGCGCTTGCTCGACGGACTGCTTGATCGTGTTGGCGGCGACAGATCTAGGCGTAGAGGCAGAGGGATACCAGATCTCAAATTCTAGGGGATTGGCCTCGGTAATACCGGCGGCGGTGAGGTATTTTTTGGCTTCGTCGTAGTTGCCGTCGCCGTAGGCTTCTTCAAACACCGGCTCATAGACGTCGAAGCTTTTGGGAATGAGGCTGTAGAGGGGTTCGGCTTGACCGGCAAAGGCGCGATCGCTAATCAACGGTCGATCTACCATCGCTGCGATCGCCTTGCGCACATTGAGATCGTCAAAGGGCGCAATTTTTTGATTGAGCGATAGATAGTTCACGACATTGCTACCGGCTTCGATCACGGTCCAATTTTCGCTGGCCGCATCGTCTTCTAGCTGGGTTACCTGATCGGGATCTAGCGTCTGATAAGCGATGTCTAAACCGCCAGAGGTAAAGGTATTGTATAGGTTTACTCCGCTGGTAAAGACCTGAATATCAATCCCGCCATTGGCCGGTTTTTCGCCCCAGTAGTCTTCATTCACATCGAGCTTAATTACATCACTGCTAAAAGACGCCAACTTGTAGGGTCCAGAGCCAATAAAGGCGTCGGGCTTGAAGCTGCCTGCGCCCACTTCATAGGCTTGAGGGGAAACCGGCGTGACGCTCCAAAACGTGAGCAGCGCCGGAAAGGCAGCGAAGGGCTGCTTGAGTTTGACCACTAGCTCGCCCGTTTCAGCCGCGCTGACAGACTCGACTTTGTCGGCAACCAAAGACGACGGGCGGCCGCCGTTTTCGATAATGCGCTGAATGGAGAAGGCCATCACCTGCGCGTCGAATGCGGTGCCGTCATGTAGGGTGACGTCGTCGCGCAGCGGAATGGTATAGGTGAGGCTATCGTCTGAGACGGTGGGCATGTCGGTGGCGAGCTGCGGGACCAGGTCGGTGGTGCCAGGGGCGTAGGTGTAGAGGCGATCGCCCATGTTATAGAGCAAAATGCCTGGAAAAATTTCGTAGGCATCGGCAGGATCTAGCGTGCGGGCGCTGAGGGTTGTGCCAATTGAGACGCGATCGCCTGTGCCTGCCGGTTCGCTGCCAGCGGGTGCATCTGCGGCCGGGTTAGACCCACCGCCACAGCTCACTGCTAACAGTAGGCAAAGGCTAAACAACCCTAAATACTGGCCTACTTTTAACAGTCTCCGCCTGAACAGCGGCCGTTGAAAACCGAAAGAGACAATCATAGGACGCCTGATAAACCTACAGTCCGACATTATGACGGATGGCAGGTAGATTATCAGAAAAGGTGCCAGTTCATGCCACTTCCGTTTCTTAACTGAACCCTTCATCAGCGGATTTAGTCAGTCTCTAGTCGATCTTTTGCAGGTATAAAGTGAAAAATATGTCCTAATTTTAGGTTGCAGTCTAAAACTAGCCCTGTAAGCTAGGTAGAAGACTGCTTACGAAACCCGATAAGGTCTGATAGCCATGATGATTTTGCCAGGCTCCCCGGTTCGCATTACCAATATTGACGATACCTACTATGGATTTGAAGGTCAGGTGCAGCGCGTCACCGATGGAAAGGTCGCGGTGCTGTTTGAAGGGGGGAACTGGGATAAGCTCGTCACCTTTAAGCCGAGCGACCTAGAAGTTGTTAAGCCCATGCGCGGGAAGAAGTAAGCGATGCGTCTGCCGCTACCGCAGTTTGAGGTGCGATCGCGCCGTGCCAGCCATATTGCCGAAGTGATCGAAACTGCCACGACCGAATTTTTGGCTCAGTGCTTAGAGCCTGAAGATCTCAGCTTTCCAGCGATGCCACCGTTTGGCAGCTGGGTCAAAGCCTACGACGAAGAGGCGGCTAATCAAATTTATGGGGTGGTGTATCACGCGACGACGAGCCCGCTAGATTCGGTGCATCGCGCTAGGGCACTGGGCATGTCGCTAGACGAGCTGCGCGAACAGCAGCCGCAGATTTTTGCCATGCTCAAAACAGAGTTTCGAGTGGCGATTGTTGGCTTTGTGCCGATGACGGCCTCTCGGCGCAATGGTGACGAAATGGTTTTAGGCGATCGCATTTACCAGCACCTGCCGCCTCGCCCGCCGCAAGTCCACCAAGCCGTCTACCGCTGCGATCCGGCCGAAGTCATCCGCTTTACTGAAGCGCTCGACTGGCTGCGCACCCTCTTGCAGGTCAGCGGTGTGCCTACTGAGAGCCTAGCCGCCGCCGCCATCCGCGAAGTGTACAGTTTGCGCGATCTCGATCGAGACTGGCTCGTACGGGCGGGTCGCACCGTCAGCGTACTGCTCAAAGACGACTACGACCGGCTGCGAATGATTCTCTCGCAGATCCATCCTTAACAGATGATCGAACTTAACAGATGATCGAACTCTAGATGCAAACCTACGACGCCATCGTCATCGGCAACGGGCTGACGGGCGCGGCTCTGAGCTACGAGCTGGCCAAAGCCGGTCAGTGCGTTCTACTCATTGATGATGCCAATCCTCACAGCGGCACCCGCTATAGCTATGGCGGCATTGGCTATTGGGCGGGTACGACCGAGCTGACAGAGACGCTCTTGCAGGCCGGAATGGAACGCCACCGAGCGCTGAGCGAAGAGTTGGGGGCGGACACTCAGCTCAGAGAGTTAGATCTCCTGCTGACGGTAGAGAAAGGGGCTGACATCGCTGCGCTCACTCGCGACTATGCGATTTTTCGGACGCCGCCCCAATTTATCACCGCTTCGCAGGCCCATGACTTAGAGCCGCAGCTCGATCCCAACGCGATCTCGGGTGCCTTTACCATTCGTCACGGCCATGTGGACCCGATGGCGCTGGTCGCCGCTTACAATAGCGCCTTTCGCGCCTTGGGCGGACATCACAATCTCTCGGCGGTTACTGGACTGGTCAAAGTCGGTGAGAAAGTAACGGGCATTACCACTGAGGCTCAAGCATACCCGGCTAAAACTGTTGTTGTTGCAGCGGGTGCCTACAGTCGCCAAATTCTTCAATCTGTTGGATTACAGGTGCCGCTGTTTTTTACCCATGCGGAGATTATCGAAACGCCGCCTTTCGATATCACAGTGCGATCGCTGATTATGCCCGCTGCCAACAATCGCTTCAAGCAAGAGACTACAGCCGCCGAGTCCGATCAGTGGCAGCAGCGCGATCAGCAGATTATCCCGCCGGTGCTAGAAGCTGGGGTGATTCAGTTCGCCGATAGAACAGTCCGCATCGGTCAGATCAGCCGCTTCCATACGGCCTACACACCACCAGCAGATCCAGGTGTCAGTGCGCGGACCATACGAGAGGCGATCACCCATCAGCTTCCTGTGCTCAAAAGTGTTCCGGGCACTTGGCGACATTGCCTCGTCACCTTCACCCAAGACGGCTTACCACTGCTGGGTCCGGTTCCCCAGGTTAGCGGCCTCCACCTTTTCAGCGGCTTTACCGGTCCTTTTGCCCTAGTACCGCCCGTTGCTCAGCGCTACGCCCAACACCTTACGGGTGCATCAGACACTTTTGTAGAACACATGTTGATTGATCGCTTTCGCGACGTTGATGAGTGATCGCAGCCTCACAAACTTGTCACATATGTCGTTAATACGTCACGCATTAATAATGAGAGGAAGCAGCTCGCCCTGCCCTGCCAGATTTTCGGTGATGAGGGAGTTGTCTGAAGAATTGAGCAAGGATATCCCTTGCCTTAAGTTCGTACTGGACAGTAGGGACTGGCGATCACGAAAGTCACCAACGACCTGACTGATCTCATCGAGAAGATCTGTGGAGAAGGGCAAGCTCTCAATGATGGCTAAAACATCTGTGCTGAGAGAGTCGCCTGCTGTCTGAATAGATTCCAACGCTTCCTGAGCCTGCGCTAATCCTCCAACTAACAAGTCGTCAAGTTCGCCTGACAAATTGGATTCGCCTAAATCAAGTTCCCCCAACAGTGAGTCAAAAAGTTCGACTCCCGTTAATGAATCGACCAAGTCTGCTGCAGTGCCTAAGAGCGAATCTACGGTGCCGAGCACGCCGCTCTGAGCTAGCAAGCTGGGCTCTGACAGGGCTTGGCTAGCCACTGGCTGTTCAGGGATAAAGGTAATGTAACGAGGGATTCCTTGGGTCTGGTAGAAATTGACAACCTGAGAAGTTGTTTCGCTGATTTCGAAGACTCCCCCAAAGCCAGCATCTGCGACAAATAAGTTACCGTTTGGCCCAAAGGCAAGGCTAGAAGGTAGCCTAAAGCCTGACAATATAGTAACTACCCCTTGCGCAGTCTGTTGTTTAATCGTGTTATCAGCGCCATCTAGTAAGAAAAGTGCGCCTTGAGAGTTGAAGGCTAAATCACGCACTCCAGCCAAATTGCCCAAGCCGATGAGAACCGTTTGGGTAATGCGCAGCGTATTGGGATCTACCTGTTCAACGTTTCCTCTGCCAGTGCTAACGTACAGAAAACCTTCAGGACCGGTCGTAACAGCGTTCGCAATGCCACCTGCGAGTCCCCCGACCGGAAAAACGTTGACGAATGTGCCCGTGCTCGCATCAAACTTTTGAACAAAACGATTGTTGCTAACTGCAAACACATTGCCCTGTTGATCGACAGTGATATCGGACACACCCAAGGGTGGATCTGCAAATGTTCCAACTTGCTGGCCGATTTGAGTGATGAGAGAGAAATCGCCATCGGCTTGATTGCCGACTAGCAAGCCACCGGGACCTAGTGCCACGCCACTGGGCAACCCAGACAGCGGAATCTGCCCGATTAACTGCTGAGAGTCTGAGTTGTATGCTTCAACGGCACCAACCCCTTGATCTGGAAGAGTGGTAGAGACTAATAAAGAAAAAGCCATAGTATGCTTCTAGTGAGGGAATATAAGAAGAAATAGAAAGGAATATATCCTCTGACAATAAGTGTCCGTACATCCGTATACCGTACATCCGTATATTAGAGTACTAGAATAGTCGCCTGGTTTTTATTTAAATTCGACGTCTTAGAAAAGCATCAAGACTTCTATTCACGAGCTCATTAGGATCGTATCGAACCTTGAGACTGTGGTTTTACAGTTGGTGTATGGGAAGCGATTTCGATAAGCGGTGCAGAGAATCGGTGTGGCGGCAGTGGCGGGCGGTACTTTTTTTCATTCCAAGTCAAGGTAAGATCGGTGACTGAGTGATACCTTAGTTGCCGACGACCTCATAGGTCTTTTTAACCTTGATTCCTGATTTCATCATGATCCGCCCCGCTAGTAAAGCCACCGACCCGCTACTGATGGCCAATGGTCTAGCTGTGATCGCACTTGCTTTTGCCTATGGGGGCACCTGCCTAGCGCTTTACCATCTCCAAACGAAGCTGATTTTTCGGCCGCTGCCTCAAATCTTCAACACGCCTGCTGATGCGGGTTTGGCGTACGAAGATGTCTGGATTCCGGTAGACGGTGGCCGCGCTGGTAAACTGCACGGCTGGTGGTTGCCTTGCCTGGGCAGTGATCGCGTTCTCCTTTTCTGCCACGGTAACTATGGCAACATTAGCCACAACCTAGCGCGCATTCGCTACCATCACAGTCTAGGATTTTCTGTTTTGGCCTTTGACTATCGAGGCTATGGTCAAAGTATTGGGGCTAGTGCGTCTTCTGGGCAAACCGATTTTCCGAGTGAAGCGAGCACCTACGCTGATGCAGAGGCGGCTTGGCACTACCTGACGCGCGATCGCCAGATTTCGCCTGAGCAGATCACGGTATGCGGTCACTCATTGGGGGGCGCGATCGCCGTTCATCTGGCTACTCAGCATCCCGACATGGCTCGCCTGATTGTCAAAAGCTCTTTCACCTCTATGAAGGATGCCGTGAAAGCCAAGCCATTTTATTGTTTATTTCCCATAGAACAGATGCTGAAAGAACCCTTTGACTCTCTCAGTAAAGTGAGTCAGCTCAGCGTGCCGGTTCTCTATGTTCATGGTGAGCAAGATGTTGATGTTCCAGCTGAGCTCAGTCAGCGGCTCTACGATGCGTCGGGCGGGCGCAAGCAGCTCTGGTTGGTTCCGGGCGCGGGTCACAACAACATCAGCGCTGACTTTGGAGAGGCTTATGCAGAAGTAATTGAGTCATTTTGTGCAAGCTCTCAGCTAGAACTTGTATAGGCAATGACGATACGCGCTTTTCTTCAACGCCTTTTGGGTCGGCTAGCTGCCTACGCGAAACGACGCTCTCAAAAACGGGATCCATTTCTAGCGCAGCAGCAGACCGCTAGCCAAACGCTCGATACACTTCCCAACATCGACAGCCAAAAAGCGAACACTCGAGAAGCGGATTCTCAAGAAGTCGCCAGCCAGCAGCCTGACCTCCAGAAAGAGATTCGAGCTACTCGAAAATTCTCTATAGCAGAAGCCATTGGGAGAGAAGGTGGCCGCTTTATGAAAGGGGAGTCTACGATTCCTCGCCCGCTTAGAGCGACGACTGAAATTAGCCAGTTTATAACGCATCATCTCAGTGATCCGACTAGCGCTTTTGCCACTACCCTTCATACCTGGGTCAGCGGTGATCTTCGCGTGAGCCGCCAGCTAGATACGCCTCTCGTCGCCTTTGCTCAAATTATCGAGAGCACGCTCGGTGAGCCGACCACCTTTTGTGAGTTTGCCCGGCAAGTGGCGATCGCTCAAAGCCAACTCACGGGCGACCGCCCCTATTTTCAACAGCCCGATCAACCGCCTCATCCCGAGGCTGACTATACTCATGAGTCTATTCGAGCAGAGCTGTTAGATCTGCTTCAACAGCTTGAAAGGCAATCTCTCAGAAATGATCTAGCTGACTGTCGCTAAATTTTCCACTTTCTCGCTTTTAATTTTTCTACTATCGACTTTCCCATACAGCGTATCCCGCTGCTGTGCAGGCCGTCCTAAGGACTCAATTGCGTTTACCAAAGCCGCTTCCGACTGACAAGTGCCGCCCATCGCACCTGCCATCGAGGTAATATGCTCCTCCATCAGAATGCCGCCGATGTCGTTACAGCCCCATCGCAGCGCTTCTGTGGCGCCCTCTAAGCCGAGCTTCACCCAGCTTGGCTGATGATTCACAATCCAGTTTCCCAGGAAAATTCTGGCGACGGCTGTTAATAGCAGCGCATCTTCTAATACCGGCTGATCTCGGCCTACTCGTCGGCGCAAAGGTTTCGGGGCTTCTTGGCCAACAAATGGCAACAAGATGAACTCTGAGATACCGGGATATCCAGCGGCGTGCGATCGCTGTTGTAGCTGTCGCAATAGATCTAAATGAACAACCTGCTGCGACACAGTTTCAATATGGCCGCAGAGCATTGTGCTGGTAGTCGGCAGGCCAATCTCGTGAGCCAATTCTACGATCTCTATCCATTCGGCTGCTGTTGTCTTTTCTGGGCAGAGGATGCGCCGAACGCCGTCGTCTAGCACTTCGGCGGCGGTTCCAGGCAGCGAGCCGACACCGGCTTCTCGCAGCGCTATTAGGACTTCTCTGAGGCTCAGTCCATCTTCTCTAGCAATAAACTGGACCTCTTGTGGAGAGAAGGCATGGACGTGCAAATCAGGCGATGCGGCCTTGATCGTTTCGACCAGTTTGCAATAGTAGGCTAAAGAGGTTCCGTCGATTTTGGCGGCAGGGTTGAGCCCGCCCTGCATGCAAATTTCGGTGGCACTCAGCTCAGCGGCTTCTGTTGCTTTTTGCAAAATGCCGCTCCAGTCCACCCAGTATGCGCCAGCTTGATCAGCGTCGCGGCGGAAGGCACAAAAGCTACAGTGCTGCTCACAGATGTTGGTGTAGTTGATGTTGCGATTGAGCACATAGGTGACGCGATCGCCCACTTGCTGGCGTCTGAGTTCGTCGGCTGTGGCTCGAATGGCCTCTTTTTCGTTGGCTGACTGGACCTGTAGCAGCGCGATGCCATCGGCAACAGAAATATCTTCGCCTTGTTGCGATCGCTCTAAAATATGCCTAATCGCCGGGTCAATCACTGCTTCAATCACTGGATATTAGCCACACAACCACTTTCTTCTTACATCCTACTAGACTTTCTTCTCTCAGACTTCAAGTCATTGGTATCTATCAACCGGCCAGTCACCCTCAGGCAAATAAACGCCGCTATGCTGACGCACCTGATCGCGGCTCATTTGATAGACCCAGGCTTTTTGCAAAGGCTGATAGTCAGGGGTGAAAATCTGTTTCCAGCAGCGTTGATAATCGTTATCTTTCGCAATGGCGTCACTGACATAGCCCTCCAACTTGTCCAACTGCCGTAAAATGTCGTCACACCGCGCAGGGCTTTGGCGAAATATCAGCAGACAGCCCTTTACCCATTCATGACCTGGGGTTATGGCCGGATAGCCCCACTGTGGGAAGTCGTACAGTCGGCCTTTGACCACCGCCAGATGGGCTTTGGTTAAATAGCGATCGCAGTAGCGCTGATGGTAGCGTCCGCCTGGCTTCAGCGTGCCATAGACAAACACCGCTAGATCACAGATATTAGCGTCAACGTCACCCACGCCGTCTCACCCGCCGTCACGATTTCAACCTTTCTCCTCATAAAAATACAGTCAAAGTCCATTTCACCCACTAAAATACAACCTTAAGCCAGACACAGACTTAAAGCCAGACACAGACGACCCCAGCACACAGACGACCCCAGCAAAGGAACCTCAGCGGCGTGGAATTGCGATACAGCCCAGCAGACATAGAAGCGAAGTGGCAAAAATACTGGGCCGACCACCAGCTGAGTAAAACTCCCGAAGATGCAGCCGGCGACGCTAAAAAATTCTATGCCCTATCCATGTTCCCCTATCCATCGGGCGACTTGCATATGGGCCATGTGCGCAACTACACCATCACCGATGTGATCGCCCGCGTTCGGCGCATGCAGGGCTACCGCGTGCTGCATCCAATGGGCTGGGATGCCTTTGGCTTACCGGCTGAAAATGCCGCCATCCAGCGAGGCGTTCCGCCGGCTGAGTGGACGCTGAAAAATATCGCCCAGATGCGCGAGCAGCTCAAGCAACTCGGGCTCTCGTACGACTGGAGCCGAGAAGTGGCCACCTGCCTGCCAAACTACTACCGCTGGACCCAGTGGATCTTTTTACAGTTCTTTAAGGCGGGCCTTGCCTATCAAAAAGAAGCCGCCGTCAACTGGGATCCGATTGATCAGACTGTATTGGCCAACGAACAGGTCGATAGTGACGGCAGATCTTGGCGATCAGGGGCCAAAGTAGAGCGCAAGCTACTGCGCCAGTGGTTCTTTAAAATTACCGACTACGCTGAGCAATTGCTCAACGATTTGGACCAGCTTCCCGGCTGGCCAGAGCGGGTGAAAACCATGCAGGCCAACTGGATTGGGAAGTCAACGGGTGCGCAGGTCACCTTTACCACCGAATCAGGCGCTGAGCTGATCGTCTACACCACTCGCCCAGATACGCTCTGGGGTGCGACCTTTATGGTGCTCTCGCCCGAGCATCCGCTGGTGGAGACGCTCACAAGCGCAGCGCAGGCTGATGCAGTTACCGCCTATCAAGCTCAAGCGGCTACGCTCAGTACGATTGATCGCACTGCTGAAGGCCGAGAGAAAACGGGCGTGTGGACGGGCGGCTATGCCATTAATCCGGTCAATGGCGAGAAAGTGCCGATTTGGATTGCCGACTACGTGATGATGGACTACGGCACCGGGGCGATTATGGCGGTGCCTGCGCACGATCAAAGAGACTTTGAGTTCGCCCGCAAGTTTGAGCTGCCGGTGAAGGTTGTTGTCCAGCCAGCCGGTCAGACAATGACCGGCGAAACGATGACAGTGGCCTATGCGGGTGATGGCGTTATGGTCAATTCTGGTCCATTGGACGGAGTTCGCGCTGGGAAAGGAAAAGGCGAAAGTGTGGCGGCAGTGATCGCCTATCTAGAAGAAAAATCCCTCGGCCAAGGCACCACTAACTATCGCCTGCGCGACTGGCTTGTGTCTCGTCAGCGCTACTGGGGAGCCCCCATTCCGATCATTCACTGCCCGCAGTGCGGCAGCGTCCCTGTGCCTGAGGCAGATCTACCGGTCAACCTGCCAGACAATGTTGAATTCACAGGCAAAGGCGCATCCCCCCTTTCTAAGATGGGCGACTGGGTCAATGTCCCTTGCCCTAGCTGCCACACCAAGGCCAAGCGGGAGACCGACACGATGGACACCTTCCTCGACTCATCCTGGTATTTCATGCGGTATGCCGATGCGAACAATGACGCAGACGCCTTTACACCGGAGCGAGTCAACGACTGGCTACCTGTCGATCAGTATGTGGGCGGCATTGAGCATGCGATTTTGCACCTGCTCTACTCCCGCTTTTTCACTAAAGTTCTTAGGGACAGTGGATTTTTAAACGTTGACGAACCCTTTCAGCGCTTGCTCACGCAGGGCATGGTTCAAGCTATCACCTACAAAAACGCTGAAGGGCAGTTTGTGCCGCCAGCAGATATCGCCGATTTGGAGCATCCTGCCGATCCCAAAACGGGTGAGCCGCTACAGGTCTCCTACGAAAAAATGTCCAAGTCTAAGTTCAACGGGGTCCCTCCGGCCCAGGTACTGGCCAAATACGGGGCAGATACCGCTCGCATGTTCATTCTCTTTAAAGCGCCGCCCGAAAAAGATCTCGAATGGGATGACGCCGATGTCGAAGGGCAGTATCGCTTCTTGAACAGAGTCTGGCGGACTGTGAGTGAATTTGCTCACTCTGAGGCAGCAAGCGCAGCGAATACGAGTGATATCGTTCACGCTCAGCTCGATAAAGCAGGCAAAGCTTTGCGGCGGGCGACTCATACCGCTATTAAAGAGATTACCGAAGACATTGAAGGCGATTATCAGTTCAATACAGCCGTCTCTGAGCTGATGAAGCTAAACAATGCTTTGAGTGACGCAAAGGATAAAACGAGCTTGGCCTTTGCTGAGGGCATTTACACCCTGGTGCGGCTGATTGCGCCTTTTGCGCCTCATATTGCGGATGAGCTCTGGTCGCAGCTCGCTAAAGATAAAGGCTCCGTGCATCAGCAGCCTTGGCCCGAGGTGGATGCTAGCGCTTTGATTGCGGATGAGATTACGCTGGTCGTTCAGATTATGGGTAAGACTAGAGGAACTCTGCAGGTGCCTGCGGGGGCCGACAAGGCAGCGCTAGAAACCTATGCTCGCGAGTCAGATATTGCGCAGCGATACTTAGACGGCAAAGAGATTAAAAAGGTGATTGTGGTACCTGGCAAGCTGGTGAATTTTGTTGCTGTATGAGTTCGTTTTGCAGCGCTGTTCAGTGGCCAAGGCCATAGCTGGGTAGCCTATGGCTATCTATCGAGGGGTTAAGCAAAGGTTAACTCAGGGTTAACTAAAAGACCTTTCTAACCTGTAATCATCCCTGATAGAATCGCAGTGAAAATACGTAGGATTCCGCGATGAATTCCCTAGCCTCAGTGCAAGCTCAGTCGGACGTACGCGTAGGGCTCGGTAAGGTTTTGCTGGTAGAAGATGAAGCGCTGATTCGTGAAACAGTGGCGCTGTCTTTGGCCGATGAAGGTTTCGAGGTATTTGTCGCGGATAATGGCCAGCGGGCGCTGGAGATGCTGCTAGGCAGTGCGGAGAGTGGTCAGGGTGCGATCGCTGATATTAGCCTAGTCATTTTGGATCTGATGCTGCCCGGAATGAATGGCCTGGATCTGTGCCGACTTGTCCGCCACCGGGGCATGAACGTTCCTATTTTGATTTTGAGCGCTAAAGGCACCGAAACCGATCGAGTAGTAGGACTAGAAGTAGGCGCGGACGACTACCTAACGAAGCCTTTTGGCATGCGAGAACTGATTGCTCGCTGCAGAGCCTTACTGCGCCGCAGCCAAAGTGACAGTAAACCCGATGACAAGACGGTATTCAAATTTTCAGACATTACCCTACATACCGACGAATGTCAGGTTCTTTTAGCAGGCAAAGAAATTAATCTTTCGCCCAAAGAATTCAAAATTTTGGAGCTTTTGATCTCTCAGCCCAAACGAGTTTGGTCGCGCGATCAGATCATCGATCAGGTGTGGGGCTATGACTTTATGGGCGACAACAAAACTGTGGATGTGCACATTCGCTGGCTGCGCGAAAAGCTAGAAGAAAATCCTAGCGCCCCTAAGTATCTCAAGACGGTTCGCGGCTTCGGCTATCGCCTCGGATAAAGTATGGCTCGCTTAAAGTACTAATGCGATTTCAAGACGCGCTTTTTCCAAGCTGGGCTTTCTATAGGGAACTCTACTGATACAGCACTGTGAGTTCAGTATTTACACGGTCCTTAATGTGAAGAACCGGTGTTGACCCCTGCTCTGGGCTGACGCTAACGCTCCCTGCCTGTAAAATTCGACGGGAAAGCACACCTGCTGACGCCTGAACGTTTTTGTCGCTAACCTATGGCTGCCACACTAAAACCATCTACCTCGCGCCTTTATGGCGCTCTATTGCCGGGTGCAATTATCTTTTTAGGGATTTTGCTCACCCTCTGGATTCAGACCTTTACCCGTGACGGTGTTGTCTTCAGCGGCGACGGTGGGCTGAAGGCATTGTTAGCCCAGCAGCTGTCCCGTCAGCTCGCTGCGGGTGATCTGACGCTGGATATGGCGCTGCAATTACCTGCCGCAGACTGGGTAGAGGCGGTATGGCAGCAAGGACTCTATCCGTTTACACCGCCTTTCGTTTATGAAGTCGGCGCTAAGCATTTTATTACCTTTCCCTTTACGTTTCCGCTAGTGAGTGCGCCTTTCTATGCGCTGTTGGGCGATCGCGGTCTCTACGTTGTCCCGCTGGTAGCTCTGTGGTCCATCTGGCTCAGGTTCTGGCAAATCGGTCGTCGAGCTGGCTGGAGCATGGGCACGCTTTGTCTGGGCCTAGTCAGTCTGATTTTTGCCTCGCCGCTGAGTTTGTATGGCGGCATGTATTGGGAGCACACCTTGGCGGTTGCCTTGGCCTTTTGGGGCGTTAGCATTTTGCTATTCACCAAAGATAGCGTTTTGGCAAACAGCACCACCGCGTCTCCTGGATTCTCTCATAGTCGCCTGTTGGCGGGGGGCGTTCTGGTTGGGCTAGCGGTTTGGTTTCGCCCAGAATTTTTGTGTTTGGTCGCGGCGATCGCGCTCCTCAGTACTGTTAGCTGGTTAATACCTCGTTGGCAGCTATCGCCCTCACTCAGCTTCACTAAAGTGCTGGTTTTAATCGGCTCGATGGCTGGCAGCGTAGGTCTCTTTTTCGTGCTCAACACCAGCATCTATGGTCATCCTCTGGGCATTCATGCGATTCAAATTGTCGAAGAGTCTAGCCTGTCCACTCAAATAGCTCAGGCAAAAGACGGCTACCAGCAAATGCTTGGGACACTATGGCGCTACTTTCCAGTGGTGATCGTGGTTGCACTAGCCGCTTGTCTCAGTCCAGAATTCAAGAAAAAGAGTGGGCAGCGCGATCCGGTTCCTGCGCGCTTTGCACTGGCATTGAGCATTCTCTTTGCGCTTAGTGTGCCGCTGATTGTGCCGCCAGGGGCAGGGGGAAAACAGTGGGGCCCTCGGTTTTATCTGATCTTGGTGCCGCTACTGTCGTTTGTGCTGGCTGAGCAGCTCAGATCGTGTTTTTTCCGTATTTGGGCGCGTCGGGTGGCGTTGGGTGGAGCAGCGATCGCGCTGGTACTCGGCATTCATCTCAATACCTTCAACGGTGCGTTTAGACCTTTTCAGGACGGCCAGTCGATTTCACTACCAGCGGCCTATGCACCGATTGAGCCAGCCATTACAGAACTCCAGCGACTGCCAGTACCGTGGATTGCGATGTCCCATGAATTTGTCGCACAGCAGCTGTGGAGCGCCCTGCCTGAAAAAACCTTTTTTCGCACAGAAGCCGTCGATGACGTCAAGCAGCTAGCCACTGCGCTGATTGCCCAAAACGAAAGTGAGTTTTTATACGTTTGCTATCCGCATCGAGAGTGCCCGACGCCGGAGAGCACGGCGGCTGAATTAAGGCTGGAATCTGGCCATACGCTCCAATTTAATGATGCGGGCGTCTATGGTAAATACCCGCTCTATATTGTTGAGATTGGTAGGGAGATCGGCTCGTGAAGACAAAGGTTTCTTTCGCTCGTCGATTTCGGCGCTTTCCGATTGGTCGCTTCCTGCGATTTGGAGTGGTTGGCTTTAGCGGTTTGTTTGTTGATCTGGTGGTGTTTTATCTGCTGCGCGAGCTGATCGGGCTGCCGCTGTATGTGAGTACGGCGTTGTCTATTGAAGCGGCGATTGTCAACAACTTTTTGTGGAATGACGCCTGGACCTTTGCGGACCTAGCTCAAAAGCAAAAGGGCTGGGGCGCTCGATTGGGCCGGTTTTACAAGTTCAATCTGGTCTGCTTACTGGGCGCTTTTTTGCAGGTGGGGATTATGGCGCTGCTGCTGTTGGTGCCTGTGGTCAATCAGCTGCCTAGCTTGCTTGGGCAGTTTATGAGTGCTGAGTGGGTTGACAATGCAAATGAGTACTTTGCCAAGATTGTAGCGATCGCCCTTGTCACCCTCTGGAATTTTTGGATCAATCTCAAGCTCAGCTGGCGGGCAAAGAAATAGGC
>JBAUIB010000227.1:0-2281 GCA_049680585.1 Phormidesmis sp.
GTAACCCTGACGCTGAGCTGAAAAAGCATCAATACGACATAGTTGCGATCACAACAACCGCTGAGAGCGGACTGAGCATCAGCGATGGCTATTTCGACTATGTAGCCCTGTATGGCTCACACCTAGAAGACAGAGCACTCAAGCAGCTAGCCTCGAGGGTGCGTGGCATGGTGCCATTGCATACTTACATTCGCAGTAGAGCGATCGCAGTCGGCGAAGATCCAGACAGCTTCACAGCAGACGGTGTTCTTAAGGCTCATCAAAAAAACAAGCAGGATAGCGCGATCGCTGCTGAAGTAGCACAGCACTTTGACGCTGATGTACTGATGAAAGCAGGCGCTGCTCTCGCTACACCTGAGGCCGTTAGCCTGCATAAATGGCAAGCAACCTTTGCAGCCCGTAAGAACCTATCAGGGGCATTCTTGCGAGCAAATACACTGCATCTGTTCGAGTCCACCGGGCACGTCATCAGCGAAGTCGTGTCGGAATATTTTGACGGTGAAGACGAGACAGCCTATAAAGTCGCGCGCGAAACAGTCGTTGACGAGAAGACTGAGGAATATGTCACTAGGCCCACTGATAAAAGCGTTAGCTGGGCAGTACAGAAGCTATCAGCAAATAACTGCACCTATTTAGAGAGTGTAGAAGCACAAAGGATTCTAGATAGTGACGCATGGCCCGGTTTGCCTTTAGATAATTCTAAATTTGTCAAAGCCGAAGTCGTCAAAAAGCGTAAGCAAGGATTGAAGGCGCATACATTTGGCTGGCTGTGCAAGAATCCCAAGATTGCAAAAATCATAGACCTCAAAAGCTGGGAATCACAGCTAGAGCAGCCGTTCATCGTAATTCCCGCACTGCGTAGAGAATCGGCCAAGGTGAAGATATTGGCGCAGTCTGCACTACACGAAATTGCAGAGCTCGAATCTTATAGCGAAGATCACCCGCTCGTTGTGGAGGTAGCAAGCTGGGCAAGGGAACGCTCTGAAACATTAGGGCGCTTATTTCGGCTACAAATCCGCGAGCAGCACACAAATATCCAGACGTTAAACAAGCTACTTCGCAAAATCGGCTACACCAGCAAGAAGGGTAAGCAACTCGGCAGCGATGGCGATCGCTCTTACGAATGGTCGGCTGAGCCTATGCCCTACCAGGCAGAAGTACGGTCAGCTCTTGAGCAGAAGTGGGAAGCAGAGCTATCGACTGAAACTATTGATGTAGGGAAACCTGAGGACTCTACGCAGTCAACTCGTACAGAAGATTCTCTATTGCGAGTTGACTGCGTAACTGCCCATATAGCTACTGAACAAGGGGCACGGGTTCCTGTGCCGATACCGCATAGCAGCCATGAATCGCTATTTGAGACGCAAGATCACGATCCACTAGCTGCCAACTTCTACGATGCGGCGGCATGGGGAGGCGCATCATGAATACCTCTACCCTTACCACCACAAAAATCGAGTTACGGCCCTACCAGCAGCGCATGGTAGGCGAGCTGTATCAGGCCATTCGAGAAGGTGACAAGCGTCTGCTGTGGATCGCGCTGATGGGACTGGGCAAAACCGTCCTAGCCTCCTGGGTTATGCGTGATGCGGCGGCCACCGGCAAGCGCTGTGTCTTTTTGGTCCCGCTGACAGTTCTTATCGATCAAACCCTCGAAACACTAGAAGCACTAGGTGTCCATTGCACAGCCTTGCAGGGTGCCCGTGAAGTCGATGAAGCGGCCCCAGTTGTGGTCGCCAGCTTACAGACTATCAGCAGCCGTCTGAGCCGTGCCCAGTCCCTTGAGGAGATATTGGGCCATCAAGATATTGTCCTAGCTGATGAAGCGCACATCACCAGCTATCACAGCCGATACAGCGAGCTTGAAGTATGGGTGCTTGGCAATGGCGGAATCACCATCGGCATGACGGCAACGCCGTGGCGACTGAGTAAAAAGCAGTGGCTAGGCCAGAAATATGATCACGTCATCGTCGGTCCGCAACCGCCAGAGGCGATCAAACTAGGCGCAGTCGTGCCGTGTCGTGGGTTTCGCATGGGTGAGGTGTTTGATCTGGAAACGCTCAAAGTGAAGTCTACCGGCGACTACTCCGAAGGCGATATGAGTGCTCAGGCTACCACCGACGAAGCCCTAGAGCATGTCGTCGGGGAATGGCGAAGGCTCGCTGAGGGGCGTCCCACGATGATGGTTGGCTCTACCGTCGTTCAAGCGGAAATGACATCATCTGCATTTGAGAAAGCGGGTATTAAAACAGCCGTCGTCGTAGGCGATACTCCTATGTCT
>JBAUIB010000228.1:0-5139 GCA_049680585.1 Phormidesmis sp.
ATGTAGGCTTGTACGGTGTTAAGCCCAAACTGCTCGACCATGTGCTGAAGCTCTTGGACGCCTTTGTTGTTAGCGGCGATTTGGGCTTGCAGGTCAGCTAAGTTTTGCTCTAGATTACGAGCGGGATAAGGGCCAGCGGTGAGGCGATCGCGCAACTCCTTTTCTCTAAGCTCCCCATCCTCCACCAGCAAAACGTTGTCTAGTAAAATCCCTTCTTGATCCAAACGGGTGCTGTGAGGCGGCATAGATCCCGGTGTGACGCCGCCAATATCTGCATGATGACCTCGTGAAGCCACAAAAAAGAGCGGGCTGCTTTCTACAGCTTGACCCTCTATAAAGACGGGCGTAATAGCGGTGATATCGGGTAAATGGGTGCCGCCGTTGTACGGATTGTTGGAGATGAAGACATCTCCTGGCTGAAAAGATTTACGCTGAGTGTCGTTAATGAGCGCCTGAACGCTTTCGCCCATAGAGCCCAAATGCACTGGGATATGCGGCGCATTTGCGACTAGCTGACCTTGCCCGTCGAAGATTGCACAGGAAAAGTCAAGCCGCTCTTTGATATTGACGGAAGAACTGGTGTTTTGCAGCGTGAAGCCCATTTGCTCGGCGATCGCCTGAAACAAATTATTAAAGATCTCTAGCCGCACCGGATCAGGGCTATCGACTTCCGTCTGAGGGTTTGCTACGAGCTGAGCAGATTGAGCGCGCTGAGACAGGATCAGGTTACCGCGATCGCTCACTGACCCTTCCCACCCCGGCTCAATCACATTTGTCCCTGTCGCTTCCAACACCATTGCCGGACCCACAATCTTCTGGCCAACTGGCAGATCTTGTCGCTGAAAAACGGGGGTATCGTGCCACTGCTCGTCGGCAGCAAAGATCCGGACCCTCGCAATCTCGTCGGCAGATTCGGTGTGTAGGGCGTTACTTTCAGACATGGCCTGCTCTACTGGCCGCTTAGTTTTGCCAATGACTTCTGCGGTAAGCGTCGCAATGACCAAATCTTTGCCTGCTAGCGTGATGCCGTACTGCTGCTGATAGCGCTGCTCAAACTGCTGCCGCATGGTTTCTGCATTGGCGAAGTCCACAGCCAAAGTTGAGTCGGTGCCCTCATAGCGAAGGTGAACCTGTCGCAATATTTCTAGAGTGTCAATGTCGCGATCGCCCTGCTGCTCCAACGCTGCGGTTGCCCTCTCCACCAAAGCCGCTAGCTGCTCTGTAATATCAGCGATCGCCGCCGCGCTCAGTCCCACTTCTACTGACGCTTCTTTGAGTACTCGCCTATCTGCAAGCCCCATCCCATAGGCAGACAGCACGCCCGCATAGGGATGGATAATAATGCTCTTCATGCCAAGCGTCTGAGCTAGCTGGCAGGCATGCTGACCGCCCGCTGCACCGAAACAGCACAGCGTATAGTCGCCGACATCGTAGCCTTTTTGAACCGAAATCTTCTTGATGGCATTGGCCATATTCTCAACAGCGATTTTCAAAAAGCCTTCGGCAATTTGTTCGGGCGATCGCTGGCGACCCGTTTCCACCAAAATCTCCTCTGCTAATACGGCAAATTTATCGCTGACGCCAGCTTTATCCAATGGCTGGTCGCCTGCCGGACCAAATACTTGAGGGAAAAACTGTGGCTGAAGTTTGCCCACCATCACATTGCCGTCCGTGACGGTGAGCGGTCCCCCTTTGCGATAGCAGGCCGGACCCGGATCAGCGCCCGCCGACTCCGGGCCGACCTGATAGCGATCGCCATCAAAACCCAAAATCGATCCGCCACCCGCCGCGACCGTATGAATCGCCATCATCGGCGATCGCAGCCGCACCCCAGCAAGTTCTGTTTCAAAAACGCGCTCATAGGTGACCGTGCTAGACGCGTGGTTTTCCTGCCTAAAGTGAGCCACATCGGTAGAAGTGCCGCCCATATCGAAGGTGATGATTTTGTCGAAGCCAGCAGTGAGACTGGTTTGCACCGCGCCCACGATACCGCCCGCAGGCCCGGAGAGCAGGCTGTCCTTCCCTTGAAAAAACTGAGCCGGGGTGAGCCCCCCGTTAGACTGCATGAAAAGTATCTGCGGCAAAACCTGAGCGTCTTGGTTGCGAGGAATCAGCGCCTGCTCTATCTGATCCACGTACCGGCGCAGAAGTGGTGATAGGTAGGCGTCTACGACGGTAGTATCGCCCCGACTCACCCATTTGATCAGCGGGCTGACCTGATGCGAGGCCGAAACTTGGGTAAAGCCAACTTGCTGGGCAAGCGCGGCTGCTCGCTGCTCGTGAGCCGGATAGCGATAGCTGTGAATAAAGGCGATCGCACAGCTGCGAATGCCCGAGTCGTAAGCCGCCTGCAGATCCGCCAACAATTTCTCTTCAACAGCCGGGGTGATTGCTTGAATGATCTCCCCTTCCGCGCTCATCCGTTCATCCACCTCGACTACCTGCTCGTACAGCATTTCAGGTAGCACAATCTGCAAAGCAAAAATATCAGGGCGATTTTGGTAGCCGATCCGTAGGCCATCACGAAAGCCCTGGGTAGTGATAAAAAGGGTGCGATCGCCTTTGCGCTCTAGTAGGGCATTGGTCGCCACTGTCGTTCCCATCTTCACGAGCGCAATTTGCTCAGAGGGAATCGCCTCACCGTCAGCGATATCCATCAGCTCTCGAATCCCTTGAATGGGCGCGTCCGTATAGCGATCAGGATTTTCTGAGAGCAGCTTATGAACCCGCATTTGCCCGTCTGGGCGCTGAGCCACAATGTCTGTAAAGGTGCCACCGCGATCAATCCAAAACTGCCAACGGTTAGGCCGACGGTTTGCGCTAGTCGTCGGTAAGGTCGTCTCAGCCATGCATGCTCCCGAATTGTCTTTACTACCTCTCACTCTACGTGATCTGAATTCTGCGAGATCTGCTGCCAGGTTTTCTGCCAAATCTCAAGAGCGATCGCATCTGATGCCTATCCCGTCTTATATACTGGTAGGCGAAGCTAGAAGCGTTCCGCTACGATGAATCAAACGGTTCTTGTCTGTCAGAACAAAACCTGTTCTAAGCAAGGCTCGGCGCAAGTTCTAGAAACTTTTCAACAGCAGGCACCGGCTGACAGTGAAGTAAAAGCTTCGGGCTGTTTGGGTCAATGTGGGAGTGGCCCGACCGTCCTAATTTTGCCAAAGCAGACGTGGTGCCTTCATGTTCAGCCTCGCGCTGTTGCTAGTATCGTCAAGCAGCATTTGGTTCGTGAGCAGCCCCCCGCCGAGGCTGGCTCCAAAAATCGTTCCATCGCTCGCGCCGTATGGATTTGGATCTTTGCATCAGCCGTTGTCTTCGGGCTGATAGCTGGGTTTAGCTGGTTTTTGGCCCAGCAGTCGTACTATTTTTAGTCGCAGCCATAGACTGCAAATATTGTGTACCGGAACGGGCGCCTATCCCTCATAATGAAAGGGTTTTGTTTTTGGTAGTTCTTACCTGCTTTGTCGCCATGCGTAGCCTTTATTGCGGTCAACTTCGAGCCGAGCACATTGAAAAAACGGTAACGCTCTATGGCTGGGTAGATCGCAGGCGTGATCATGGTGGGGTGGTGTTTTTGGATTTGCGTGATCGCACTGGCACTGTGCAAATTGTTAGCGATCCTGTCCGCACACCGGCCTCGTATCCGGTCGCTGAAGAAGTCCGCAACGAGTACGTAGTCAAAGTCGTTGGCCGCGTCACCCAGCGCCCAGCCGACTCGCTGAATGAAAAGCTGCCAACCGGCCAGGTCGAAATCTACGCCGATGAGCTGACAATTCTCAACGCCGTGCGCAAGCAGATGCCTTTTCAGATCTCCACGGCGGAAGAGGAGAACGTCCGCGAAGATCTGCGGCTGAAGTATCGCTACTTGGACTTGAGACGCGATCGCATGGCTCGAAACATGCGCCTGCGCCACGAGGTGATCAAATCTATCCGCCGCTTTTTAGAAGATACCGAAGACTTTATCGAAATCGAAACCCCGATTCTGACGCGCTCTACGCCAGAAGGCGCTAGAGACTTCATTTTGCCCTCTCGCGTCAATGAAGGCGAATGGTTTGCGCTGCCCCAATCGCCGCAGCTATTCAAGCAGATTTTGATGGTGGCGGGAATGGATCGCTACTACCAAATCGCTCGCTGCTTTCGCGATGAGGACTTGCGCGCCGACCGCCAGCCTGAGTTCACCCAGCTCGATATGGAAATGAGCTTTATGGACCAGGAAGAAATTCTGGCGCTGAATGAGCGGCTGATGGCTCACATTTTTAAGGCAGTCAAGGGCATTGAAATTCCCACCCCGCTACCGCGTCTGACCTACGCTGAGGCAATGGATCGCTACGGCAGCGACAAGCCAGACACTCGCTACGGCCTAGAGCTGGTAGACGTTTCAGATATTGTCAAAGATTCTGGCTTCAAGGTGTTTTCGGGGGCAGTTGCCAGCGGTGGCCAAGTTAAGGTACTGCCCATTCCAGGCGGCAACGACGCCATTTCCAACGTGCGCATCAAGCCCAAAGGCGATCTCTTCAAGGTAGCCACAGATGCGGGCGCGCGCGGTGTAGCTTACGTTCGCGTTAGGGAAAACGGCGAAATTGACACGATTGGTGCGATTAAAGACAATCTGACAGACGATCAAAGACAAACGCTGCTAGAACGCACGGGCGCGCAGCCGGGTCATCTGTTGCTGTTTGGCGCAGGCGATGTGAGTACGGTCAACGCCACACTCGATAAATTGCGCCAGGCGATCGCTCAAGAACTGAAGCTAATCGACGAAGGCAAGACCAACCTGCTGTGGATCACCGACTTCCCCATGTTCGAGTGGAATGCCGATGAAAACCGCTATGAGGCGCTGCACCATCCCTTTACCGCGCCGCATCCTGACGATATTGACGATCTCACCACGGCGCGGGCGGTTGCTTACGACATTGTGTACAACGGCTATGAAATTGGCGGCGGCAGTCTGCGGATTTATCAGCCCGAGGTACAGGCTGAGGTGTTTAAAACCATTGGTCTTTCTGAGGCAGAAGCCAACGACAAATTCGGATTTTTACTCGAAGCCTTTGAATTTGGGACGCCGCCGCATGGGGGGATTGCGTATGGATTGGACCGGCTGGTGATGCTGCTCGCAGGTGAGCAGTCTATTCG
>JBAUIB010000229.1:0-7653 GCA_049680585.1 Phormidesmis sp.
GAGAGTTTGGTCAGCTAGATAAAAGCATTTTAGGCGTAGAGATTCCGATTACGGCGATTCTCGGTGACCAGCAGGCGGCGCTGTTTGCCCACGGGTGCGATCGCCCCGGCTTACTCAAGTGCACCTATGGCACCGGTAGCTTTTTGGTGGCTCATACCGGCAGCGAGGTGGTGCGCGCCCCGCAGCTGCTCAGCACGATTGCCTGGAGCGAGGCCGATAGCCAATCGAATGACAAATCAAAAGTCGGCTATGCCTTAGAAGGAGCCATGTTTACCAGTGGTGCCTGCGTGCAGTGGCTACGAGACGGATTGAAAATTATTGACCATGCCAGTGAAACCGATCCGCTGGCCCGCTCAGTGCCGGATACTAACGGCGTATACTTTGTGCCTGCACTCAGCGGACTGGGAGCACCTCATTGGGATATGTCGGCGCGGGGGGCCTTTATGGGGCTGACCGGGGGTGCGCAGCGATCGCACTTAGTCCGCGCAGTATTAGAGGCGATCGCCTTCCAAGTCAAAGAAGTCGTCAATGCGGTCAATGCCTACAGCGATACCCCCATCGGCCTACTCAAGGTAGACGGCGGGGCCTGCAACAATGACTTTTTGATGCAGTTTCAAGCAGACTCGCTAGGGATTCCAGTCGAGCGGCCTGCGGTGCTAGATGCTACTGCGCAAGGGGCCGCGTTCGCAGCGGGACTGGCCACCGGATTTTGGGATGATTATCAGGCGATTGTCGCTACTCGAAAAGTGGGCCGAGTTTTTGAACCGCAGGAAAATGCGATCGCACCCGGACACTTCGAACAGTGGGAGAAGGCAGTTGCAAGGGCCAAGGATTGGGATTAGCGCAATATCACCGAATTAAGACGCGTCGGGTTTGTTCTTCTAATTCTCTGTTCTTTCTTGTAAGTGGTTGCATTCATGTCATTGCCTCTTCATCAGCAAAGCCTGTCTTTAAATCACGCAGCCTTTGCCAAAACGCTCTCTACCTGCGAAAACCTGCTGATTATCCAAGATCTCGATGGGGTCTGTATGGGCCTTGTCAATGACCCGCTCACCCGTCAGATTGATCCAGGCTATATCGAGGCTACTCGGGCTTTTGATCCTCATTTCTATGTGTTGACTAACGGTGAGCATATCGGCAGACGAGGGGTTAATCGAATTGTTGAGCGGGCCTTTGAAGGGGATAAAGCAACACTGCAGGCGCAAAACAGCTATCTGCCAGGGTTAGCAGCTGGCGGCGTCCAGTGGCAACAGCGCAACGGTCAGGGATCTCATCCGGGCGTCAGCGAAGCCGAACTTGCTTTTTTAAAGACGGTTCCACAGCAGATAGAAGATTGTCTGCGGGCGTTTTTCAGCTCTCACCCCTGTCCTGCAGAACTGAGCCAAAATCTCGATAACCATGTGGCTGGTGCCATACTTGACAACATTGCCTCGCCGTCCGCAAATCTCAACAATCTGTATTCCTTACTGCACACAGATACCGACACATTTGTGGCACTGCAAAAAACTATGCGATCGCACTTTGAAGAGATGCTCACTCAAGCCACCGAGCAAGGATTAGAAGATTCTTTCTTTATTCACTACGCGCCGAATTTGGGGAGAGATGCGACGGGCAAAGAGATTGTTTGGATTGGCGATACCGAGCAATCAGGCACGACCGATTTTCAGTTTATGCTGCGCGGGGCGATTAAAGAAGCGGGGGTGCTGGCCCTGCTCAACTACTACTATTTTCGGCGCTCAGGCAGTCATCCGCTGGGCAAAGATTTTAATGCCCGCCAAGCCTCTTTCTCGGTAGACGAGTTGGTGAAGCTGGCAAAAGACGCGTTCGATCCAGAGCTGATGCCGACCGTTGTAGGTGTGGGTGATACGGTCACGAGCCAGAAACGCGAGGGTCAGATTAAGCGAGGGGGGAGCGATCGCAATTTTCTCCAGCTCATTCAAGATCTCAATGAGCCCTTTGACAGCGGCAATCTTACTGTTTATGTAGACAGCAGCGGTGGCGAGCTAAAAAACCGTCAGCCGCTTAAAATCACGAAATTAGATGGTGTCGAAACAGTGGTTAAAGGCCCAGGGGACGAGGCCGATCCGTTAAAGCTAAATGTTGCTTTTCCCGGTGGGCATGAGCAGTACTGCCAGGTGTTTGCGGCGGCAGCGCGTGATCGCCTCACCCATTGATGTACTGGCAAAACTCACTAATCCGTCAATAATCGCGTCATGGCTTCGTTATAAGTCGTATACGGCTTCATTCCCGTCAGCGTTTCTTGCAGTTCCCCTGCTCTAAAAAACATCACAGAGGGCATTCCCTTTAGCCCAAATCGCTTGGAGACCTGCCGATTGTTGTCAAAGTCAAGCTTCACCACGCTGGCGCGATCGCCATATGCCTCAGCTAGCTGATCTATCAGCGGCGACACCTGCTTGCAAGGCCCACACCAAGAGGCCACACAGTCCACTACGAGCGCTGGCTCTTTTTCCATTAGTCGATTCAGCTCAGCCTCATCAATGAAGCGAGCCGCCCCTGTCTCCTCATTGGCCAAGTTAGCCAGCGCATTCGTCACTTCAGCGGTAGACTGACTGCCATTAATCACGCTCAGCCTTGAAGGCGCGGCAGCGCCCTTGCTTGCTTGCTGGTAATACTCCATTACAGGAACAATCTTTTCCTTGTAATCCGTAATCCGCTTTCGTAAAACGCTAAGACTGGCCTCTGCGCCGTCTTCTGCCGACAGTCGGCTGATCAAAATTCCAGTACTCGCTTTGATGTAAGCTGCGATCACCTCGGGCAACTCAAACGATAGCAGCAGTCTATCTAATGCCTCCGCCTGTGCTAATGTCTCTGGAAATCCTTCTAAAACCCATCCCTTCAGCATGACGTCCGGCTGCTCAAAGCGCTTTCGCAGCACCTTGATCATCAGCCCATCAGGAATGGGCTCGTCTCTTTCCCGGCAGGCCCCTGCTTCAATCCCTAACGCCGATTCTGAAACGATTTCTCGACGCAGCAGACTACGCGCCGCCACATGAGGAACCTGCCACTTGTCTGCTAGCGCAATAGCATGGGCCTCTACTCTCGCGCCGGGGGGTCCCAAAAGAATAAGCTGCTTAGATTTCATAGAGAAAAACAAACCCCACAAACGACGTAGCCAGATAGAGACTGCCAGAATTCCTTATCACTTTAGATCGTCTCGCTACCGCTTTACTCGTATCGACATCTAGCTTAAAAACACTCACTCAAGCGCCACACTCACCTACCGACGCAGCGGCAGGCGAATGCATGCTATAAACAGTACTCAATCCACGGGGTTGAAGAAGTTGAGAAGTGAATCGATCACCTGACGACGGCTGTTGTCTAGCAACATAACGTGGCCGGAATCATTGAAATAGACAGTTTGTATAGGGTGCGCGATGCGCTGCTGCATGAGCGGAAGCACGATAGGGGGTACAACAGGATCGTTTTGGCTGTGGATGGCGAGGATAGGGCAGCGAATGTGAGAGAGTTGCTTTCGGGCATGGCGACCGACTGCCCAAAGGGCCCGAAGGGCATAGGAATGATAAAAGTCGTAGCCGGGAAGGTAGAAGGGTTCTGCGTGGGGCGCATCAAGCGTGAAGGGAAGCCAGCTGAGCAGTGGGATCAGGCGTTCGGCTTTTTTAGGTAGGCGCAGCGCAGGAGAGATCACGGCGCAGCGATCTAGATGACCTTCAGCGGCCATCAGGAGCGCGATCGCACCGCCCATAGAAAAACCAAGCATGCTGACGTGGCGGTAGTGTTGTTTGGCCTGAGCGATTTCTTGGCGAACAGCGCTGAGCAGGTCATTTTTGTTGAGTTTAGCGAAGGCTTGGACTTGTTCGGGGCGCTCTCGGTAACCATGTCCAGGCAGTAAAGGCGCATAGGTATATACACCTATTTGAGTAAGCGCATCGACGGCAGGGAACACCTCGTAAGGTGTTCCAGTAAAGCCGTGAATGCAGATGACGGCGGTATCAGTAGGGGTAGAGGGTTGTTTTTGTAAGGGGGCTGCTTCAGGAAGTAAGCGAGCTTGATCGGCCGGTGAAAGGGGCTCAAAGGCGGAGCAATAAGGTTGCATAAATTAAGATCGAAGAAGACGCCTGAGTATCTTTTGCGTTTGCTAAGATTGTCCTTTAAAGGGTGAATAAGAGGCTTTGTGTCATGCTTGAAGCTACAGATAAAGGCAAGTTATCATCCTTATCATTTCACGAAATGGCTGTGACTGAAGCCGTCGAATGTCTGGGTAGTGACTTAGAAAAGGGTTTGATCGCCGAAGCAGTCGCGAAGCGCTATGAAACTTACGGCTGGAACGAGCTTCCGCTGACGCCTGGGAAGCCTGCTTGGATCAAATTCCTATTGCAGTTTCATCAGCCGCTCCTCTACATCTTGCTGCTCGCGGGCGCTGTTAAAGCATTTCTAGGTTCCTGGACGAATGCGGGTGTGATTTGGGGGGTAGCTATTCTCAGTCGATGCCTGCAAATGATGGATGCTCAGGGGAGAGCGATCTCGCTTGATCGCGTGCCAATTGAACAGGCCATTGAGACAATGACCGCACAGGCTCTTAGAGTTTTGGCTTTTGCTTACAAAGATGTTAGCGCTCATACGCATGCGATTGAACATGAAGATATTGAGAGCGGGCTGGTTTTTATAGGCTTGCAGGGCATGATCGATCCGCCGCGTCCGGAGGCGATCGCCGCTATTCACGCTTGTCGCAATGCCGGTATTCGCATCAAGATGATCACAGGCGATCATGTTTCAACGGCTCGGGCTATTGCTCAACGGATGACGATTCGACAGGCTGATGAGGTCTTGGCGTTTGAAGGGCGATCGCTGGTTTCAATGCAGGACGATGAGCTGACTAGAACAGTCGAAGCTGGTGATGTTTTCGCGAGAGTGGCTCCGGCTCAAAAGCTCCGCCTGGTAGAAGCGCTGCAATCGCGTGGAGAGATTGTTGCAATGACAGGAGACGGTGTAAATGATGCTCCTGCCCTTAAGCAGGCAGATATCGGAATTGCAATGGGTAAAGGAGGCACTGAAGTCGCCAGAGAAGCTGCAGATATGCTCCTGACGGACGATAACTTTGCTTCTATTGAGGCGGCGGTGGAAGAAGGCCGAACGGTCTATCAGAATTTGCGTAAGGCCATTGCTTTTCTGTTGCCAGTGAATGGGGGTGAGTCGATGACCATCCTCATTAGCGTACTGTTGGCTAGAGAGTTACCAATTCTGTCGCTGCAAGTGCTCTGGCTGAATATGATTAACTCTCTGACGATGACGGTGCCGCTTGCCTTCGAGCCTAAGTCGAATGATGCGATGAGGCAACCGCCGCGAGATCCTAAAGAGCCGCTCATTACCCGGCAGCTGCTTCAGCGGATTTTGCTGGTCTCTTTGTTCAACTGGATTCTTATTTTTGGGTTGTTCGAGTGGGCAAAAGTGACTTTTGGTGAGGTTGCGGTGGCTCGGACGATGGCTATTCAAGCTTTAGTCGCGGCTCGAATTGTGTATCTGTTGAGTATTAGCCAGTTGGGAGGAGACGTATTGAACTGGCTTCGCGATCGCTCGACACCCATAACGAATGCACCCTTTTTACTCTTGGGTATCGGAGGAGCGATCGCATTGCAATTGGTATTTAGCCAATGGCCTTTGATGAATACACTCTTTGAGACAGCGCCTTTGACTGGGCGGCAGTGGTTGATCTGCTTGCTGCCTATGCTCCCAATGGTGCCGTTTTCACTCTTTGTCAATCGGATTGATCCACCTCATTAGGTGCTCTCTGAGTGCTCTCCAAGGCACTCCCGCTATTTGGAGAGAAAGTATCAACAAAAAAATAAACCAAAAGATAGGTAATTGAAATGATCAAAAAGATTCTGACCGCGTTGGACTACGGTGATACTTGCCAGAGCGTTTTCGACCAGACGATCAGCTTGGCTCAAGCCACTCAAGCTCAGTTAAAATTGCTGAACGTTGTCACCTTAGAAAGAGACAGCTCTTTGACATTCTCTCCTTACTCTGATACAGACTTTAAAAAGTACACAGAGCTATACCGAGAGCTAGAAACCGGCAGCTTCAAGCTGATAGAAGAATTCTCGAATAAAGCTAAAGAGGCTGGGGTAGACACTGAATTCGCTCAAGAATTCGGAAATCCAGGATCTGTGATTTGTAAGCTTGGCAGTGATTGGGAAGCGGATTTAATTATTGTGGGTAGTCATGGCCGAAAGGGACTGAGCGAAATGCTCTTAGGTAGTGTCAGCAACTATGTTGTACATCATGCAACCTGCTCTGTTATGGTTGCTCATAAGCCAGATTGAGAACATTACACAAACGGATAGGATTTCTTCTACTCTAAATCGGGCCGTGACCGCTTTATTGATAGCGCTCTTGACTCAGTTTGGCCTGAAAACTCAACAGGATCAGCCCCGTCGCAGCCCCGTAAAGCGCCCAGCCCGCAGCGTCTGTCAAGCCGAATAGTGCCGTTGGCAGCACCGGACAGATCGCTGAGCATAGCGATCGCGCTGCCAAAATCTGCACAAGGCTGCCTATCGAACTAGCCAACAGCCACGCTAATAGAAAGCGGCTTTGGAGGAGGCGAGACTGCGCGATCACCATCCCCAACACCCAAAGCATCCAGATCACTACGCTCCAGGAAGCTTCTGGAAAGTTCAACTGAGATGAAAAGGCAGCTATCTGAGCGTAATATAGGCCCTGACCTATTGACAAAGCCACAATCGTCAGAGTCCAACCTAGCGCGCTCAGCAGAGGCCACCATCCGAGCCCGTAAACAATTAGACTCATTCTCACATAGCGAAGCACCATCCACTGGAGGGAGCCAACGATAGCGCCCGTTAGGCCAATCGTAGCCGCAAACTGTAGTCCATTGTTTTCTAGAAAGCCGATGAGAAAGCCACTTGTTGCATTTGCGATTATCCAGAGGGTAATAAATGTGACGGAGCGCGATCGCCACGCGTGAGAAGTCGTAGATTTCATGAAGACTCTTGTAGAGAGAAACGAGAGGTCGTCATCAGTGATTTTGGCTGGCTGATCGGATCGTTAGCCCGGCGCGATAGTCGGCACAAATAATCTCTGAAGAACCGACCAATCTAAAGGTTTCTCGCTGAATTCGCTGCTTTTCCCTTTTCAGAAAAGCTTTGATTTGTGAGAGCGTGCCAAACGATACTGAGGATACTGCTGTTGAATGCGCGCCCACAAGGATTCCGTAATGCGACCGCAGGGTGGCCTAAATAGTGTTGTTTCGACTCCGTATTTAGCGAACTCGTCGTGCGCTTTTTGAAATTCTGCGAAGGCTCGATCTTCAGGTACCATAAAGACATTCCTATGGGGAATCCAACCATCGTGAATCCATGCGTGATTGGCAACTTCGTGGCCATCTCTAATGATCTGGTTAAAGGTAGATGGATTTTTGGTGATGTAGGCTGCCTGCATGTAAAAGGTGACAATGATAGGAGGTTGGCCTATGGCTCTGAGCTGAGCGTTGAAGTTTCTGAATATCTGCAAGGCTGCGTTGGTGTAGTTGCCCTGAAGGGGTGACACAACGCATGAAGCGAAGCGCTGCCAAGCGATTGAGCAACTGTAGACAAAAAAAGATAGGCTTGTTTTGCGAACAAACACCTATCACCTCCTATGATACCGCCGAGCTACCAA
>JBAUIB010000230.1:0-7725 GCA_049680585.1 Phormidesmis sp.
GCCAAAGTGGCCGTCTACATGACGATACTTGAAGCGCAGAGGACACAGTGCGTAGTCACTCAAGGCCGTAACAGGTAGCTCAGTCAAGTCAACGCTCACACCATCTAGAAAACTACGCATAGGCATAGCAGGCACTGCCGTTGGGACAGGTGCAACTGGCTGCGTAAGTGCTGAATCGAAAGGGACAGCATTGGGGGCGACGGTTTCTGCCAATCCAGATTCTAAAAGCGTCAGAGCACCGCATGAGGGCTTAGGCGATGTTAAAATCAGCCGATCTCGCGCGCGCGTAAATGCGACATAGAAAATTCGCTTATCTTCTTCTTTGTTCTTTATTTTTGTTTGTTGTTCTATGAGAGCGTAAAGCGCTGACTTTTGTGGTTCGCCGGTTTCGTCTGTTAGCTTCAGGCCTAGTCCTAGCTGTGATTCAAACCGGATAACTGAGGTATCAGAACGGCTCTGATGGGCCAAATCAGGCACGAAGACAACCGGCCATTCCAGTCCTTTAGAGCCGTGAATGGTCATTAGACTTACGGCATTGCCTCCTTCTACAGCAGGTCTAGGAAGTGTGACATTTACGCTGATAGTTTGCTTTAGCCTCCGAACGACAGAAAGCAAATCAAAGCTGCCGTGTTCAAGCGATCGCACAAGTTCTATAAAGCCGTTCCAATCGGCCATTCGCCTGGGTGCATCAGGCAGGTTAGCAATCACAGCTGTGTATCCCGTCAGACGATCGCAAATTTGCAACAGTCGAGTTGGGGCTTCTACCCGCCGAGCCCTCAGTAGTGCTTGAAGGCTTTCAACGACAGCGGATAAATCAGGGTTATTCGATTCTCTGACGTGCTTCCACCAGGACGTTTTTTCAGGTAGCGTTTGGGCTAGATCATGAAGCGTGCGATCGCTCACCGCAAAAAATGGACTGCGCAACACGGCAACCAGTGCCAAGCTATCGCTGGTGTCTGCTAAAAAGCACAGCAACGCCCAGGCATCTTTGGCCTCTCGGGTATCGAGTAAGTTTCCACCACCTGCCTGCAGAATGGGAATATTACGAGAAGCGATCGCATTACTATACAGCTCTAATGGTCCCCAAGTTCTTGCCAAAATAGCAATATCCCTCGGCTCAATCGTCCGTAGCTGCCCAGTCTTTTTATCTTGCACCTGCATTGACTGATCTAGCATCGCTTCTACCAAGTCAGCGATTTTTTGAGCTTCTACCAATCGGCAAGCATCAACATTAGTATCAAGAGCATCATCTTGTTTTTGTTCCTCGCTAACCTCAACCGTATGCAGCTGTATTTCAGGAGTGGGTAAGATCGCCTCATTTCGATGAGCTGTCAGGGTTTGGTGCATCTCACCCAATATAGGTTCAAACACCTGATTGAGCTGGTTCATTAAAGACGTGTGTGTGCGAAAGCTTTTGCTCAAGGTCACAGGCTTTGTCCCATCCGAATGGATGGTCGATTGCCAGCGCTCAAAAACGGTGGTATCCGCACGGCGAAAACCATAGATGGATTGCTTGCGATCACCCACAATCGTCACTGTCGCATGACGGATTAATAGTTCCAGTAGTGCCCCCTGAGTTGGGTTTGTATCTTGAAACTCATCAATCAAAAACACTTTCCAGCGGCTGGCATAATAGCGCTGCACCGCCTCATCTTGCAACGCCTTTAGCGCCTGAACCTCAAGATCCGTAAAGTCAAGAATTCGCTGCCCATACTTGGCATCTGCAAGAAAAGAGCGAACCCGAGTAAAGGCTTCTCTGAGGTCCGGTCGCATAATCTCAGTCTGGTCGTCGTAGCTGTTGTAGATAAGTGCTTTCAGTGCTTTATTAGCGTCCTTTGCGATATCTCTCAATGCGCCAATTTTTTGTTTAATCTCGCTAAGGCTTTCAGCATCAGGCCAATTCTTCTTGCTGCCTCCTGACAGCTTCAGCTTAGATATCTCCTCTAAATACACAGCCTTAGAAGACCTTTCAAAATCACCAGCTAGCTCAAGCGCCTGTTGTCTTACAAGCTCTATCTTGTCGCCTTTACTGCCATAGTAAGACTCTAAAGTGGTGCAAGCAGCCTGCCATCCTGAGTTTTCTAGCACAGCATCTAACAGTGACTGGCGAAAAGAGTCTAAGTGCGATCGCCAGTCGTCAGGCGACTTTTGCAGCGCTTCTTCCGCTGTCAGCGGATCGTTCAACAAAGCCGTAAGAATGTCTCGCATTAGCGAAAACGGCACATTCTCATAGAGCCGGTCCGGTAATTTCTCAAGTGACTGAATAAAATGCTCAGCTTGCCACAATGAACTTTCCAGGGCATCTTGCACAATAAAGTCAGGAGGAACATTTGCCTTGTCAGGATGCTCTCTGCAAATGCGAGCTGCCAACGTATGAAACGTACTAATTTGCGCAGCCTCTAAGCTTGCCAAAGTGTCTATGCGATCGCCCATGTTGGCAGTCACCGCCTGACGAATTCGAGACTTTAGCTCTGTTGCGGCCTTATCAGTAAAGGTTACAGCTACAATCTCAAGCGGAGAGTATGCTGTTGCTGGGTCTTGATCTGGCTGTTTTTCTGGCGCAAGAAAGTGCAGATATCGCTCCGTCAGCATGTGCGTTTTACCTGTTCCTGCCCCAGCCGTTACCGCAACACTCCCAGGAGCAAAGGCCGCTTGTTTTTGTTCATCAGTTAGCGCCACAATCATTCTCCTTACGTGTCAAGCGGTTGCCTTTTCGACAAACCAAATCAAAATCACAATAGTTACAGGCCACACCCTTAATATCTGGCTGAACAGGGTAACGACCTAATCTCAAAGCTTCTTTGCAGTTCTCTACAGCCACAGGCAGTTCAGGATGAGGTACCTCGGCAGATTTTTTCAGTATCTTCCCCTTCGTTAAAGAGAAATATTGAGCAGCCGTTACAGTTTCTTCTAGAAATAAATGCATCGTTGCCACATCGCGATACAGTGCCAGCTGAAGATCAATGCTTGCTTTCCCGTTAGAATCCTTCAGCCCCTTTGGCACTTGACTACTGGTTTTATAATCGATCAGCGTGAGTCCATCAGGCGTTCGATCAATTCGATCAATTCGCCCAGTGACGCTTAACCCTTCCCACTCGCCTTCAAACCTTTCTTCTAGCGCCAGCGGCTCAGCACCAGATGGCAAGAAATCAGGCTTTCTCAGAACTGTTGAAAGCGTGCGCAAATGATCCTCTCGTTGCCTATTCCAAGCAGGGAGCGCAGGAAGAGAGATGGCCTCTTCAGCCTCTAAAAATTTCTCTCGCAGTAAGTCCGAATCTGTTAACGTTAGTTCAGAGTTAGCCTGAACAGCAGCCACTAAAAGTTCAACAACTTTGTGATACAAATTACCGCGTAAGCTAGGCGTCAAATCAGTATCCGCTTCTGTCGGACTACCCAGCTTCAGGATTTTTTTTGTAAACCACTTGAACGGACACTGTCCCAGCATTGTCAGCTGAGAAACGCTAAAGGTCCAGTCGATATGATCAAAAGCCACATCAATCACGCCATCGTACTCATTGGCGGTGTGACTGCTTTCTCGATAGCTCTCTACCTCAAAAGCATTCACTGCCGCAGCAAGCACAGCATCAATGGGTTCTTCGCCCTGCTCACGCTGTTGTAAAGCAAGTTGCCTTTGCTCTTCCTGGCTGGCGATAGGCCGTTCCGGCAGTGGTGTCGCGACAATATTCATTCGGCTGAGATAGGCACTCGGCAGCTGCTCTTTTCGATCTCTCAGTCTTGAATAGGAAAAGGTGATCTGATCCGTAGCTGCCTGGAGCAAGAAGTAAAAGTCCAGGGCTTCTTTATTGAACAGAGCGGTTGCGGAAGGGAGATTGATTCCGTGGTGTTTGAGACGCGATCGCTCGAAAAAATCCAAAACCGGATCATTACTTACCGCTGGCGGCAGTACCCCATCTGCCATCCCCATCACAAAAAGATGCCCATACTGCGCACCCACCATCGAAGCAGGCGAATGCAGCTCTACCCCACCTCGCCCAGGCTGAGCTGGCACGGTCACACTCTCCAACAGATCTTCCATCTGTCTTTTGAAATCAGTCCAAGCAAGTCGATCAGCCTCGGGTTTAGAGACTTCCACCAGTGCTTTTTGCAAACTGTTAAAAGCCACACTTTCCCTGGCCCAGCGAGCACAGCGCCGCCGCAAATCAAACGATTTAAACACAGCACTGATCCATTCAACCCAGGTGTCGCGACGTCGCTCCTGTCTAGTCCGTCCCAAATTAGTCAGGTCAATATCTAGATGACTGGCCACAATCTCATGCCATGCTTGAAAGCCACTGGGATACGTTTGACGAGCCGCCGCCCAGAAATCACTGTCTGGATTACTACACAGCGGATGGCTTAGAAGCTTTGCTGTTTCCTCAAAAGGAAATTTGAGATCTACTACGCTCAACAGTCGTTGTATCCAAGCCCCTAGCCGCGTCGTCAGCAATGGAGTACTATACAGCGCTCGTAAAGGAACATCATATTCCCACGCAATGTCTAACAGCTTAGGCCCATAGGCTTTTTCATCTCTAGCCACAATGACAATATCCCTAGCAGACACACCAGCACTACGCAGCGCTTTCACCTGAGCTAAGGTCCCTCTCACCTCTGCCTCAAAGGTGCTATAGCTATGGACAACAACATTGCTATGTGGAGTCTCTAAATGACTTGAATCAAGAAAAGTTTTACATAGCTGCGCAGTCCCCAATGGCACAGTCATTTGCGGCACGCCCACTAAAAAGGACTCTTCACCTGTCATCACTTCCCAACCTTGCTGAGTGAGCCAGTCAATAGCTGCATTGGTTTGCTTAAAAAAAACAGACTCACCCTGTGGTAGAAAAACTACACTATCAGGCGCAGCCAACGCATTTAACCAAACCAGCTCACCCTGTGAAGGTTGAAAATATCCATAAACCAGCAGCTGCCGTATCTCAGGCATCGAGTCAGCAGCTCGCCAGTACAGCTACTCGAATCGATGAAACCGTCATCATACAGAGCCTGTTGATACTCAGAGGTCACCGTCAGCAATTGACGAGTTTGTAGCGCACAGTCATCAATATGGTCAGTAGGTTGTATCGTATAACCACTTTGGAGCAATGCCTTCACCGAAGATAGCCAGGCTTTTGCCGTTCCCAATAAATTCTCAGGCTGAACAGCGTTCTGTAAAGCTTTCCGAAAAACAGCTTGTGCTTTGAGAGGTGATGCACATATTTGCTGTTGCTGCTGAATCTGTTGCAGTGCAAAGTGATGCAGCGGCTGATATTTAGCACTAATAGCCCGACATGCCAAATGCGAAGGCGTCACGACGGTATAAGCATCCTGCTGAGCTAGGTGAATAGCCTGAAATTGAGGGAACGGATTGATGCAGATGAAACGGGACATGGGAAGTGATTCATTAGCCTGCTGTGCCTGTACGGCTCAGGAACAAACACTTGAGGCGAGCAACCACAACCTAACAATTAAATTTGAAAGGAATAGTGACTATCATCACGAGTTTTCCAATATTTCAAGCACATTTGGCATGTTCTTTTCGCAGCTAGCAAATTTCTACGCAAAAATACGAGTAACTCACGGTCTTAAGAATGCACGCTGACTCTGCCACAATTCCACGACAAAACAGCATACGCTGCTTGTCAAACTAAATTAGGAATATCCATCATCGATAAGGTCACCTTTGTTGAGTCATTAACCTTGCAAGAAGTAAATAGCTTATAAAAGCATCTCCTCTTATGGCTCACAGTCCTTTAACCTGCGCTACGTTCATAGATACAAATTAAGCATCAGATTCGATAATAGAGCACCAGATTCGATAAAAATTGGTGCAAACTTATTGAAAATCAACACTTTCAGGCAGCTAAATATCAGGGGCGCTAATACAGAAACCCTTATAAATCAATAGTTTCAAGAAATGGACGTACGCCGACTCGAACGGCGGACCTCATCGATGTCAACGATGCGCTCTAACCAACTGAGCTATACGTCCTTGTGTTGGCTACTGAATATAGCATAGCAGTTTAGCCTAGTGCAATACTTGATTTTTATTGGACTTACGCAAGACTAGACAAGGAAAGCACTATCAACTACGCTTTTCGCGATCGCTAAAATGGTCAAATGAGCAAACCTATTAGCCGCCTTGACTACTGGCAATATCTTTTAGTGGGCTAAATCAACTATAGACGGATGCTTATAGCTACCTACTTTTCGACGATACCGTGCTCGACAAATGTCACTTATCTGCGACTGACCTAAGCTGGGCAGAGAGTTATTTAGGCTTCTCAAAAAACATCAAGTGCTGTTGGGGTAGCCGTGCATCTGTTCTTACCCACACTAAGCCAGCCGCGGTGAGCTCTTTTTTGATCTGTTTTTGAGACATCTTATGATGCTTTTTGATTAGCACCAGCGGATTTTCAGCGCGATACTCGGCTAGGACCACCTGCCCGTCTGGCTTAAGCGCATTCACAATGCCCGCCATCATTTCTCGTGGATAGGTAAACTCATGATACGCATCGAACATTACTGCCATGTCAATACTTTCAGGCAGTAGGTTAGGAGATGTTTCTGTGCTCAGAACTGTCTCGATGTTGTGAACGCCATACTCATCACATTCGGACTCTAGCAGTGCCAACATTTCTGGCTGTATGTCTACGGCCACCACTTTGCCGTGAGCAACCCAGCGCGCTAGCTGGAAGCTGATGTAGCCTAACCCTGCGCCAATATCGGCAACAGTGTCGGTTGGCTCCAGCATCAGCGCATCTACGGCCAGATCAGATCGCTCTTCACTGGTCCGACTAGGGCGAGCGAGCCAGTTTGCGCCCTGATAGCCCATCACCTCGGCGATTTCGCGCCCGTAATAGACTTTGCCAATGCCGTCAGCGCTGGGTGTTTTATAGCTGTAGCCACTATCTGTAGAACCCTCACCTGTGGACGCAGTCGAGACGGTGCAGCCACAGGTGAGAGTTATCAACAGACACAAAACAACCAGTCGGGAGAGTAAAGGAGACAAAAAACTCACGATTTTTACGTATGGGGCTACCGATTACCGATGGCTGTTACTACCGATACCCTTTCTAGAAGCGGTCTCTAAGTTAAACAGTATCTGCAAGGTCTCCATGGCATTGTCTCGCGCATCAATATCTCTTTGGGCACGCAGTTGCGTCATCGGATCGTGCAGGATTTTGTTGACAATGCCGCGAGTGAGCGCTTCGACCACGCCGCGATGCTTTTCAGAAAACTCTGAGCCGAGGCGCGACATGGCTTTTTCGAGCTCTTGGGTGCGAATGGTTTCTACTTTGCTGCGCAGACTGCTGATGGTGGGAACGGTATCGAGCGATCGCAACCAGTCCATAAAGGCTTCAACTTCCTCATCGAGCAGCACTTCAGCCTCGCGGGCCATTTGTCGGCGGCTCTCATGGTTTTGAGCAACCACTGCCTTTAGATCATCAACATTAAAGGCAAACACTGACTCAATCTCAGCAATGTTGCTATGTACATTGCGCGGCACCGCAATATCAAACACCATAATCTGACGGCCCTTGCATACTGGCTCTAGATTCTCCCGGTGCAAAATCGGATCGACTGAAGAGGTGCAGGTGAAGACGACATCAGCCGCTACGACCGTATCCAACATACCGTCGAGGGTGCCGGTCTCTATCTCGACATCGCCAAACTGAGCGGCCAAATCATCAGCGCGGCCAATCGTGCGATTGAGAATGGTGATTTTGTTAG
>JBAUIB010000231.1:0-3046 GCA_049680585.1 Phormidesmis sp.
CAGGGCAGTAGTTCACGTGGCCAGATCCACAGTGAGAGCTTACGTATCCACTCGCCAGTAATCATAAAGGGACAAACTGCACACCAAAGCCGACCGACAAAGGCAAACAAGAACAGATAAACCGGCCACCACCAGGCCCAGAAAAAGTTCAGGGCCATATTCGCATCTCGGGTTTGAGGGCCAATCAGTCCCATCGTAGTGACGGGGATAAACAGCACCATCACCAGTATCCAAAACCGCTCTGGCCACCATGCACTCAACAGAAATTGGCGCAGCCAGGGCAGTTGATTGAGCAAATCAACGCGAAAAGCGTTTTTCTCTGACTGGAGCGACCACAAGACCTGCTCGGGGATAACAGTTTGATCGGGCGGCGTCATCACCGCTGCCCGCTGGAGAATGCCAGCTAGCTCTTCTAAATTGCCAGGATAGGCGTAGCTGATCAGCCGTCGCCGCTCGCCTTGGTCAAGCTGTAGAGGTGGGCGGCTCTGCTCCCGACAGAACTTTGCGAGGAAAAACTGGGCAAAGTCAGAGATATCGTCTTTGCGCTGAGCAAGGCTGAATAGCTTGATGGTGTGAGCTTTAACGCTTGGTAAAGACTGCTTTTTCGGGCTGGCCAAAATCAGACGAGCCCAGGATTTGACTGCTGGTTTGGCTGTCGGTTTGACTGCTGGTTTGACTGCCGGAGTGGACAGCAAGAGACTGGGCTCGGTGCTGGCCAGGTTAGGATTACGAGTCAATGTCCCTGTCTGTAGGTAGGCCGTCAACCGATCGCGATCGGCCATCGTCAATAGCTGCACATTATCGATTAGCAGGGTGCCGCGCTCCAGCAGTTCAATCGCGCCCAGGCGTAGCCCTGCTTCACTGCCAACTTTTTCGCTGCCAGCCGCTTCACGGCCAAACAGCGCTTCTGATAACACCTGACCGCGCTCATCTCGGGGTAGCTGGTCGCAGTCAATTTCAGCAAATGGATAAGACTTCAGTCCAGACTGGCTGTGGATATAACCGGCCAAAAAAGTTTTTCCGGTGCCCGGTGCGGCTTGCAGCAGAATCGGATTGATATCGGTCGCAGCTGTCGTCGCTTGTTGCCTTAATTTCTGAGCAGCTTTGCTGCGACCGATTAAAAGCTCGTCTTCAAGTACCGGACGACTATAACGTTGAAGTCCCTGGATGCGAGTTTGCTCCCAGGCGATGCGTTGGGCAAACTGAGCCAGATCTTGCGCCAACAGTCGATTAATCGGGGTTTGAATATCGGGATGGGTGAGTATTAGGCGCTCAAAATCGGCCTGCCGGAGAAACCAAATTTCGCTGGCGGATAGGGCGATCGCACTAGTCTGATACGTCGCCTGCGTAGACTCGGCAACTAGAGGCACATACCCAAAGACATCACCCGCACTGCAATAGTGGATGTGGGTACGCCCAACTGGAGATGAACGGTAAATCTCTACAGAACCCCATTTCAAAATATAGAGTCCGAGTGCCGTTTGGTTCTGTTGATAGATGTCTGTCTCGGGGTCTACTTTCAGCAACTGTAGGGACTGGGCGATCGCCTGTAGACTCTCTTCTGCCAACACGCCCCAAATACGATGAAAGCTAAGCCAGTTACTGTTTTCTGCAACGGTTTGAGAATCTAATTGGGTAAGCTCAGTGGTATGATCAGCCGTCTTATGGCCTAAAGGTAATGAAGGGGGCACAGCATCTCCTACTTATGGGTTCACTTATGGATTCACAATGATCTGGCCGACCATGCCGACAGCTCGATGAGGTTCGCAGTAATAGGGATAAGTGCCTGGTTCGAGATCTTCTGTAAAGTCAGTGGCGTAAGAATCACCCGCCGCAAATAGCAGTTGCTTATGAGAAAGGCTGCTTGCCAGCTCTTTATTCGCCGTGGGAATTTTGTCAGCCTCAAATACAACGTTGTGGGGTGCCATTTTGTTCATTACCCACTTAACGGTATCGCCCGATTTAATCTCCAACGTGCTGGGCACGAACTTAAGCTGACTGGTATCAGATCCCATTTGAACGGTGTAGGTCTCGGCTAATGCGGGACTTGTGAAAAGGATAAAGCTTATGCCTACGAGGCCAATTGTCAGCATCAAGGATTTGTTAATTAATCTGCGTCCGATGCGATCGCTCGTAGATACAACGTCCAGTAGAACTTTCAACATGTTTTTACCTCAGTAAAGTTTGGTTTTACAATTTTTAGCGTTCGCAGTCTGTTGATAGATAGCGTGTCGATGGAGAGAGCGTAGATAGAAATAAGCCCTAGCCTGAAAGGACTGGGTAGCGGGTTGGAATGCCCAAACAGTGTTCAATTTCAGCGGCGAAGGATTGAAGTGCCTCTGTACTCACGTGCCTGAGTGATTGCAAATGAGAAGGCGCTAAGTTGAGATTATGGTTGCCCCTAGCTGCGAGCTGTCGAACTCGGACTCTAGGGCGAGAAGGCGTATTGAGCTGAACTTCGTCGGGCATGATGTCTTGAACCAGTTTGATATAGTGATCGCGCTTACCCGCATCCCAAGGTGATAGCAGCATCGTTTGCAGCGCCAACTCCCCCTGATAGCTTTCCGAAAAGTCTTTGATACCGGCCACAATAGATGCCCAATTCAGTTCTGCTGTCGGTCGATTAACGCCCTGCAACATTTGATCGGATAGGGCATCGAGTTTCACCGCCACACGATCGGCTAATTGCAGCGCAGAACGAACCAATTCATTCCCTAATAAAGCACCACTGGTAAGTACAATAACCGGGCGATCTAGCTGCGCTTTCGCACAGGTAATAATGTCTGCTAAGTTCAGGGCCAGGGTGGGTTCTCCGCTGCCACTGAGCGTTACAACATCAACGATCGTCGGATCGATGCGTTTTAGCGATCGCCCAATAAGGTCAGTGCTGACAAATACCTGACGTTGGGTGGTTTGGCACTGAATGTTTCCTAGCTGACAGTACACACAGTTAAAAGGACAGGTAGAGATTGGGCCAATGGGATCGATGCCGAGCGATCGCCCAAACCGCCACGAGGTGACAGGGCCATATACAGGATCAAACTCG
>JBAUIB010000232.1:0-18779 GCA_049680585.1 Phormidesmis sp.
GTACGATCGCCTGGTCAAACACCTTTACCCGGTAGCCTTGATGGGCCAACAGCGCTGCTGCGGTCAATCCACCGATACCTGCTCCAATGACTACTACTTTCTGCGCAGAATCGCCACCCATCGCAAATCGTTACATTTCTTAAAGTCCTTATTCAGTTTAGCGCGGCTTCAAAAATCTGCTGTGCGCACTCTCTTGTCAGGGTCTAGTCTCAAAGGGCATTTGAGGGATCTATAGCGTTTGTCGCTTTGCGGCGCTAGGGAACGCGCACCAAGACGGTGTACGAATGCATCCGCACACCGCTATATCTATTAATATGTGAAAATTTCAGTCATCCGGTATAGAGGTTCGGCTTTCTCATATTCGTAAGCTATATACGATGAAATCTAAATGGAGAGAGCAAATATGGCAGACCCCAAAAACATTTCTGAAGAAGCAAAGCAACTGTCTGAAGACTTAGAAAGTGAAGACAAAGAGGTCAGTGATAAGGCGAAGTCAGAAGTCGCCAGCACAGATTTTGATAAAGAATATGAGATGGCCCAGCAAAACGAGACGGGCGCAGGCACACAGTCGAGTGACTCTAATCCTGTCAGCCGTCAAAAGGCGGGCGGCAGTGGTGACGCCGCTAGCAGTGCTGGTAAGGTTGATGACATTAACAGCCCCGGCGACAGCGATCCAGACGATTATATGGATATGGCCAAAGGCGTTAAGAAAGGCGAAGAGTCCAAGTAGGGTATCTCTAGGTGCTATTTCTCAGTCGCGTCTAAAGCCGGAACATTAAATCGGTTAAGACCTAAAAAGGGCTCTACCCATGTCGGTAAAGCCCTTTTTTAGTGAAGCGAGAGAGTGATCTGATTTTTGTGTAAGCGCTTTTTACTTAAGCGGAAAAGCGTTCTGGAAACAGGATAGCAAAATGTGACAGTGCTGCACGCCAATTCTTGATAGGTCTGTTCCACTTTTTTGAGATATTGTTCATCGCCAGGTACATCAACCTGAAAACAGCATCTTCGCTAGGGAAGACAGCCTTGGTCTTAATCACCTTGCGCAGCGAGCGATTGACCGACTCGATGGCGTTGGTGGTGTAGATAACCCGGCGAATCTCCATCGGGTAGTCAAATATTGGAATGACATTCTCCCAGTGGCGAATCCAGATCTGAGAAACGGCTGGATAGGCCTCATCCCACTTGTCTGCAAACGCATCGAGAGCAGCCTCTGACTCAGCGAGTGTGGCTGCTTGGTAGATGGGCTTAAGGTCAGCGCAGACTGCCTTTCTATCCTTCCACGGCACGTACTTCATACAGTTACGCATTAGATGCACGATGCACAGTTGTACCTGCGTGTGCGGGTAGAGCACTTCTATCGCTTGCGGAAAGCCTTTGAGGCCATCGCAGCAGGCGATCAGAATATCTCGAAGTCCCCTATTTTTAAGGTCCGTTAGCACTTTGAGCCAGAACTTCGCACCTTCGGTTTCGGCTTCGCCTATCCATAGACCAAGCAGCTGTTTATCGCCTTCTTTGTCAATGCCAAGCACTACGTAGACCGCACGTTTACTGACTCGACCTGAGACCTTGATGTTCACATATAGCGCATCGAGGTAGACAATCGGATAGACCTCGTCAAGCGGTCTGGACTGCCAGGCTTTGACGTCTTCGCTGACGCTGTCGATGACGTCGCTGATCACCGCTGCTGATATCTTCGCGCCACCATACAGCTCTTCTAGTTGGGCACTGATATCACGGGTGCTGTTGCCTCTGGCATAAAGTGCCAGAATCTTCTCGTCGAGGCCAACGATGCGGCGCTGATGCTTCGGTACCAGTATGGGCTCGAAGCTGCCGTTGCGGTCTCTCGGTATCGACAGCTCTAGTTCGCCAGCTTCCGACTGTATGGTCTTTTTCGAGCTGCCATTACGACTGTTCGGGGCTGCTTCCTCATCTGCGGCTTCGCTTTTGAGGTGTCCGTTGAGTTCTCCGGCTAGTGCCCGTTCGACTAAGCGCTTCTTCAGCCGTTGCATCAGACCACCCTTCCCTAAAATATCCTCCGGGCTATGGCAGTCTTCTAGCAGTTCATCGAGTAGGTCATCAACGCGATTGGGTTCCTTTTTCTTGCGTACCATGGGGCGATCTCCTGAGTTGATAGGATTTTAGACCGCTTACACAAAATTCCGTACAGTCTCCCCTAATCACAATATCTACTCATTACCAAACGTCCATCCGCCAACTGATACACAGCATCAGGTTCGACAATGAGCTGATTGTTTTGCCAGGCAGCTTCCGCTGGAACTGTTTGTACCGCGCCTGTCGAGAAATCCGTAGCTGAGATCATATTGGGTTGTTCCGGTAATCCGGCTGAATTACCAACAATAAAATTATCTGCTTGAGCGCTGCGACGAGTAATGCAGCTTGTCGCGACCAACACATCAGAGTCAATGAGGCTATCGGAGAGTTGGGTAAGACCATCTTGCAGAGCGCTCGTATCTGGGGCATTAATAGCAACAATCCCATTGAGGCCAAACTCAGAGCTAGCAGTAATATCGCTGAGATCCGTTCTTTGCTCGCGGAACTCAATGCCAAATAAACCTTGAGCGGTAATGTCAACACGTCCCCCATTTCCTAAAAACGCATTGGCAGAAATATCGCTGTTCTCATTGGGAATTGCAACGATAAAGGGCACTCGAATGGTAACATTTCCGCCATCTCCCAAGCCTGGTGCTGGTGTTACAAGAATACTGGCGTCCTCAGTACCGGCTTCTGCCGAAATCGATCCGCCCCGCCGTAAAATCAGTGAATTCGTTAAGTCTAAAAGAATGTCACCTCCATTACTAGAGGATGCAACTGCTTCTATCCGGCTGTCGTCTGTCACTTGAACAGAATCTGCTCGAATACTCAAATTTCCTGTTCTAGATTCTGCCTGGATTCCACTGACGCTGAGCTGACTTTGACCACCCAACAACAGAGTATCTGCATCAATCGATAGATTACCTGCGTTTCCCTGACTGATAGCTGCTGTGTCGATGCTTGCACGATTGTTTAAGACCAATTCTTGAGCTTCAACGGTAATCTTACCACCCGGCCCATCGCCTAGAACAGAAGCGGTACTTACGAAAGCGTTATCTAGTCTGAAGACGCGATCAACATCCAACACAATGTTTCCACTGTCTTGTGAGCTGTAGGTAGACGTTGAAATTAGCGATCCGTTCGACACTAACAGGTTATCAGTTTTGATCAAAATAAGGCTCGCTGCTGCGCCTAAAGCACCGTCGCCAAAAATAGTCGCATTGTCAACAACGACAGTATCGTCAGCTTTTATTGTGATCGCGCCTAGATTGTTTGCGATTAGCATAGCGCGATCGCTCAGCTCTAATGATGCAGTATCGATTATGATTGCCCCAAATTGATCTGTATCTGTACCCGTAGGAACCAAAGAGCTCACATCAATGGTCGCTCCACCCGTAACGCTAACTGATTGAGCCTCTCGAATAGAAACATTGCCAGGGGGGCCAAATCCGAAAGATCGCGCGGTCAATCCGCTAATGGATCCACTAGCCTCTGACCTGCCTGATAGGGATATAGTGTTAACGTCTAGGATGACACTACCGGCTGCTGCAACGTCAAAGCTATCGGTATTGCTGCTAATAAGTCCGCCATCTCTCACGATGAGGCGATCTGCATTAATATCGATCACGTTTGCTGAGCCGCTAACATCTGGCGAAGCGAAAATTCCACTCACATAGTCAGGTGAGCTAGACGGAGAAGATCCGATAACTTCTACAAGTTCAGCATTGCGAATAGTCACATTTCCGCCGGTCGTGGCACCCGCTCTTTGAGCGCCAATACTAGCGCCCTCTCTCAGGCTAAGCTCACGAATCGAAATATCGATAGTGCCGCTCACCTGTGAACTCGCCATAAGCGGATCGCTAGCAACTAGCCCGGTAGAATTTAAGTTGCCAAATGGATCTAACCCAATCCCAACAAGATCGGTTCGATCAGCAATATTCAGCGTAAGTGCCCCTCCACGACCAGCTGAAAACGGAGCAACCTTAAGCTGCGAGCCGTCGGCCATTGTGAGCTGATGAGCGTTAATAGTTAAGTTTCCGCTATCGCCGAGAAAAGGAGCCGTGTCAATTTGAGCGCCGCCCTGGAGGCTCACGACATTCCCGGCGATGAGCTGTATATCTTCGCCATACGACCACACAAAGCTGCCTAAATTTGTCAAGCTGATATTTCTATCAGCGTTCAGACGAATCTCACCGCCACCTGAGGTCTCGATAGAATTGTTGATAACAATATCGTTGCCAGCATTGGCTGTGAGCCCAATACCAGCGCTCGTAATATTCACATCCGCATTAAAAACAATATCGTTAGCGGCACTTAAAATTACATTTGTAGACGAGCCGCTAATAGCGCTAGCCGCAATGCGAGAAATGCCCAAACTTATATCAGGATCAGCCGCTTGATCAACGTCTGCCAAATTAAGCGTGTCGGCGTTACTATCCACCACCTCAATATTGGTCGGATCAATCAGCAAAACGCCTGCCTGGCCTGCCGAGGCACCCGCGTCCACTTGGCCCCTGTAGGCTAAGCCCCTTTCCCCAGAGACTTCAACAAAGCCACCGTCCCCACTTTGTTCTCCACCACGCGCCAAAATTAGGCCCGCAAAAATGGTTTGTTCTGTAGACCAAATGATCACCTGCCCGCCTATGCCTGCTTCGTTGGCGCTGGCGTTGATTACAGCATTTTCATCAATATATGTATGTGATGCGGTACGCGATCGCTCTGCATCTTGCCCTATCAAGACCTGCCCGCCGCCAGTAGGACTACTGACGTCTATCTCAGTATCGTTCAATAGCTCAATGCGATCGCCGACGAGCTGAACGACGCCACCCGGCGATTGTAGTAATCCAGTATTTTCAATATTGCCACTCATTAAAGAAAGTACTTGTCCGTCACTAAGCTCTAGATTCCCAGCATTCTCAATACGTGAGTTAGGAGAAACATAACCCGTCTGTAAGCCCAGGGGAAGGCTTACTGTGAGTAACGAAACATCCCCTGGAACAGTAGCACTGAATTCACTGCCGTCTGTAAAGCCCATTGCCGTCGCTGTGCTCGCCGAGAAAGAGTTCTCTACATTGAGGCTAGCCTCGGGGCCAAAAACAATACCGTTGGGATTCAACAGATAGAGATCAGCAGGTCCATCGACTCCCAGCTGGCCTAAAATATGAGAGGACTGAGTGCCGGTCACTCGACTAAAAATATGCTCAATCAGCGTGGGATTTGAGAAATATACGCGTTGTCCAACCGCAACATTAAGGTCTGAAAAACTGTGAAATAAGTTTTGCGCTCTAGTAGCTCCCCCTTCAATCCATATAGAAGTATCATTTGGAACAACTACTGAACTTTCTATACCTAGCGTCGCATCTGGAGTGATTTGGCCATATACTACAGAATTTGTCAAAGATAGACTAATGCCTGCTGTCAAACAAAACCAGAACGACCGATCTATTTTTATGGACACAGACACCTCGAGATTCTGCAATGGTTAGCATTTGTTTCACAAACTTACCATGACAACTAGATTGGGTAAGCAAGATTCAAGAGCTAAGTTAAGCAAAATGTGTCAGGGACAAAGAACCTCAAAATATGCAGCCTGTTCCCTGTGTCTGCAAGCACTGCAAAAAGTCTTCAGCTTGGTCAATCACCACATCTGCCTCGTTAAGGCTGGCGCTGGCGTTGTGGTTGGCCTGTAGTCTCTCACGGACAAAGGCTGCTTCAGAATTATTCGCACCCACTGCCTGCATGACGAGCCGCACGCTTTCTGTGGTTACGGGTACGGGCTGCCCCGTTTGACTGTAGTAGTCAGAAGCAATTTGACCGACGGCGGTGGCGAGCTGTCGCTGTCTGGGAGTGTAGCTTTGCCACAGGGCGTTGCGGGCTTCTTCGGCCTGAATGGGGGCGGTGCAATAGTAGCGGCGAATCGGATCGGCAATCGACTGGCAGGCGGCAAGGGCTGGATTTGCCTGGGCGGGCATCGTAATTGCCATCGGTAAGCTAAAGATACTGAATGCTAATAGTGGATGTAGTTTCATCACGGGTTTCTCCAATGTCTTGTTTGGTAAGTCAACTCCTGCAAGCATAGAGAAGGTGGCTTACCAAGCGGTCTCATTTTCTGGAGATCTGTCTTGTTGAAACTAACCAGACAAGATGCATAAATGTGAATTGGCGCTGGTGATGTCTAAGATTTTCGGTCTGTGACTTCTGACCAATTTTTATCAAAAAATGAAGTTTTTAAGGACATATCATTCTGGCGAGAGTATTCCGGTATGCTACTTCAATATATCTACCTATCGTGCGAGCCAATGCGGCTATATTTTTTAAGACAACTAACGTTCTCTGTTGGTTTGGTATTGTTATTTGTAGGAAAATTTGCAGGCCCGACTACGGCTCAAATCCTAACTCAGGCTCCGCCTCTAGACGTTCCACCTTCTCCTACCGAGCCAGCTTTGCCGCCAGTGGAACCGATTGAGCCGGAAACATTGCCTCAGCCCCAAGCGTCACCTTTAGACGTTGATCCCGCTTTAGCCGATCCGTCTACGCCTAGTTCTACACCAGAGGCAGACGTTTCGGATGGCTGCTTACCCTTAGCAGATTCGACAGAAACGAGTTTTCCGGCGACGGCGATTGAGGTAGTCGGCAGTAGCATCTTTCAAGATGAAATCGCGCGGCTAGTGGCTTGCTATGAGGGGCAGCAGATTACCCTGTCGGATTTGTTTAGTTTGCGATCGCAAATCACCCAGCTCTACATCGACAATGGCTACGTCACCTCCGGCGCCTTCATTCCCAACAATCAATTTACCAACGCAACGCTGCAGGTAAAGGTGATTGAAGGCAGTGTAGAAGAGATTCAAATCAACGGCTTACAGCGACTGAGAGAAGGCTATGTGCGATCGCGCCTAGCGGGTGCAACTCGTCCTCCGCTCAACCAACAGCACTTACAAGAAACCCTTCAACGCCTCCAGCTCGATCCGAATATCGGTCAGGTAAATGCTGAACTCACGGCTGGCAGAGCGCCCGGTCAAAGCCTTCTGATTCTAGATTTAAAGGAGCCTAAGCCGTGGAGCGTAGTGGCGAGCACCGATAACCTTCGCTCTCCTAGCATCGGCTCTAAAGGGCTAAACTTATCAGCTAGCTACCGAAATCTACTAGGCATCGGCGATACGATTGCAACCAGCTATGGGCTGACTCAAGGGCTTAATCTTTATGATGTCAGCGTTGCTGTGCCGCTCAACGCAGCTGACGGAACGCTCAGCGTCGGTTATAACAACAGCGGTAGCCGAATTGTCGAAGATGCGTTTGAAGATGTTGGCATTCGTAGCGAAACACAGACAGTCTCGGTTGGGTTCCGCCAGCCGATTAGTCGCAGCGTTTCAGAAGAGTTTGCCTTGGGTCTTGATTTTGACTGGCGAACGAGTCAGAGCTTTATCCTAGACGATATTCCATTCTCTTTTTCAATTGGACCAGAAGAGGGGCGATCGCAAGTCAGCGCCCTGCGATTTTCACAAGAATGGACCAAGCGGGATATCCGCCGGGTACTCGCTGCTCGCTCTCAGTTCAACCTGGGACTGAATATTTTGGGGGCAACGGATAATGATACTGGCACCGACGGTCAGTTTTTCTCTTGGATTGGGCAGTTTCAGTGGGTCGAACAAGTCTCACCCAAACTACTCTCTCTGATCAAATTTAACGCGCAGCTAACGCCTGATTCACTGCTACCGCTAGAGCGCTTTAGTCTAGGCGGGGTGAGTACGGTGCGAGGATATGCGCAAAACCAGCTGGTCGCTGACAATGCGCTCAACGCCTCAGCAGAGCTGCGAATTCCGCTGACTCGAAATACCAATATCCTACAGCTTGCCCCTTTTATCGATGCCGGGTTTGGCTGGAATACGATGACGCCTGATCCCAATGACAAATTTCTCTTGGGGACCGGACTCGGACTCCGCTGGCAGGCTACGCCCAATGTCTTTTTACGCACAGACTACGGTATTCCGCTAATTAACACCGGCAATCGAGGCAGATCTTTGCAGGACAACGGGTTTTATTTTTCGCTAACTTATCAGCCAAATTGAACAGTCCGCTAAATCGAAGATATTCTGCTCGGTTTAGGCTCTGTGGCGAGTTTTGCGAGGGTGTGGCTCACCGACTAAAATCACAGATGTGTTGAGGCGGCTGAGCAGGGGTTGGGTGAGCGCCCCGAGATTGAGAGGGGTGTTAATGCGCCGACGCTGCGATCGCAAAATGACTAAATCATGACCGTGAGCGGCCTGAGCGATCGCACTAACCACACTTTCTCTCACCAAAATTTTCACCTCAATAGGACAGTCCGCAGGCGGTAGCTCAGCTACGAGCTGTTCTATTCGGTTACATACGCGGGCGCGATAGCGTTCAGTAGAGAACGTACTGCACACATGAATCAGCGTGACGCTACCGTTGTTCGCCGCTGCGATCACTTGCGCAAACCTCAGGACTCTCACTGTTAGCGGAGAGGGATTTTCAATGGGTAGCAAAATAGTCTTGAGCTGAGCGGGCGGAGATAGCAACCGAGCGACGACCACCGGACAGTGAGCAGCCCACAAAACTTCATTGTGCACACTGTTGAAAGCGTAGGTATCAAAGGCCGACTGTGGCCCCATGCCGAGCACAATCAGATTGGCGTTTTCTTCGCGGCTGACGTGGTAAATCGCTTGAGGAATGCTGTGCTCAATTCTCAAGATAGGCTTGATCGCAATTGCGAAGCGGCTGCCAATGTCTTCGGCTGTTTGCAATCGTTGATGGCCTTGAGCGATCGCCTGTTGCATTTGCAAAGAGTCCATTTGTGGCTGACTAATCGCGACCGTCATGGGAATCACGCGGCCTTTCTCGTAGCGAGCCACCATTGCAGCCAGTTCTACTAGCTGTTGTTCTGTGTTGGGATTATAAACTGGAACAACAACGCTAAACGAACCGCTGCTGCTATCAGGGATAGGTAGCCAAGCAAGCGGCTCAGAGACGGCTGAGGTTTTATCTTTGGTGAGCGCTATTGCCAACGGTTGAGCCGAGCGAGCGGTCACGAGCGGTCCGGCAATCGAGGTGATCAGCATGAGCAAAATCACGCTGTTGAAAACTTGCACATCAATAATTTGCGCTTCGTAGCCGACCAGCGCGGCGGCCAGAGTCGCTGCCACCTGAGGAATTGACAGTGACCACATGGTCCAGGTTTGCGGCCAGCTATAGCCAAAGAGCACTTTAGTGGCAAAAGATGCTAAAAATTTTGAGGCCAGCAGTGCCCCGACAATCAGCAGCGGGAGCTGAATAGATCTCACCATACTGCCAAATACGCTGAGGTTTAGCAGCAGTCCCATGTAAATAAAGAACATCGGGATAAATAACACGCTGCCTAAAAATTCTGTCTTTTCTTTGACCGGGCCGTCGCCAATGACGCTGTTAATCGCCAGTCCCGCCAGAAATGCGCCAATAATGCTCTCCACGCCAATTAACTGCGCACCGACAGCTGCTAAAAAAAGCGACAGTAAAACAAACAAAAACTGGTTTCCCTCATCTTTACCGGTTGCCCGGAAGAAAGCTTTGGCGAGCTGCTTGAGGCCGATGAGAACAGCGATCGCATACAGCACCAAAGAGCCGAGCAGCATGACCAGCTTTAGCGTTGTAAAGTCTCCTTTGCTAATACCTAAACAAATGGCCAGCACGACCAGCGAGGCAATATCGGTGAAAATTGTCGCACCAACTGTGACGGTAACGGCCTCATCTCCAACGACGCCTAAACGCTGCACAATTGGATAAGCCAACAGCGTATGTGAGGCCAGCAGTGAGCCGATCAGCACCGCCGCCAGCCAGCCAAAGCCAAAGTACAGGCCCACTGCAATCCCACTGATGAAGGGAATCGCGAACGTAAACGCCCCAAAGCTCAGAGAGCGATTTCGAGTTTTGTTAAACAGCACTAGGTCAATTTCTAAACCGGCTACAAACATCAGATAGATTTTGCCAATTTCTGAAAAGAGGATCATGGTCTCATCTTTAGGGCTTAGCCAACCGAGTAGGCTGCTGCCAAACAAAATCCCTGCCGCGAGCAAACCGACCAGTCCTGGAAGCTTTAGCCGTTCAAAAATGGGCGGAATGATCAGAGCGATCGCCAGTAAGAGAACGAATGTGGCAATGGGCGCGCTCAGTGTTTCTGAAACCGATTCTATGAGAAAGAGCATGAGGCCCGCTGATTCCTAAGCAAGTGAGCAAAACTCAAGCATATTAGAATTTCATCAAATTAGATAGATTTCTACAGGATTATCGTGGGGTCTATTGCTGATGTTTGGATGCATGTCCCCAAAAATGATGGATATCTCCGAAAATAAATATTAGCGTGGATGTCTTGCTTGCAACAGATGTGAGTTAGAATTGTTGTCTGTAAAATTTCCGATGTTACTATCTAGACCTAATTTATGAACGAAACTGTTTTGCCTCAACTACAGACCATTGAGGCCGAGCTAGCGTCTCAAGAGAGTCAATTGACTGCTCAGCTAGATGCGCTACGAGAAAAGCTGAAAGGCGTTCGAGCCGTCCTGCCTATGTTTGAGGAAGGAATGCTCGCAGATCTTCCGGATCTAGAGACACCCGCTTCAGAGACGACGAAAACTGTTGAAAAAGCCTCAAAATCTGAATCATCTGCCTCTAAATCGACGACATCTGCCTCAGAGACAGTAAAGGCAACAGAACCGAAGAAAACAGCTCGAAAAGCAACAAAAAAGAAAGATGGCAGGGCCGCTAGCTGGCAAAAATACACGCGCAAGGGAGTAGAACAGCAGTCTATGCCAGATGCGGTTCTGCTCATTTTGCAAACGCAGCCCGAAAAATCCTTTAAAATCGCCGATGTCATGTCTGCGATTTTTGAAGATGACATGCCCAAAAATCAATATCTAAAGGCCAGAAACCGGATCTCGAATATTCTTTCAGGCGGAGCCCGAGATGGTCAGTGGCATCGAGGAGAGCGCAGCACGTATAGCCTATCGAAATAGGTCTTAAGCAACTGCCGAGATGGCCTAGCTGAGTGCGCGTATGTATTAGCTAGGCTATTTTCTGAGCGCCTTTGTTTATCGATTGCTTTCCTGCTGGCGAAACCGACGAATATTAGCCACCATGACAGGGATAACGGCGATCAAAAGAACAACGGCGATCGCACTCCCTCGTCCAAAGTCTCGATAGTTGAACATTTCTTTGATCATGCGGCTAGCAATCACATCCGTATCGAGGTTGCCGCCCGTCATCACAAAGACAATGTCAAACACCTTTAGGACTAGCACAACCACCGTCGTTGCCACCACCGTCACCGTCGGCATAATCATCGGTATGGTAATCCGCCGAAAAATTTGAAATTCGTTGGCTCCATCGACTCTAGCGGCTTCAATCACGTCTTTGGGCACGCCCTTGATCGCAGACGACAGCAGCACCATGCAAAAGCCTGTTTGCAGCCAGATCATAATTGCAATCAGCGCGAAGTTATTGAGTCCGCGCTCTACCAGCCAACCAACTGGCTCAAACCCCAGTGCGACCACAATCGCATTCAGCAGCCCAATTTGATCGCCACCGACCGGACGATAGGCATAGATAAAGCGCCAGATAATGCTGGCCCCCACAAATGAAATCGCCATCGGTAAAAAGATTAGCGATTTGGCCAGCGGCTCATAGCGCACACGATCTATCAATACCGCAATAATCAGCCCGAGGCCAACGCTAACGCCCGTTACTAATACCAGCCACAGCAGGTTATTGCGAAAGGCAATCAGCATATCCGGCGAGGTGAAGGCAAAAATGTAATTTCTCAAGCCTACGAACTCGCTGGAGTTTTGGTTGAAAAAACTCAGGTAGACGGTCCGTAGGGTCGGCAGCACCAAATAAGCGCCTAGCAGCAGCAGTGACGGCCCCATATATATCCACGGCAGAACCTTGCTCTGAAGAGACCGAGGCAGGGCCTTGGTGACCAGGAGATTGAGCCCATAGAAAAGTCCGATGACGCCGCCTGAGCCGAGGACGATCGCCCCAATCGCGCTAAGAATCAAAAATAGGTTGTTATCCATCGTGAATCTCTATTTTTTAGCTTCTGATTGCTGAGTTACTTCCGTGGCCAGCTAGTCTCAATGGTTTCTGTTACCTCTTGCGCCGGTTCTCCTACGGCGAAGTCTACAATTCCAGACCAGAAGGTGCCAGTGCCTACCGCACCCGGCATGGTATCGGAGCCATCGAACTGGACAATTTCAGCATCCGCTAAGATCTGCGCAATTTTTTGGCTGACCGGATCGGGATAGGATTCAGGCGCGACCTGCTGATGCGGCGAGATAAAGCCACCGAGTTCGACCCAAATCTCATGGGGTGTGGGTGTGGCCAAGTATTCCATCAGCGCTCGAGCTTCAGGCGTATCGTTAAACATCGCAAAGGCGTCACCTGCGACCAAAACAGGGGTGCCAAATTCTGGATTAATACCGGGTAGCGGAAAGACATCGTAGTCGGTTTCAGGAACGCTGGTGTCAGGAAAGAACGTGGAGATAAAGTTAGCCTGCCGGTGCAAATAGCAACTAGGCGGCTGATTAAACAGGCCCTGAGGAGAATCGCCGAAAGGCGTCGAAACCGCGCCCACTGCGCCGCCGCTGATGTAGTCGGGATTCAGTAAAATTTCACCAAATTGGTCAAAGGCAGTGACAACCTCAGGGGCATTAAAAGGAATCTCATGGGCGACCCACTGACTGTAAATCTCAGGGCCTGCGGTGCGTAGCATAATGTCTTCTACCCAGTCAGTGCCGGGCCAGCCAGTGGCATCACCGCTCTCTAGGCCCAGACACCAAGGCGTTTCTCCGTCAGCCACAATGCGATCGCTCAGGGCGATCAGCTCGCTCCAAGTTTGAGGGATCTCATAGCCCTTAGCTTCAAAGGCAGTGGGGCTATACCACACTAGGCTTTTGACAGAGGCCCGATACCAAATCGCGTAGGGCTGATCGTCCACGGTGCCCAGATCTAGCCAGGTGTCTGGATAAGAGGCTTGCAATGCCGCCGGATCGATAAAGTCTGTTAGGGGGATGAGCTGTCCGGCCCTAGCAAAGTCGGTCATCAAGCCGGGCTGAGGAAACATTGCTAAGTCGGGGGCATCGCCGGATTCGACTCGCACCGGGAGCAGCGTGGCAAAGGCATCGGTGCCTTCATAAACCACATCAATGCCGGTTTCTTCTTCAAAGGGGGCGAGGGCTTGCTCGAGCTTTTCTTGTTGCTCACCGACAATCACGCCGAGAATCGTCACGGTGTTTTCAGCCGAGGATGGCTGTTCGCTGTTACAGCCGGAGAGCAGCAGGGTGGAGCCGACGGTGAGACCGAGTACGGGTTTGATTGCCGCACTGATCGCTTGTGCAAAGTTGCGCTGTAAAAGGGGCTTGAGCTGTAACAGGAACTTCATATGTCAGTGTTTGAACCTAATGCTTGAGCTTGAGCTTGATATTTATAGATGACCGAATAGATGGCCAGAAGATGACCCGTTTCTACGAAATTCAGACGCCTTCCAAGTCGCAGGACTCAGGTTTTAGCTCGCGTTCCATGAGCGCTTCTACAGCTTGCTCAGACGTGATTCGGCCCCGCAGCAACCGTTCTACTTGGCGAGATATCGGGGCTGGAATGCCCTCCCGGTTAGCGATCGCCATCAGCACATGGGCCGTGTTCACCCCTTCAGCCGTACCGCCCAAGGTTTCGAGTATCTCTGTCAGCGATTGACCCTTGGCCAACTGGTAGCCCACCCGGTAATTACGACTCAATTGGCTGCTACAAGTTGCTAGCATGTCGCCGAGCCCGCTGAGCCCGTAGAACGTTTCGACTTCGGCTGCCCCTAAAGACATGCCAATACGAATCACTTCTGGCAGAGCGCGGGTGATCAGGGCTGATTTTGCGTTGGTGCCTAATCCTAAGCCATCACAGACGCCGACTGCGATCGCAATGACATTTTTCAGCGTACCGCCTAGCTCAGCGCCTAGCGGATCGGGGCTGGTATACACCCGAAACTGCTCAGAAGAAAACATGGTCTGTAATTTTTCTGCCGCTGCTTGATCGGTACTGGCCAGTACCGTCGCCGCCGGAAATCCCTGATCAATTTCTTTAGAAAGATTCGGCCCTGATAGCACTGCCACCGCATGTTCTGGAAACGCCGATGCAAAGATCTGTGAGGGCGTTTGGGTGGTTTCGGGATCTAGCCCTTTAGTGGCCGTGACGAAAATGACCTCCTGCGGCAGTGAAAGGTGCTGAAGCTGTTGGACAACATCGGCAACCCCTTTCATCGAGATCGCCGACAGAATAACTTCTGCATCGGCGACGGCCTCCTCTAGCCCTAGATCATTGCGCCGCGACCAGATTTGGACGCTGTGGCCGTTGACCAGTGCTAACTTAGCGAGCGCCGAGCCCCAAGCGCCTGCACCCAGCACGGTGAGATTGAGGCGGTGATCAGAGCGCGCAATCTGTGCTCTAGAGGCGGTTACCGTTGCACTTGTAGAGGCTGACATGAGAGAAAACCCAGATAGATAGAGACTTAATTTGACCTGACTTGATTTAGCCTGACTTGATTCAACTTACGCTTGACTGACTAGCTGTGCCTCTGCTGAGAGCTGATAGTCCGGAATGGCATGGGTCTTGAGATACTGATGATAGGCTTGGCACTGGCGATCGCACACCGCTTCTGACCAGCCGCAATGCTGCTGTAGCGTGTCCACAATCCCTGGCAAAGCGTCTCGACCATAGTTGGCCCGGTGCGCCAACAGCAGCCGACTAAAGCAGATATCAATCAGCGTTTTGGCCAGCTCTGTCTCTACCGCATAGACTACCTGCGCTCGAATATCTGGCAAGTTGGGCTGTATCGGTTGGGCCAAGGCGGGGGCGCGATCTACAATTGCGAGCACCTCCCAAATGCGCATGCCATATAGGCTAAATAGGTACTGGAGGGTTGAAGGTCGCAGGCGATCGCGATACTTATCGGTCGCATCGGCTAGGGCCCCCGCCGAGTAGTTCACCGCCCCTGGCAATGGTGTCGTTTTGGTCTGGCAAGCAGGATGCGATCGCTCCAGCTTGCGGTAAACCCGATCAGTGAGCTCCTCGCCCACCTGACGATAGGTCGTTAGCTTGCCGCCGATCAGCGAAATCAGATTGGGAACGCCCCCATCTTTTGGATCGCTGTGATCTTGCAGGATATGGCTGCGGCTAATGCTGCTGGGCTTCTGGCCTTCGCTGAAAGGCAGTGGTCGCACGCCTGAGTAGGTAAAGCGCACATCCTCACGATTGAGCTGAGCTTGCGGCAGCACCCGATTGGTCTCGCTGAGCAAATAGTCTACTTCGGCGTCACTGGCCTTGATCTCTTCTAGGCTTTCAGTAAAGCGCAGATCGGTTGTGCCAATCAGGTACTTACCCAGCCAAGGAATGACAAAATAGGGCCGTCCGTCGGTTTCAGCCTCTACGTACAGCGCTCCGTCTGTAGGCGCACCTGGGAACGGATCAACAATAATATGGCTGCCTTTGGTGCCGCCGATCAGTCGGCGGGGGCTCAGCGGCTGAGCATGACCGTCCTGCCAGCCTCGCTGACAGACCTTATCGACCCACGGCCCTGCGGTATTGAGCAGTACCGCCTGGGAAGTATCTAGCTCCACCGACTCATCACTGAGCGAATCTGACAGGGTAATATGCTCGATTACCCCGCCCTCACTCGGCTGCACGAGCCGCGTCACGCTGGTATAGCTGAGTACGGTGGCCCCAGCGGCCTGAGCTGACAGAACGTTTTCAAGGCACAGCCGCTCAGCATGCTCTACCTGGGCGTCAAAGTATTGGGCTGCGCCGCTGAGCCGATTTTGGTTAGCGCCTCGAAATAGCTGGCCGAACGGGGCAGGCCGCAGCATCCGATGCCCTGGCAGCGTTTTATCAAAGCTCAGCAAATCATAGAGCACCATACCCGCTCGAATCAGCTGCGGACCGCGCTTGTTGCCTCGATAGATGGGAATCGTCATTTGCAGAGGATGCACCAGATGGGGCGCATTGCGCATCAGCCGCTCGCGTTCTCGCAACGACTCGCGCACAAGGCCAAAGTCAAAATATTCTAGATAGCGCAGCCCGCCGTGGACTAGGCGAGAAGACCAGCCCACCGCCCCACCAAAATCACCTTTGTCAACCAGCAGTGTGTTGAGCCCGCGCATCGCCGCATCGCGAGCCGTCCCAGCCCCGTTAATGCCACCCCCGATCACGATTAAATCAAATTGCTGCCCGTTCAGATCGGAAAGAATTCCCATATGCGCCAAGTATTGCCGTTACATCTATTGATCTATTACACCCTCAGACTTTGCAGCCTCAGCCCTTACAGCCTCAGCCCTTACAGCCTCAGACTTAGTCTGCCGCGCCTAGCAGCTCTTTGGCCCAGCGATCAACATCGTAGGCTTTTACTGCCTTGTACATGCGCTCCATCCGCACTGTTTGCTCGCTAGGATCCATTGCCAGCGCCTGATCGATGGCCTTGTCCATACTGCTATCGGCATAGGGATTCGTCAGCACCGCATCGGGCAGCTCTACCGCCGCACCTGCAAACTCGGAGAAAACCAAGACCCCGTCTTTGCCCCCCTTAGCGACGACAAACTCTTTGCCGACTAAGTTTAGTCCATCTCGCAAGGGCGTGATCCAGGCAATATCTGCCGCTGCGTAAAGGGCTAAAATCTCCTCTAGGGGCAGCGCCGAGGTAAACAGCAAAATCGGTGTCCAGCTGAGCTTAGCAAATCGGCCATTGATCTTACCCACTAGCCTTTCTATTTCGCTTTGGGCGTTGCGATAAATCCGCATTCCCGTTGCGGGCTTAGCCACAGCTACGACAAAGTTTATCTTGCCCTGTAGTTCTGGTCTGCGGGTGAGCAGACGCTCGTAACACAGCAGCATTTCTTTAGTGCCTTTGACGTAGTCTACTCGCCCGGCGGAGACAATCAGCTGGCGATCGCCTCCCATCTCTTCGCGAATCTCTGCTACTCGCTTTTTCACCGAGTCCTTTTCGACTACAGAGCGAATAAAGTCTACATTCGTGCCAACTGGAAACGCGCCTAGGTGGACGAGCTGATCCTTGTAGCGAATCTGCGTGGTGATTTCAGGGACGGCTAAGGCAGTGCCGCGAGGGGTAAATTCTTTGGCAACCGGCTCTCGTTTAACGATCTCAATGTCACGAAATCCTTGCGCAATCGAGACAAAGTTTTCCACGTATCGCGGGATGTGAAACCCGCAAACATCGCAGCAGAGCAGGCTGTCAATAATCTCTTCACGCCAGGGCAGCACGTTAAACGCGTCCGATCCCGGAAAGGGTGTGTGATGGAAAAAGATGATTTTAGCGTTGGGCCGCTGCTGCCGGATATAGTAGGGTGTTAGCCACAAATTGTAGTCGTGGATCCAGATCAGCGCATCATCTGCGGCATCTTCACAGGCGGCCTCTGCAAACTTCCGATTGATATCTTGAAAGTTCTCCCAATCGGAAGATTCATAGGTAAACTGCCACGGGAAAGAGTGCAAAATCGGCCAAAACGCCTCTTTTGAGGTGACATGATAGAAGTTCTTGACTTGATCAGCGCTGAGCGGAATTCGGCGAACAACGCCATTCTCATTATCAGCAAAGCTCATGCGCTCTTGAAAGCTGCTCTTCTGCTTTTCGCTGATCTGTTTCCAGGCAATCCAAGTGCTTTGCTCCGCACTGGCAAAAAAGCTTTTAATGGTCGGCAAAATACCATTAGGACTTTTCTTCTCTTGATAAATTGTTTTGCCGTCTTTAATGACCTCGTCGTAGGGCTCGCGGTGATAGAGGATCACAAGGGATGATTTCATAGATTTAGCTCTCTTGAAGTTCAGTTCTTTGAAGACGTTAGAAAAATGTCTGTCTGGCCGTTTATTAACCTCATAGAGGCACTATCTAGACATATCATCGCAGTGAGATAGCGGAAGAAAAAACAACACAAACCCTACGCAGAACGACATCGCGTTAGCGCAGCTATACATATCACAGGGGTAAGGCGAATACGGTTCGGGGTGGCGTTAGCGCAATGTCAAGTCAATACTGTTAGTTAGATAATTCCTTACAATACTCACATTAAAGTGAAGTATTTACAAATGCGCTAGCGACTTTGGACCGGCTAAAGTACCGCTCCGCTTGGCGTAGGAGGGTTCTTGTTGAAAGATGACATTGCGCTTGGAAATAGCGCTCGAAAAGTATAGACATTACAGATAAAACCGTTTCCGCTCGATTTATCGGGTTTCAGCACGGGCAAGGCCGCGCTGAGAAATTGGGCGTGAGAAATTGGGCGTGAGAAACTGGGCGCGGGAAGTTAGAGTGGGAAACGGAAAGTAGCCCCTGCTTGTGAGCCGCTCACTATTGATGAGGGTTTGCCAGCAGTAACTATCCCCTTTTAAACACCCGGATTGTTTGATGAGTCAGTCTCCCCCCTCTCTTGTTCGGTCACAGACCGCTTTCCCGTCATCACGCATTGAGCTGCAGCAAGCGGAAACCGATGCCCTGCTCGCTTGGGCCGTTGAGGTTGCTGGCTCTAAACGCACCTATTTTGAGATTGGCCAGCAGCTCGCTCGCCGCTTAGGGGCACATCCTGTCGCAGATGGCTTGACTGAAATTGGATTTTGGGTGCCAGAGCTGACCGGTCAAATTGTCCCGGCTGGGCGAAGTATCTATTTAGAGGTGTTCACGCCTGTCGGTGAGG
>JBAUIB010000233.1:0-1674 GCA_049680585.1 Phormidesmis sp.
AGTTAGATAAATGCGGAAGATGTGACATAAGATGCACCTGGAATTGGTTGCCAACCCTTAGCAAATACCTATGAGATATCTGTCCGTTGTTTTATCTACCTCACTGCTGCTGGGATGCTCCGGAGCCGAGATACCGACCGCTCCAGCAGACTCTCAGGCAAACTCCAAGACTGATATAGCCGAAGCCAAGGCAGCGCAAAATCCTGACGGTGAGACCGCTGCCGAGGACGCCGACATCGCTGAAAGCGGCGACGATACTAAGACTGAATCGGCTGATGATGTTGCCGAGGAAGATGCCACCGAGGAAGCCATAGAAGGCGCTGAGCAAAAGCACGTCGAGCTCGTGGTCAAAGATCAGGCGACGGCTGGTCAGATTATCGTCGAAGCGGTCTCTACTTCCCGAGATGGCTGGGTCTCAGTGCATAAAAGCCAGGCAGACGGCAGCATTCAAATGTCTGGAGGTATCGGTGAGGCCCGAGTGGACTCTGGCGACAGCGAAGATATCATCATTGACCTGTGGGAAGCTCCCGCTGTGGGCGATAAGCTGTGGGTATTGCTGCATGTTGACGCAGGCGATCGCGGCCTCTACGAATTTCCTGAAAAAGATGTCCCTGTGCGCAAAAACGGAGACCTCATGGCCCGATCTTTCAAAATCAAAAGCAACGATCAGGCAGACGCCGAAGACTGAACCGATTACCAGACTAGCCAGCTTGACTCAGCTGAACGGTTACCCCGCGCCCATAGACAATTTCGAAGCGAAGAGGCATAATTAAAAGCCTGCGGGTATAGCTCAGTGGTAGAGCGTTTGCTTCCCAAGCAAAATGTCGCGCGTTCGAATCGCGTTACCCGCTTCCTTCCGAAAGCCCTTGCAATTATCGAATTTCAAGGGCTTTCGCTCTTTAGACACTGCGCCATTTACGCTGCCATATTCTTTATCACAGACGTACGTCGGACGTTTTCAAGCGGCTTTAGCCCCCAAACTGGGGTAAATTTTATAGTAGCTACACTCTATTGGCACAGATTCACATTTGCTACCCATCGCCCTCTGGCAGTATGGCTTACTCACGCTAAATCAGCTAGGTCAGACCTACGACTGGCTAGCGATCACCTGCGCCAAACAAGAAGCTGCTATGACAGCACAGTTGTTTCATATATCAGACTGTTCTAGCGTTGCGATGATTTCGCGGAAGCTATCTAGTCCGGCTTCTAGATTCTCAACGATTTCGCTGGCGAGTATGTCTGGATCTGGCAAATTATCTAAGTCGGTGAGGCTTTCGTCTTTTAGCCAAAAGATGTCGAGGCTGGTTTTGTCTCGTGCAATGAGTTCATCGTAGGTGAATTTCCGCCAGCGACCCTCTGGATTATCGAGGCTCCAGGCTGCCTTTCGTTTGTTATGGTTTTTCGGCTTGTAGCAGTCTATAAAGTCTTGTAGATCTGCCTTCTTCATCGGGTTTTATTTAAGTGTGAAGTGGACGTTGGTGCGAAAGTCGTAGTACCACACTTCTTTTGTCCATGGCTTCTTTGCACCGGGTTTGTTGTCAAAGAAAAGGACGTTGGCTTTGACGCCTTGCTTGTAGAAGATTCCTGTAGGCAGGCGCAAAATGGTGTGGAGGTCAGTTTTCTGAAGGAGAGACTTACGTACTTTTTCGCCTGCGCCACCTTCAAATAAAACGT
>JBAUIB010000234.1:0-11640 GCA_049680585.1 Phormidesmis sp.
ATGAAGGAACTGATTGCTCGGATTCGATCTATTCTCAGGCGATCCACTCGCCGCTCTGAAAAGCCAAAATCTACAAGCCTCTCGTCTCACCAGTCGATGAAAGTGGGCCGGCTAACGATTGATCCGATTACCCGTAAAGCGTATCTAGGCGCTCACCATCTACAGTTGACCGAGATTGAGTTTCGCCTGATAGAGCTGCTAGCCAGCAAACCAGGTCATATTTTCTCGCGCGGGGAAATTCTGCAATTGCTGTGGGGCTATGATGCCAGCAGCGCATCCGATACCAAAACGGTCGATGTTCACATTTCGCGGCTGCGGATTAAGCTGAATGAAAACACGCACAATCCGCAGTTCATCATGACGATTCGCAGCCGCGGCTATATGTTTTTGGTACAGCGCTAAGACTCTTGGGCGATCGCCCCGATCACCGCCCCTGTAGCCCTCACATAGTCATCGGTTGCTAGCCATAGCATTTGCCCCCGCGCCCCGGCTGAGATGGCAATGCGTTCGTACACCTGGGCCCATTCATCGAGAAAAACAGGGTAAGGTTTTTTGCAGGCTAAGGCCGTCACCCCACCGCGAACGTAGCCCGTCAGCGACTGAAGCTGCTTGAGCGGCACGGTGTCTATTTTGCGATCGCCGCTGAGTCGTGCCAGCGATTTTAGATCTAGCTGATAGCAGCCTGGAATCACCGCTAATAAAATGCCTTGGCGATCGCCTTGTACTACTAGCGTCTTAAACACCTGGTCTGCCGGTAGTCCTAGCTTTTGAGCGGTCGAAGTTGCGCTGAGATCATCAAGCTCTACGCGATAGCTCAAGTGCTCATAGGGAATGCCTAATGTGTCTAGGGCGCGAGCGGCGTTGGTTTTCATCGGTCTTGATCTATGGCACGGTCTCTACAGCGCTGGTCACTTTGCCAATACAGCAGCGATCGCGACCTTCAGACTTCGCTTGGTACAACCCTCGATCGGCAGCCGCTACCAGCATATCAGGATGCATCGCCTCAGTAGCGCTAACGGTCGCCACGCCCAAACTCAACGTAATATGCTGGCTAACCGCTGAGCAGCGATGCGGAATAGCGAGCTGCTTGATCGCGCGCTGAATCTCGCTGACTACCCGCTGCACGCCATCTGTGCCAGTGTTCGGCAAAATGACCGCAAACTCTTCACCGCCATAGCGGGCGACCAAATCGGTGCTGCGTTTCACAGCCTGACCAATCGCTTGAGCAACCTTTTTTAGACAAACATCTCCTGCCTGATGTCCATAGGTATCGTTAAAGTCTTTAAAGCAATCGATGTCACATAGAATCAGAGAGAGCGACGCTCTGCCAGATCCCACATTTCTCCACACTTGCTTCAAATACTCGTCAAATGATCGCCGATTAAATACCTGGGTCAGGCCATCCATGCTCGCTAGGCGCTCTAACTCTTGGTTGAATTCCTTGAGCGCCATCTCAGCATGCTTGCGCTCGGTGATATCGATTGCAGTGCCAAAAATCTGAGTTGGATAGCTATGTTCATCTCGCTGAAAAACCGTCTCACGGCACAAAAGCCAGCGCCAGTTGCCCTGACGATGACGAAAGCGGAATTCATTTTCGACGATCTCACCCTTGCTGATCGCCGCTAGTTTCTCTCGTCCGAGCGCCCATATCTTTTTTTCATCAGGATGAAGCAGCTGTTCTAGATAGTGCGCACCTAGCGTTTGCATCTCTTCGGGTGCGTAACCCAAGACATTCTTAACCCAGTGGCTGATGTAGACATTGCGACCATCCGCAAAGTTGTCTACATACAAAATATTGGTGCTGGCATCGATAATGCCTTGAATGAACCGCTGGCTTTCCTGCCAAGCCTGTTCGGCCTGTACTCGCTCAATAGATTCTCGCTTGAGCTGACGGCGATGAGCCGCCAAAGAGCCCAAGAGCTGTTGCTGCTGCTGTGAGCCGAGGGCCGTTGAGGCAAGCAAAGCTGCGGACAGCGCGGTTGTACGCTCAATCGCACTCCATTCATGAGCCGCCATCCGCTCACACCACAGCGCCCCAACAACTTTTCCCTGGTAGCGGATAGGGATCTCTAACAGCGCCCCTGGCTGATGAAAAATCAGGTTGCGTGCCGTAAAGCTATTGAGTAATAAGGAAGTGCTCTGCGCGACGTTTTCAATCGACAGCCCCGCGCGATCAGCAACGTCGGCAAAATACAGAGCATGATCAGCGGCAGATAGTACTCTCCCCTGAACGTGGATGTCGCGGACGCGGTCGTAGCTATCTACCTGCTCGAGTGGGCTGTCAGCACTGAGACTGTCGGCGTTTGCATGGTGGGTGCGATGTAGCCAAAGGCTCACGCGATCAGCATTGAGGGCAATGGCACTCGCCTGAGTAATAGCAGCAGCGGCTGTCACGAAGTCTCCGCTGTAGATGACTGGATGCTGGGCTAGCTGATGTAATGGCGGTGGCTGCAGGGATGTTGTGTTCCGTGACAAAGGAAACAGGCGTTCTGATATTTCTGGAGTCGAATTGCAAAATCGAGGATTAGGCTGGTTGGTAGCGGGCCACGAGACAGACTGCTCTGAGAGAATTGACATTCTTTGATTTATCGACAGTACAAATCGACAGCGCAATATGTACCTGTCATCACAATCGCCTACTACAAGAGCTAGGGTTCCCCTGATCGCGGGTAAACCTGCAGGCGCAAACAGTCGAGCAACCAAGCACGAATCGAATCTAGGGCTAGATCGCGCCAGCCTAAAAATAACGACTGGAAGGCGACTGCTTTAGATATCTAGAGATGCTGCTGAAAAAAGTCGAGGGTCTCTTTGAGCGCTTTGATAAAGGCATCTATCTCAGCTGGCGTATTGTAAAAGTAAAGGCTGGCTCTGGCCGTAGAGCTAATGCCTAATAGCCTATGAAGCGGCTGCGTACAGTGGTGACCTGAGCGGATAGCCACGCCTGATTGGTCCAAAAAGGTTGAGAGATCTTGAGCATGTACATCGTCTACAGTGAAGGTCGCGATCGCCGCTCTGCCACTCCCATCGGCTTGAGGCTGGGGTCCATAAAGCGTCACCTGAGGCAACGCGCTGAGGCGCTCGTAAAGGTGAGCAGTTAGCTGATGCTCGTACTCAGCAATGCGATCCATCCCAATCCCACTGAGATAGTCCACTGCTGCACCTAGCACTACCGCTTCGCAAATGGCTGGTGTGCCTGCTTCAAACTTATGCGGTAGCTGCGCGTAGGTAGAGTGATCTAAAAACACATCTTGAATCATTTCGCCGCCGCCTAGAAAAGGTGGCATAGCCTGAAGCACCCCCAGATTGCCATACAAAAAGCCCGCGCCCGTTGGCCCGCACATTTTGTGGCCAGACGCGACTAGCCAATCACAGCCCAGCGCCTGCACGTCTACCGGCATATGCGGCACGCTTTGACAGGCGTCGATTAAGACCTTGGCACCGTAGCGATGGGCGATCTCGACAATATCGGCCACCGGATTGATGCAGCCCAACGTATTAGAGATGTGGTTGACCGCTACTAGCTTGGTCCGATTGCTCAATAGCTGATTGAAGGCAGCGAGATCAAATTCCTGTGTTTCGGTGAGCGGTACGTGTTTGAGGACAGCCCCCGTACGCTGAGCCACGATCTGCCAGGGCACCAGATTACTGTGGTGCTCCATGACTGACAAAATAATTTCATCGCCGCGCTCTAAATTACTCAAGCCCCAAGCGTAGGCCACCAGATTAATCGCTTCACTGGCGTTGCGAGTGAAAACAATTTCATCCCGAGAAGCTGCATTAACAAAAGCTGCGACCTTATCGCGAGCCCCTTCGTACGCGTCGGTGGCCCGACCACTTAAGGTATGTACGCCTCGGTGCACGTTGGCATTATCCGTCTGGTAGTAGTGCACCATCGCATCGATCACCGCCTGCGGCTTTTGCGAGGTGGCGGCGTTATCGAAATAGATTAGCGGCTGACCGTTGACGCGCTGCTGAAGAATGGGGAAGTCGGCGCGGACCTCGTCGGCAAGCAGCCGCACGGGCAATGAGAGAGGAGGAGTAGGGGCGGTGGTGGATGTCATGGGCTGACAGAAAGAGGGATGAGGAGGAAAGAAATTAGTGGGTCCACTGAGTGAGGCGATCGCTCAATTTTTGGCGTAGGGCAGCGATTGAGATCTTTTCGACAATCTCCATCGCGAAGCCATAAAGTAGCAGGCGTTGGGCTTGCGCTGCGGCGATGCCTCGGCTTTGAAGGTAGAATAGCTCATCAGCTTGGAGCTGGCTGACGGTCGCACCGTGAGCGCACTTCACGTTGTCGGCTACGATATCTAGCTCAGGCTTGGTATCGACTCGCGCTTTGCTGGAGAGCATCAGGTTGCGGTTGAGCTGGGCCGCATCGGTAAACTGCGCGGATTGAGAGACGTAGACTCTGCCGTTAAAGACGCTGTGGGCCTGATCGTCAACGACGTTCTTTTGCAGTTGGGTAGCGCGACTGTGAGGGTGGGTGAGGGCGATCAGACTGTGAGTATCAGCGAGCTGACGGTTTCTCAGCGCGCTCAGTCCGTGGAGATGAGTTTCACTCTGGGGGCCCCGCTGATAGATCTCGTGGTGATGACGCGATAGCTGAGCACCTAGGTCCAGACTGGTACACTGGTAGCGGCTATTTTGCGACTGAGAGACAGCGGTTTTGCCGATGTGAAAGGTCTGGGCTCCTTCGTCTTGCAGGCGAATGTGATCCACCTGCGCATCGTCTTCCAGCAAAATTTCGGTCACGCTGTTGTTGCAGCGAGCCTGCTCGTCATCGCCCCAAAAGGATTCGACTATCGTGCATTTTGCGTGGCGCTCAGCAATCACGAGCGTTCTTAAGTGCGAGATGCGATCACCTTGGGATCCCCTAGAAATGTGAATCGGGGCCTCAATCACCTGATCGGCACGAATCCAAATCACCATCACATCCGAAAAGCCAGCGGTATTGAGCGCGGTGAAAACTTCGCCGCTGCCCTGCACCTGAGCGAGCTTGCTGGCAATGGTATCGCCGACGCGATCGCCATACTCCGGATGAGCTATCAAAGCCGAGAGCGACGAAATGAGTGCCCCGTCCGGCAATCTTGGTGCTGAAGCCGCACGCCCTGAGACAGAAAGCTCTGAAGCGTAGTGGCCGTTGAGGGTAGCTAGTCGGTAGCCACCTTCGACTAAGTCAATGTTATTCAAGGCTAATCTCGCCTGACATTCACCTGCTGACGTGGCTTCTGTGCCGTCTTCCGAGCGAGTGGACTGATCGGCGGCTGAGGCCCTTTGAAAGGGCAGATCTAGCATGCCGGAGAGATCGGTAAAGCGCCATGCCTCATCGCGGCCATGCGGGAAAGAGCGCTCGTTGACCTGGGCGATCGCGCGATCGCGCAAGCCCTTTAGCCCCAATCCAGACTCATCTGCCGCTGCCGCCGCTTGGGTCAGCAAATGCTTGAGATAGGTTGCCCGCTTGGTTGCCGCAGAAGTCGCCCCTGAATTAGCCGCTGTTCCGGTTGTTACACCCATGGTTACGCCACTGCCTCCTCAGCCACAATCCAATCATAGCCGCGAGACTCTAGCTCATGCGCGAGCTCCTTTCCGCCTGTTTTGACAATGCGGCCTTGATCCATCACATGCACATAGTCCGGCACGATATAGTTCAGCAGCCTTTGATAGTGAGTAATCAGCACCGTGGCATTATCCGCCGTACTGAGCTGATTCACCCCGTCGGACACAGTCTTAAGCGCGTCGATATCTAGCCCCGAATCCGTCTCATCCAAAATTGCCAGATCAGGCTTTAGCAACGCCATCTGAAGAATTTCATTGCGCTTTTTCTCCCCGCCGGAGAACCCTTCGTTCACGCTGCGATCTAAAAAACTCACGTCCATTTTGACAATCTCAGAGCGTTCTTCCACGAGATCGTCAAAGTCAAAAACGTCAATTTCCTCTTCGCCGTTGGCCTTACGGTGAGAGTTGTAGGCCACTCGCAAAAAGTCGCGGTTACTCACCCCAGGAATTTCCAACGGGTATTGAAAGGCTAAAAACACCCCGGCGTTTGCCCGTTCGTGCGGCTCTAGTTCCAACAGGTTGTTCCCTTGAAAGAGGACTTCACCTGCCGTAATTTCGTAATCAGGATGGCCAGCGAGCACCTTCGAGAACGTGCTTTTACCTGAGCCATTGAGACCCATAATGGCGTGGATTTCTCCCGCCTTAACTTGAAAATCAACGCCCTTGAGGATTTCTGTCCCCTCGACGCTGGCGTGAAGATTGCGAACAGAAAGAATGGTTGGAGCGGTTTCGTTGATCATTTCACTGTAAAAAGGCGGGAAAGAGGAAATACAAGAGGCAGTCGGATTCTCTTAACAAAGCGTTAAGGAAAACCGACTGGGGCTATAAAAAACGAGAGCCAGACAACATCGCCTTAGCCAACAGAGTTTTCTAGCTTCAGGCTAAGTAGCTTATCCGCCTCAGCCGCAAACTCCATTGGCAGCTCGTTAAACACATCGCGGCAGAAACCGCTAATAATCATGGACACCGCATCTTCCGGAGAAATGCCGCGCTGGGCAAAATAAAACAGCTGATCTTCCCCAATCTTCGAGGTGGACGCTTCGTGCTCTACCTGGGCAGTGCTGTTTTGCACCTGAATGTAGGGAAACGTATTGGCATTTGAGGTATCGCCTAGCAGCATGGAGTCGCACTGAGAATAGTTGCGTGCGCCTTCCGCCTTAGGATTTATCTGCACCAATCCGCGATAGCTATTCTTAGATTTTCCAGCCGAAATTCCCTTCGAGATGATTGTACTGCGGGTGTTTTTGCCCACGTGCACCATTTTGGTACCCGTATCAGCCTGCTGATGATGGTTAGTCAGCGCTACCGAGTAAAACTCACCGACCGAATTATCTCCGACCAGCACGCAGCTAGGATACTTCCACGTAATCGCAGAGCCTGTTTCTACCTGTGTCCAGGAAATCTTAGAGTTAACGCCCTTACACAGTCCTCTTTTGGTGACAAAGTTGTAAATGCCGCCTTTGCCATTTTCATCTCCAGCAAACCAGTTTTGCACCGTGGAGTACTTGATCTCCGCGTTGTCTAGCGTGACTAGTTCCACGACTGCTGCATGCAGCTGGTTGCTGTCATACATCGGCGCAGTACAGCCTTCCAAATAGGTCACTGAGCTGCCTTCTTCGGCCACGATCAAGGTGCGCTCAAACTGACCCGAGTCACCGTTGTTAATGCGGAAGTAAGTAGACAAATCCATCGGGCATTTCACACCCTTCGGAATAAAGACAAAAGACCCATCGGTAAACACCGCTGAGTTCAGCGCTGTAAAGTAGTTATCTCCCACTGGAACGACCGTTCCGATGTACTGCTGAATCAAGTCAGGGTGCTCTTGAATTGCTTCCGAGATAGAGCAGAAGATAACACCGTGTTTAGCCAGATCTTTTTTAAAGGTGGTGGCAATCGAGACGCTGTCAAAGATGACATCTACCGCCACATTAGCCAGTCGCTTTTGCTCGTTGATAGAGATGCCTAGCTTATCAAACGTATCTAGCAAGGTCGGATCGACTTCGTCCAGACTGCCTAGTTTTTTCTCAGCTTGCTTGGGAGCAGAATAGTAAACGATCTCGTTGTAGTCGATAGGCGAATAAGAGACATTCGGCCAGCTTGGCTCCTCCATTTGCAGCCAGCGGCGATACGCTTTTAGCCGAAAGTCCAGCATGAATGGGGGCTCATTCTTCTTGGCAGAAATGGCCCGAATCACGTCTTCATTAAGGCCACGCGGAAGCGCATCGGCTTCGATATCCGTGACAAAACCATATTTATAGGGCTGACTAACGACGGACTGAACGCTAGAAGTCATTGGCGTAAGCTACCTGCTTGGGCTGGGGAAAGAAGGGGACTCAATCAGAAAGTGAAGCGAATTCAGTAATTCAGCTCTGAGACTGGAAAGCATCGGTCTCAGCGCGAATCTGGTCGAAGGTAATGGCCTGCTCTGTTCCAGAGAAAGGGTTTTCTTCGGTGAGGAAGAGCATGCAGTGGCACTCTTGGCGCTCCTGCATGGGGACACAGGGGCAGTTCCAGTAAGCGGCCTTGACCTCGGCTTCCTTGTCTTCGTAGTGACGGCAAGGGCATAAGGGCGCACCCAAATCATCTTTGTGCTTGGCTAGTCCCTCTATCACAACAGCCGTCACACCCAGGTCCTGGCAAAAGTAAGTACCTGTGCGCTTGGCGTAGCTTTGGGAAAAGTTCCGCATGATTTCGAGACTTTTGTCGGAGCCCTGGTTGGGATTGCTGTCACTCATTGTGTTTCTGGATATTCCTTGAAAGCGGGACTAAAAAGGGGCGAGGCTAAGACGCGCAGATGGATTTGGTTTAGAATTGATAAAGTAAAGCAACACGCGTGTTGTTTAATTATTTTAAGATTATCGTAAGAGTCATACTTTAGCAACAAAAGTGTTTCTAAAGTATTGTAAATCAGCCATTGTCAATTAGGTCGTTAAGCCCATTCCGCTCAGCCTTCTACTCAGCCAGTATCGATAGAATGACTTCTCCCCAGACCTCTACTCAGCAGACATCTATTAGAGAGGACATTTTACGCTTTTTGCTAAAGCGTGGAACGGCAACGGCTGGGGCGATCGCTCATCACCTAGCGGTTACGCCGCAAGCGATCCGCCGCCATCTCAAGAATTTAGAAGCAAGCGAGCTGATTGAGCATCAGAGCAGCCAGGAGGGCATCGGCAGGCCCAACCATATGTATCAGCTCAGCCGCAAGGGGCGAGATCATTTCCCTGATCAGTACGATCAGTTTGCGCTCTCGCTGCTGAATACGGTGGCCGATACGATGGGGCCTGAGCATGTGAGCAAGCTGCTAAAGCTGCAGTGGCAGAGCAAGGCCCAAGAGTATAGAGAGAAGCTGGGCGATGCGCCACTCAAAGACAGAATGCAAACGCTGATTAAGCTGCGTCAGGCGGAAGGCTATATGGCCGAGTGCTATCCGGCGAACAGTTCGGCTGCTGGTGAAGGTTCTGATGATGGTGATGATAGCGACGCTACCGGGCAGATAGAGTCTGAGCAGCCACAGTCTGAGCAGCTAGATGCTGGGCGAGACGCGTTTGTGATTACAGAATATAACTGTGCGATCGCTCATATTGCCGAGTCGTATCCTGCCGTCTGCGGTCATGAGCTGGCAATGTTTGCGATCGCGCTGCCGGACTGCTCAGTAGAGCGCACCCACTGGCTAGTCAATGGTGAGCATCAGTGTGGATATTTGGTCACCGCGAAAGAGACTAATTCGAAAGCGGCGACCGCCCAAGGGTCAGCCAGTCGGTAGGCCAGAGCAGGTAGATAGCCAAAGTAGACAGTTTTTAAGTTCCCAGCTTTTTTATTTTTATGTCGTTACAGTTCCTCACTGCCGAAGAGTCTGCTGCCGTTGATGCGGCCCTGCTGACCACGCCCGAAAAGTTTTTGACCCGGCTCACGCTCTCGACCGGGAAGCTGCTGATTTATATCGCCAAAGACCTTGGCACCTCGGTAGAAGCGCTAACAAATGAGCAGATTATTGCCTGGTTTGAAGCGGACTCCAAACGCAAACAAACTGAGGGCATAGAAGCATCTGTGCTGAAGTGGGACGCCAAAGATCTGACGGATGTGCCCGTAGAATAGCCATTAGATTGGGGTGGTCACTAAATTAAGCAACCTTGTTACGTGTGAGCTAGTATTGGGCAAAGCTATAGTTGATCGCTGGTGAACGATCTGCGATTAATTATCTGATAAATGAACGGTTTGCTACAGCTTTAGCTCTTTTTGATGACTACCTGAGTAAGGGTAATTTTATGAAACAGCCACTTTTGCGTTATTCGTTTTTCATGCTCGCTGCGGTGGGCATTGCGGCGATAGTTCCAGATAAGGCGATCGCCCACCAGGTCCAAACCAACTATGTGCTAAGCGATCAGGCAAATCAAGCGGATCAAAGCTTGGAGCTACAGACGACTTTTAGCAATGGTGAGCCACTCAAAGGCGCTAAGGTCACGGTTTATGCGCCTGAGCAGTCTTTCCGCCCTTATGCGACGGGTGTCACCGATAACCAAGGTCGCTTTTCTTTTAACCCGGATGAGGCGATCAGCGGTGAATGGGAAGTCAACATTAAGCGGGAAGGTCACGGCGATATTTTGCGGGTGCCCGTTACGGAAGCAGGCATTGATGCGGAGCTGATGGCGCAGATGGACGGTCAGGGTGAGGAAATTCAAGATGTGCACTATGCCAGCTCACCGTGGATAGGCGTGGGTGCGATCGCAGTGGCAGCTGCCTGCGTCGGCTTTGCGCGGGCTAGCGGTAAGCGGGCATAGCGACTTACGCCAAAGCTGTTTCGCGCCGATACGCCAAAGTCAAAGAATCCCTGGTTTGCATGATGTTGCACCAGGGATTTTTTATAGTTGGCGGTATGATGAGGCCAGGTTTTTTGAATGATCGAGTATGGATCGCATTGCCCAGTTTACAAAAACATATCGCGACCTGAATTTGTTTCCTTTGTTTAAGGCAGAAGATATTAAGGACTTTCGTGTGCCTTACGGTCAGCGGGCATTGCGAAAGCTACGGCAGGAAATTGCGGCGAGTGAGGAAAACGGCAAGCTGATTTTTACCGGGCACAGAGGCTGCGGAAAATCTACGTTGCTCAGCCAGCTAGCGGACCAAGCACGAGAAGATGGTCTGTTTGTTGTGGGATTTTCAATCGCTGACATGGTGGAAATGTCAGACGTAAACCATATTAATATTTTGTATTCCATCGCGCTGCGGCTAATGGAAAAGGCGGTAAGCCATAAGGATGTTGTCATTCCCAAAGATGTTCAAACAAAGCTAATTAACTGGTTTACGCAGACAAGGTCGCGCGTGTATACCGAGCAGGTTCAGGCGCAGGCATCGATAGGTGGAAATCTGTTTGGCTTTTTGACCGGTAAGCTGCAAACTGAAAAAGCGTTTCGAGATGAAATTAAAGAGAGCTATGAGAACAATGTTTCTGATCTAACGCAGCAGATTGATCTGATCGCCGGGGCGATTCAGGGGGCGATCAAAAAACCGGTGCTGGTGATTATTGATGATCTCGACAAGCTGGACCTGCCGGTTGTGAGATCTATTTTTGAGGAGCATATCAACTCACTGTATCTACCAAGAATTCGAGTGCTGTTCACGATTCCGGTCGCGGTGATTCGAGAGACTCGGCTACTAATGACGCTAAAGTCGCGCAGCCAAATTATTCAGTTGCCAGTGACGAAGTTTTTTCATAAAGATACGGCGCATCAACCGGGGGCGGCTCCGATTGAGAGTAGTGTCAATACGCTGCTTTCGGTTTTAGAAAAGCGGATTCCCGAGGAATTGATAGAGCCAGAGATGAAGCAAGAGATTGTAATGCTGAGCGGCGGCGTGCTGCGGGAGCTGATGCGGCTGGGGCAGGAATGCTGTCGGGAGTGTTTGTTTGAGCTTGATGTAAACCCACAAAGAACAGATATCAAGATCGATGCGGCGATTTTACAGGAGGCGGCGAAGAATCTGCGGATTGAGTATACGCGGCCTTTGGGCAACAACCTACTCGATTTGTTGGTGAGTACCTATGAGCGCTTTTCACCGCCGGATGCAACGAGCGATGAGTTTTTGGAG
>JBAUIB010000235.1:0-2099 GCA_049680585.1 Phormidesmis sp.
CCAGCAGACCTTAGACGATCCCGATAGAGACGTGCAGATCTTCACCGGGCGCGCCATTCAAGCCATTCAGGCCCAGCTAGCTAAAACCTCTTAAGAATGCTCTCTCAAAAACGAACAGATGCCTAGCCACGACTCTCCTTTTTCAACCGGTGCCCCTCCGGCTACCCCCAGCGCACCTATCAACCCTGTTGTAGAAGCGAAAAAACAGCAGGCCATCCGCTGTCTGAAGCAGGTCATTGAGCCCACCCTTAACAGTAATATTGTTGATCTCGGGATGGTGCGCAATCTGCGCGTGGTCGAGAGCTACGTGTACCTGCGGCTGTATATCGGCGCTCATCAACAGGCCCTAAAAGCACAAGCGCAGCTCGCGTTAGGAGACCTAGACTGGTGTAAGAAAGCCTATATCCAGCTCTGCACGATTCCGGGCGTGCGCACAACCCTAGCGGTCTCTAGCGGTAAAGGCGGCGTGGGCAAATCGACAACGGCAGTGAATCTGGCCGCCGCGCTGACCAAAACCGGCGCTAAAGTAGGTGTGCTTGATGCTGATATCTACGGCCCCAACGTGCCGCAAATGCTGGGATTAGCACAGGCCGATGTAGAAATTATCAATACTGCACAAGGGCCACGATTTACGCCGCTAGAAGCTCACGGTATCAAAGTCATGTCAGTCGGGTTGTTGGCCGATCCTGAGCATCCGCTGGCTTGGCGAGGACCCGTGCTGCACAAGATTATCACCCAGTTTATTCAAGAGGTGGACTGGGGAGAGCTGGATTATCTGCTGATCGATCTGCCGCCTGGCACTGGCGATGCCCAAATTACGATCATTCAAGAAAGTCCCATTTGCGGAGTAGTGATGGTGACAACGCCGCAGCAGGTGGCCGTTTCTGACGTGCGGCGCAGCATTCATATGTTTCGTCAGGTGGGTGTGCCAGTGCTGGGGCTGATCGAGAATATGAGCTATTTAATTTGTGAGTGCTGCGGCGATCGCACTTCCATTTTCGGCACGGGCGGCGGCGAACAAATGGCCCAAGAGCTAGCGGTGCCGCTACTGGGCCAAGTGCCGATTGACCCGAAGATTTGCCAGGGCGGTGATGCCGGAAAGCCCCTACCGATAGCGGATGAGACGGCGGCACTTTCGGTTGTCTTTGGGGTGATCGCGACGGGGATAAATCAAACCTTTTGCCCTCGTCCAATCGCTGCTGATCAGCAGAAAAACGCGACAGACGCTATCTTGTCGGAGAACTTGTCGGAAAGCTTATCGGAAAAAGGGAGTCGCGCCTAGCGGCAAGCGGCTCAGCTGCTGAAAGGCCGCGCCGAGGCCATACAGGTAAGTTTCGCTGTGGGGCGGGGCAATCAAGGTAATACCTGCCGGGAGATTGTTGGACTGGAAGCCGTTGGGAATTGCGATCGCACACAAATCCAGCAAATTCACAAAGTTCGTATAGTAGCCCAAATTCGCATTCAGCTTCAGCGGCTCAGCCTCAATCTCATCAATCCGATAAATCGTCCCCGTCGTCGGAACAACCAAACAATCCATCTCATCCCACAGAACCTGACTCGTCCTCTTTAAAGCTTCCACTGCGTAAAGCCCTTCAAACGCTTCTACCGCCGTTATTTCTTTGGCCCTCAGCAGAATCTCTCGCGTCGTGGGAAAAACAGCGCTTGGGTTCGCTTCAACAAAGTCACCCACCGACGCATAGCGCTCAGCCACCCAAGGCCCGTTGAATAATAGAGCATTTGCGGCGAGAAAAGGAGCGTAGTCAACTTCAACGCAGGTTCCGCCAAGGGCGATGAGGCGCTCTATGGCTTGGTTGTACAGTGTCTCTACATCGGCATTGCCAAAAAACGCCCGCTGCTCCGCTCGGGGAACGCCAAATCGAAACGCTTGATGGGTCTGATAGCGCTTGCGCCTCGGCGTCGGCTGACCCGCCGGACGAGAGAACGGATGGCTCGCCTCAAAACTTTGCGCAATCTCAAAAACAGCTTGAGCATCCTCAGCCGTCAGTGCAAAAACAGACAGGCAGTCCAGCGTTTTACACGCCTCCACCGTATGAGCGGTACTCAGACGACCCTTCGTCGGTTTGAGTCCCACAATATTG
>JBAUIB010000236.1:0-4604 GCA_049680585.1 Phormidesmis sp.
CCGCCGCTCGCTGCCGCTCAATCCCAGCAGGCCACGATTCGAATGACGGTTGGGCATCTCGATCAGCTTAGCCATGCGATGGGCGAACTACTGACGCATCAAAACCGTCAGGCTCTATACAATGAGCAGCTAGCAGCGCTCGTGCAAAAACTACTGAACCGTATCTCTCAGCAGCAAGAACAGCTCAACCACCTCAAAGCTCAAAGCCTGATGGTCAAACACTCAGCCAGTCAGCATTCAAAAAAACAATACTCGTCTTGCCAGCATTCAACAGAAAGCTCTCGCACTGAGATATCCCCACCCCTCTCCACTCAGTTTTTATCATCGTTGGCCTCTACCCACTTTGATGCGCTAGAGCTCGATCAATATAGCGATGTTCAGCTACTGGCTCAGTCATTTCTAGAAGAAACTGTGCAACAAGCTGAAAGCGCTGAGGCGATTGAGCTATTTGTTCGACGCTCTGGGCAAGCGTTAGAAAAGCAAAAACGGCTGCTTGCAGATACCCGTGAGACCTTATTAGAGGCCAGAATGGTGCCTTTGGAAACCGTTTTTCGACGTTTTTCGGCTGCTGTTAGCCGACTGAACGCTCAGCATCACAAACAAGTTGATGTCGTCACAGAAGGCGGTGAGGTCCGGGTTGAAAAAATGATTGCAGACAAGCTCTATGAGCCCTTGCTGCACCTCGTGCGAAATGCGTTTGATCACGGCATAGAATCATCTGAACGACGACAACAGCAAAACAAACCGACCGCTGGCAAAATCACCCTCAATGCGGCTCAGCAGGGTCGTCACTTGGTAATCACTGTCAAAGACGATGGCCGGGGATTAGATCTCGAAACGATTCGTCGAAGAGCGGTTGAGAACCATATTATTACAGCTATTGAAGCGGAGTCGCTGACGCCTTCTCAAACGGTTGATCTCCTGTTTAAGCCCGGCTTTTCGACCGCTAGCGAAGTGGATGATCTCTCGGGGCGCGGTATAGGGTTAGATGCGGTAAGCGCGCAGGTGCGATCGCTCAAAGGCTGGGTCACTGTCAGCCACGAACTCGGCGTGGGCACTTGCTTTACCCTACAAATTCCGTCTACCCTGACAATTGCCAAGCTGCTGTTGTGCCGAGCCCAAGGACGCATTTATGCTCTCATCGCCAGCGCGATTGACCATATTTTGATTCCGACGCCAGCGCAAATACAGGTTTGGGAAGGGGGTAAAACGCTGACCTGGCAGGCCAATCTGGAAAAAGAGCATTTGGTGCCAGTCAATGCTCTCTCCAGCGTATTGCACTACGCCTCACCGCTGCCTAACCACAGACTCACGCAGCCGCCTAGCCATACCCCAGCAAGTGAAACAAATCCAGTCATCTTGTTGCACTATCAAGACACGTTGGTGGGTTTAGAAGTCGATCAGCTCTTAGGTGAGCAGGAGCTGGTCATCAGCCCCCTCGGTGAAACCATTACCCCTCCTGCCTACCTGTATGGCAGTAGCCTTTTACCGGATGGTCAGCTCACCTTGGTATTAGACGGTATAGTTCTCGCTGAGATTGTTCTAGATCAGCTTAGCCAGCGCGGGCTTGAGATGCAACGCGAATCAGCCAGCGAAGCGAATCTAATAGTGCCCAGTCAAAGTGAGCCTGTTTTTGTCACCCGGCTGATTTTAGTGGTTGATGATTCAATCACGGTCCGCAATGCGCTGACAGAATCGCTGCAAAAGGCCAACTATCAGGTAATTCAGGCGAACGATGGCACGCAGGCCCTGCAACAGCTTCAGCACTATCCGGACGTGCAAGCAATTCTGTGTGATATTGAGATGCCTGGAATGAATGGCTTTGAGTTTCTGAAGGCGCGTCAGCAAAGGCCAGAGCTGGCCTCGATTCCGACGATTATGCTGACCTCGCGAGCCGGTGAAAAGCACCGCCTCCTGACAAAAGAACTCGGTGCAAGTGGCTATCTGACTAAGCCCTATCTCACGCCTCAGCTGTTAAAAACAATTGCTGAGACGATTGAGGTATAGGCCGCTCAGCCGCTCAGTCCTGTCGGAAACTCTGATGAATAATCTCTCGAATTTTATGGTTAACACCTCGGCTACCAACAGCGCTGACACAACTGTTGAATCCACAAAATACATCACTTTCAAGCTGGCAAACTATTCATTTGCGTTGCCGAGCAAAGAGATTTTGAAGATTGTTGAAACCCCTTCTCCTAGCCAAGGCGGTATGGTCAGCATGGGGCTCGTACAGCTTGCGCAATACAGCATTCAAATTGTTGACTTGCCAAAGCTGCTCGCGCTCAATACAAGCGAACAGCGACTTTTAACCTCGCCGGAAAGCCTGCCAGAAAATTCGCCAGAAAGCCTGCCAGAAAATCCGCCTTTTCTAGTCGTTTTTCAAAATGCGATTGGAGAGCTCTGGGGGATTGCGGTGCACGAACCGCCTGATCTGATGGATATTCCGAGCTATGCGCTCAAGGCCGTACCACCAGAAAAACGCCTGACTAAAACGCTGCGCTGGATTTCTCATATGGTGACCTACAGCTTGGGAAGCGATCGCCATATTCTCCTCTTACTAGACTGGCAGCTGCTGTTAGATCCGGCGCAGTCAAATCCGCTAGCTCAAGATTCGCCAGACAATGACGCCTAGCGCTGTAATAGAGCCCACATAAGCCAGCGATCGCACGGGTGGCACCCCTAGCATGTAGGCGATGCTATGTGCGACTCGGCATCCTAGCACCGCGATCGCTGCATTCGCTGTCACCCCATCGGCCTGTCCGGTTATCTGAGCAATCAAAATCACCGCCGCAATCATGGCCAGATTATCGTGATGATTGCGCTGTGCTCTGTCGGCGCGGCCTACCCACGGTGGTACGTCTACTGGCTTTTCACGGTTGCTAGCTCCCCAGGCGATGCCCGCTTCAGAGATGCGAGCCAGCGCTGGAATATGGTTGAGTGGAATTGACCAGAGCGCCAATATTAGCAGACAGAGCAAATCGGTGGTCATAGCGCTCAAAACGGTGGTTGAAAAAGATATACATTGAGCCTATCTCGAAACCCGTCAGCAAGACAAGCACTGTAAAAATAAACGCTGTAAGGCAAGTAGTGTAGGGCGAGCACTGTGCACTTCAACCGCTCGCCCACCTACTCAATGGGCGCATTGTCTGCTGCCGAATTAACAACTTCATCTAAATGTCAACAGGCAAAAAGATTACGCAAAATATTAATTTTTCGGGATTTTCACAGCGCATTCACAGGATGCATGAGAGTGTCTTAGTCAAAGGACAGTTTCGCTATGTGAGTTTTGCTATCTGGAAAACTCAGTGAATCCTTTGCCGCCCTCCTATTTTTTCTGGTAATGACTATATTTCGAGCCTTCTCTCTTTTGGCATCCGTTTTATGGATCTCTCTATTTACCATAGTAATGCCGATGCCTGCGATCGCTGTAGATAATCTGTCAGCGACAGAGAGTGTGCAGTTTGACGTTAACGATATCTCCTTTTTATGGCCAGTCCCGACCTCTTCTGATGATGTCAATGCCCTAATTTCATCGAACGAAAAAACGGCAGATGGCACATCTCAGCTATGGCCCCAAGCCGCGTTCAATACTGTTATTCAGACTGCTCAAGAAGTCGAAGTCCAAGCTTCGCCTGGAAGTGGGCTCCGTAAAATCAACTTTGAAGATGGTCAGCTGGGAAGTGACTTTCGTCAGCAGGAAACGTGGAAAATTGTTAGCGTCCGTGTCGATCCTTCCGCCCCTGGATCTAGCCGGGAAGTCATTAGCGAATTTGGCTCGATTCCTCAGATTCGTTTAATTGTGCAGCCAGTCACGGTGGATGGATCAGGTAATGTCCAAGTTCATGACTACACCGCTCATCTGGTTTACAACTTTACGCAGGCAAGGAGCCCAAAGGCGGTACCTGATAGAACAAAGTTTAAAGAAATTGTCAACGATCTCAAGCAGCTAAAAGTAGATTTGGCCGTCTCTGGCGTCTCAACCACTGGGAAAAGGCTCGATGTCCATCCAGGCTTTAAATCTAAATCTCCAGATTTCAGAGATAATCTGGAAGCATTTCTTAAAAAGCATCTTTCAGAAGAAAATCTATTTGCCATTTCGTTCATGGGGTTAGAACCGCCCGAACCCTGGATCTTTTTTGCGATGGCGAAGCGCGGCGGATCTTTTATCCGGGTTTCTGCTCCCACATTAGGCAGCAATCAAGCCCAAATGTTGTCCTTTGTTGATAGTTCGGCTGTCTCTCCGCGTCCTGTCACCAAAAACGTAGATGGGAAAAGTGGCGTTAGCACCGCCGTTCTCTTTGAAGCAGATGCGCAAAGTAAGCTCACCTCTAAAAGCTTTCCAGATCGCTCTCGGCCGCTCTTACAGGACATTCCGGATATTATCGCAAATCCGGAGCGATCGCATTTCTTTAATACAGACTGTGTGAGCTGTCACAGTGAGAGCGCCCGCCGCCAAAAACTGGGCATTCCGACAAAAGATGCCCTGTTTCAATCCCAGCTACCGAAAGGCATCTCAGGTGTAAACGCAGCCGTATTGCCAAAAAGTGACTGGAATGTCAGAAACTTTGGCTGGTTTCCAGATTTCTTTAATAACGGTGCAACGG
>JBAUIB010000237.1:0-10999 GCA_049680585.1 Phormidesmis sp.
CATACAATGCGGAAGCCGTTCCCGAGCCGGGTTTGTTGCTTGCCATCGGACTACTAGGCGGTGGGCTCTGGATGACCAGAGAAAAAACGAGCGGTGAAGATAATGAGCAATAGAGAGCCTATTTTTCAACCGTGGAAGGCTTCCTCGTCTGCTGCGAAACCAGGCTTAGCCGGAAATCATGCGGTGGTGATCGGTGGTAGTATGGCCGGTCTGTTAGCAGCGCGGGTATTGAGCGATCGCTTCCAACGAGTCACACTCATCGAGCGCGATCGCCTGACTGACACCCCGCAACATCGTTTAGGCACACCGCAAAGCCAACACCTCCATGTGCTGCTCGTCAAAGGCGAGCAGATTATCTCAAAATGGTTTCCGCAGATAGCAATTGAGCTAATTCAGGCAGGCGCAACCGAGGTCGATGCGACTAATGACGTGCTGTGGTTTCAAGAAGGAGGATACAAAACTCGATTTCATAGCGGCATCAGAGTTCTGTTTATGAGTCGCGCCTTGCTAGAGTCTCGCATTCGCCGCCGGGTGCTGGCTATTGAGAATCTGACCTGCTTAGCGCAGCAGACTGTGGAGGGGCTAGTTGCGAAGGGCGATCGCATTACCGGCCTCACCCTGCGGCAGCACACTACAGACGGCCAGCAAAACCTCAGCGCGGACCTGGTCATTGACGCTACCGGCCGCAGATCGAAATCGCCCCAGTGGCTTGAAGCATTGGGCTATCTCAGGCCATCAGAAAGCGTTGTCAAAATCAATTTGAGTTATACCACTCGCGTGTTCCAGCAAACTCCTCATTTGCTGAGCCATGCAAAAGGGATTGTGATTATGCACGCGCCTCCCGATGGGACTAGAGGAGGCGTACTCTGCCCCATTGAAGGCGGACGCTGGATAGTGACACTGATAGGCTGGATGGGCGATCAGGCTCCAGCCGATGAGCAGGGATTTTTAGACTACGCCAAAAGCCTGACGAGTCCAGATATTTACAATGTCATTAGCCAAGCAAAACCACTGGGTGAGTTTGCCAAGTACCGATTGACCTCCAGTCTGCGCCGCCACTATGAGAAGATGACGCGCTTCCCAGAAGGGTATGTTGTCATGGGAGATGCCCTGTGCAGTTTCAATCCCGTCTACGGGCAGGGAATGTCGGTCAGTGCGATGGAAGCTGAGACGCTAGAGAGCTGCTTAAAAGCGGCAGTACACCAAAATGGCCTAGACCGAAATGGCCCAGACCGAAATGGCTCAGATCAAAATAGCCCAGATAAAAATCATCTAAATGGTCTGGCTCAAGACTTTTTCAAACGCACCGCTGCCCTTCTCAAAGACCCGTGGATGATGGCCGTCAGCGAAGACTTTCGCTTTCCAGAAACCAAGGGCAAAAAGCCCCTGAGCAGCCATTTACTAAACCGGTACAGTACGCAGCTTCATAAGCTTACACAGCATGACCCGGTGGCCACCAAAGCCTTCTTTCAGGTTGTTAATCTGATGCAGCCACCCACGGTGCTGTTCAGTCCTGATATTCTCTTTCGAGTATTTGGCTCGACCTTATCTTCCAGGAACAAAGAGACAAAGTCGAGCTAAGAGTGAGCTTCGTGCGTTTTTCATGCACGCCTCTCAATTGATTGCAATCACCTAAATGCTATTTCTGGTGGTGACAGATGTCATAAACTGCTGTCACGTCATACGTTTAGCCTACAGATCAAGTCTGCAGTGTCGTCACTGATCGACGTCTGGCCCAACCTGCAAAGATGGCGCTGGTGACAAACATCAACAGGCTGTAAATGGCGGCGGGAATGGCCATTGTGGGATTGTTAAGCAGGGTGGGAGCGCTGGCAACTGCGATCGCCAACGTCCCATTCTGAATACCCGCCTCGCAGGTAATCGCTACTGCGCGGGGACTATCTAGCTGAGCTAGTGTCGCAAATGTGTAGCCTAGCGCCATTGTCAGCACATTGAGCAGCAGCGTCACCCAGCCAACCTGTAGGAAAAAGTCAAGCACGTTGGCTCGCTCTTTTAGCAACAAACCAAAAATGATTAGCGCTAAAAAGAACAACGATAGCCACTTAACTCCTTTTTCAACCTTAGCCGAGAAGATGGGCGCGTAATGGTGCAGTGCCATGCCAATTGCCACCGGAATAAACGTGATCACCGCAATTTGAGTCACCGTTTGTAGAAACGGTAGCCGCAGTGAGACACTCTCTGCTAGAAAGCTTTGCATTGAGAGATTGACCACTAGCGGAATCGTGAAGACAGTAATCAGACTGCTGATGGCCGTGAGGGTGATAGAAAGTGCAACGTTGCCTTTGGCTAGGTACGTTACGAGGTTAGACGTGGGTCCGCCGGGACAAGCCGCTAGCACCATGACGCCTACCGCCAGCTCAGGAGAGAGGGGGAAAAAGGACGCTAGCAAAAAGCCGACTAACGGCAGCATGATCAGCTGAGCAATCAGCCCTATCGCGATCGCTTTGGGGTCCACTAAGAGTCGTCTAAAGTCGTCTAGGGCGAGGCCCAACCCCATGCCCAGCATAATAATGAACAGGGCCAAGGGCAAAAAGACGGCTGTTAAAAAGCTGGATTCCATAGTAAATGCGCTTAAGGGCTTTCGTTTTTTAAGTGTGCCATGAATGTGTTAGCGATGAGGGCGGCCTGGGTGCGATCGCGCACGTTTAACCGTCCCAAAATATGGGTGACGTGGTTGCGTACGGTCCCTTCAGAGATAAACAAAGTCGCGGCGATTTCTTTGTTGTTAGCGCCCTGCGCAATCAGCCCTAGAACCTCTTTTTCCTTAGCGCTGAGAGACATAAATTCGGGTGGGGGCTCTTGGCAGGGAGAATCTGTCTGCACGGCATCTGCAACCACTTTTTCTAAAATGCCGGGGCCGAACTGAGTGTAGCCCTTGGCGATAGAGCGAATCACATCTGTGAGTTCTTCTAAAGGGGTATCTTTTAGGAGATAGCCTTTAGCGCCGTAGCTGAGCGCTTCTGAGACAAATTGATTGTCTTCAAAGGTCGTGAGCATAACAATTTTGGTGTCTGGAAACTTCTCCATGACGGCTTTTGTCGCTGCTACACCGTCTACAATTGGCATTTTGATATCCATTAAAACAACGTGAGGACGCTGCTTTTCCTCATCTAGCGCTATGACCAAATCAATCGCCTGCTGGCCGTTTTCAGCTTCGCCGACGATGTCAATATCAGATTGCGTCATCAGCAAGAGCTTTAGCCCTCGTCTTACAATCTCTTGATCTTCAGCGATGAGGACACGAATCATACCGATATGCTCAATTGATTAATCCTTAAAGGTCAATCGTGACTGCGAGCGACGCGGTCTGACATTTGTGAGAATGTCTGTGCGAAGTCTGGGAGGTCCGCCTCGCCGCTCGTTTTCAGGAACTGTTAGGAACTGCCACTTCCATTATCCGCAATCAGCGATCGCCTTTCAAGATTCAGTTTTTCTGCGGCAAGCTGAGGATTGCAAAAAACGCAATAACATGCAGTTCTCAAGGGGATAGCGGCGAGGCCAGTCGAGGAAAGCGAGCTATCACCCGGCAGCCTTGTCCCACCTGGCTTTGAATATCGACCTGTCCGCCCAAGAGAGCGGCCCGCTCCTTCATTCCCTGTAGGCCAAAGCCCGCCTGCTCAGGACTCGAGCAAAAGCCGCCCCCGTTGTCTTCTAGGCATAGCTGTAGGTCTTTGTCTGTCGTTTTTAAACTCAGGTGAACCTCAGTTGCCTGCGCGTATTTACAAATGTTTGTTAGCCCTTCTTGGACGATGCGATAGACCGCGATGTTGACAGCATTCGGAAAAGGAGACGACAGATCGATATCGGTAGTGGGCGCGATCGCAGTGGCTTGCTGAAATTCTTGCAAAAGGGCTGTTAGGGCCTGCTCTATCAGCTTGCCTTGAAGCGCATCTGCACGGATTTCGGCAACAGAGGTTCGCACGGCGGTGAGGGCGTTGGAGCCGAGCTGTTTGGCCTCTGTCAGCGAGGCATAGGCTTGCGGCTGGTCGAGAGTCCATAGGGTCAGCGCGGCTTCTATTTGAATGTTGAGAGCGACGAGGGCATGGCCTAATGAGTCGTGAATGTCGCGAGCAATCCGGTTACGCTCTTCTAGTGTCGTCATTTCAGCGATTCTGTCATTGAGCGATCGCGACTGCTCAAGCGCCTCACTCAGCTCCTGCTCAGCCATCTGGAGTCGCTGATTTTTAACCGTTAGCTGACGCTGCAATCGCTGAATTCTGAGCTGATTTTCAATTCTGGCAAAAACTTCTTCTACCTGAAAAGGCTTGGTAATGTAGTCTACACCGCCTGTGGTAAAGGCTTTGACCTTGTCAAATACCTCGTTGAGAGCGCTGATAAAAATGATGGGGATTGATCGAGTTTGAGGATTTTCCTTAAGCTTTTCACAGACTTCGTAGCCATTCATCCCCGGCATATTGATGTCGAGTAAAATCAGATCAGGTGGCTGCGCAGCTGCGCCCATCAGAGCTGCAGAGCCGGTTGTGACTGCCCGAATTTCATAGCCGCGTTGACATAACAATGCAGTGAGCACGCGCAGGTTGTCTAAGGTATCATCCACTAATAGGATGTCTCCTGTGAGCGAGCCTCCTGTTGGCGGATGATCTGTTAATGAATGGTTTGTTAGTGAATGTGTCGTCTGTTCTAGAGAATGCTGGGTAGAGGGGGGCATAGAAATTCCTCACTGGGATAAAGGGGCTGATGAGGCAGCATTGAACAATTTCTGAGCACATCATATCCAACATTTTTATCTGCAACGACTAAAAGAAATTTTGAAAAGCGATGAGTATGCCCTCTCAAGCGAGAAGACGAATTATCTTTCGGATCGGGTTGGTTGTGGTGGCGATCGCCTTTGCACTCATTTGGCAACATCTCCAAACGCCCCCGGCAGCGCTGCTCACCGAGGGTAAGCCAGAAACGGCGCTGGCGATCGAAGAACCTATCCAGCCCATCCCGAGTGAACTCATCACTGATCAGGCGAAGTTCCAGCTAGGCGAAAAGCTCTTTAAAGAGACGCGTCTGTCTAAAAATGATGAAATCTCTTGCGCGAGCTGCCACAAGCTTGAGCGCGGTGGGGTAGATGGCAAACGCTACTCTACCGGTCTCAATGGGGCAAAAACCAAGGTCAATACGCCGACAGTGTTCAACGTCGCCTACAACTTTCGCTTCAACTGGGCGGGTCAGCATGAAAGTCTGAGTGCCCATACAGACAAGCTGGTGCAGAACCCCGCTGTCATGGGCAGTGAGTGGTCAGATATCAGGCAAAGACTCGAAGCTATGGACGAATATCGACAGGCTTTCGAGTCAATCTACACGGGCGGGATCAGCAAAGATAGCGTGATTGACGCCATTGTCACTTACGAAACGGCTCTGATAACGCCCGATGCTCCGTTTGATCAATACCTCAGAGGCAATCAGGTGGCTTTGTCTGCGGCAGAAAAAGAAGGCTATAGCCTGTTCAAAGCCTACGGCTGCATCAGCTGCCACCAGGGGACAAACGTGGGCGGTAACATGTTTCAAAAGTTTGGCGTGGTGGGTGACTATTTTGCAGATAGAGGCGATATTCAAAAAGCTGATCTGGGCCGCTTCAACGTGACCAATGATGAAGCTGATCGCTACGTATTCCGAGTGCCCAGCCTGCGAAACGTCGCGATGACGTCGCCTTATCTGCACGATGGCACCGCTGAGACGCTGCCAGAGGCAATCAAAATTATGGTGAAATACCAGCTAGGACGCCCTATTCCTGATCAGCACATAGACTTGATGGCTCAGTTTCTCAAGACGCTGACAGGAAAGTACAAAGGGGTACCTTTGCACGATATGACAAATGTCACAGGGGATGAATGACATTTATTTGATGACATCTGTCATCGCTGCCGCTATTTTTTAACGATGAGTGCTGTCAAACTTTCAGGAGACCTCTGGCAATGAGCTGGGCTAACTTCAGGCAAACGGGGTGGCAGGCGATGTTGTCTCGGACTCGTCAGCTACCCGCCTGGGTCAGTAGCTACGGACTGCCAACGCTGATCGCGCTGCTGTTTTTGCTGCTGTGGACCCAGTCACAGCCGGTAAACCCAGAGCAGCACAGTCAATATGTGAGCCGGCTGCGGCAGCTTCAAGAGCTAGACGCCAGAATCAACCAGGATTTACTACAAATGAAAGTAGGGCTCTTGGACAATTACGACCCCATCGTAGATAAGCAGGCCAGAGTTGAAGCGCTTCAGCAGCAGCTAGCGACCCCTCCGGGTGCCGTTGACCCTGCACGCGGAACGCTCCGGGCGCAGATGCAAGAAAGTCGTCAGTTTTGGCAGCAAAAAAATGATCACATTCAAGACTTCATAACCAACTATGCCGTTCTACGTAATTCTTTAGCTTACTTTCCCATTGCGATCGCCGATATCTCTAGCGACCCTTCTATCTCGCCCGCACTGGTGACAGAGCTCGGCACCTTGCTTCGAGATCTGCTCTTGTTTAATCTCTCTACCACCGCAGACAGACGCCAACGGCTTGAGCGTGATATTCAGCAGTTGAGCGGCCAGATCAGCCCATCAGTTGAGAGCGATCTGTCGAGCATCCTGGTCCACGCCAATCTAATTTTAGAGAAGCGCCCGGTGACTGATCGGATCGTCGAGAGAATACTGGCGGTCCCGACTCGTGAGCAGGGCGCTCGTCTGGTCGAGACTTATGATGTTGCCCACCAGCGAGCCGTGCAGGCCGCTAACATTTACCGTATTGGGCTCTATGCGCTGCTGACGGCGCTAGCGATCGCCCTGGCCGCTTCGATTGTAACTAGGCTCAGAGCCGCCGCGATCGCCCAGCAGCAGAGCGAAAATACTCAGCAGGCACTCTTTCAAGCCATTCCTGACTTCATGCTGCGAATGTATCGAAACAGTCCTCTCTACGACGTGGTCTCAACCGGCAAAAGCGTTATCTTGCCCAATCTACAGGCGGCGCACGGTAGCTTGTATAACGTTCTCCCGCTAGAGATTGTGCAGCGGCGACTTGCTGCGATCGCACATGTCCTTGAGAGCCGCCACACTGAAATCTACGAACAGCAGCTGGAAAGAGAAGGTCAGACGGTGTGGGAGGAGGTGCGGGTGGTGCCTTGTGGTCGAGACGATGTGCTGGTGATGATTCGCGATATTTGCGATCGCAAGCAGGCCGAGGCGAATTTGCAACACGCGACGAAAGCAGCGCAGGTCGCCAACCGAGCCAAGAGCCAGTTTCTCTCGAACATAACCCACGAGCTGCGAACGCCGCTGAATGTGATTTTAGGCTTTACTCAGCTAATGACCCAAAACGGTCAGCTCAACCCACAGCAGCAAAACTATCTCGACTCAATCAATCAGAGCGGCGAACATCTGCTGAACCTGATTAACGACGTTTTAGAAATGTCTAAAATCGAAGCTGGAAAAGTCACGCTCAATCAAAATGATTTTGATCTTCACGGCCTCCTGAACGGAATTCACACGATGTTTCAGTTCAAGGCCAGTTCAAAAGGGGTCCAGCTCCATCTCGAAAAGGGAGACAATTTGCCTCACTACATCCATACCGATGAGAGCAAGCTCCGTCAGGTATTGATCAATTTGGTAGGGAACGCGGTTAAATTCACTCACGCTGGCAGCATTCATCTGCGGGCGGCAGCAGAGCCTGTAGAGGATACGCTGCTAACGAATGAGAGTGCTGCGCTCAAGCTATGCTTCGAGGTAGAAGATACCGGCATGGGCATTGAGCCTGAAGATGTGGAGCAGTTGTTTGAACCCTTTACTCAGGCTACCGGCAACCCGTCTGCCCAGCACGAGGGCACCGGCTTAGGATTGCCGATTAGCCGTAAGTTCGTTGAGATGATGGGCGGCGAGATGGTCATCTCTAGTCAGATCGGCGTGGGCAGTCGGTTTTGCTTTTTTATTCGAGTGGCGGTTGCCCGGACAGTGCCGGCGATGCTGACTCGCCGGCCAGTTGTTGGCCTAGCGCCGGGCCAGTCCACTTACCGCGTTCTCGTTGTCGAAGACATGCCTAAAAACCGACAGCTTTTGACTGACTTGCTCACCCCTATTGGATTTGAGGTTGCAGAAGCCTGTAATGGGCTAGAAGCCATCGAAATATGCCAGCAGTGGCATCCCCACTTTGTTTGGATGGACTTACGAATGCCGGTAATGGATGGCTACGAGGCAACCCGCCAGATCAAAGCAGGAGAAAATTCACCCTCTGTAGTTGCCCTCACCGGCAGCGTCTTTAAGCAAGAGGAACAAACCGCCCTAAACGCAGGTTGCGATGCCTTTGTCTGTAAGCCGTTTCGCACAGAAGTTATCTTCGAGAAAATGGCCGAATTTTTAGGCGTTCAATATCTCTATGCGCTGACTGAGACATCTGCCGCAATCAATCAGAGTGATTCTCCAGACGTGGGCCCTCTCACTAAGCGCGATCTGCAAGCGATGCCGCCTGAGTGGATAGCACAGCTACATCAGGCCGCGACTCGCGTTAATAGCAAAGAAATCTATCGCTTGCTTGAGGTGGTGCCGCCAGAGCAGGTGAAAATCGCCAACTTCATTGGTCGGCTAGTCGAGAATTTTTGCTTTGAGGAGATTTTTAATCTGACGGAGAGCTAGCTTGCCGATTGCGATGATAGCTCATTAAAACTGAGGCGTTGAAAGCAGTCTTTTGGTTGTTAGCTTTATTACCGTGTTGTATAGCCACCGTTCGCGAAAATAGTTTGCCCAGTAATCCACCAACCTTCAGTCGCTAGGAACCTGACGATAGGGACGATATCTTCAATTTGAGTCAGTTGATTACCCATCGCTTGGGATTTGTGAAAAGCCGTTCGTTCTGGCGTTTCCTGTCCATAGAAGAAGGGTGTGTCCATTGGTCCGGGGGCTATAGCAGTAACGGAAATGCTACGAGGTGCAAGCTCCTTGGCGGCTGCACGGGTGAAGTGTTCTACAGGGGCTTTGCCGCCAGCATAGGTTGAGTAACCGTCAGTAAATGCGGCCAGTAACGATGTTACGATGGTGATGATCTTGCCGTTGTCACTGATCTGTTTACCCGCTTCCTTGATGAAAAAATAGGCTGTCTTTGCATTGATGTCGAACATCGAATCGAACTCAGCCTCAGTCGTTTCGGCGATTGGTTTACGTAGCACCTTACCGACCGTATTCACGGCCACATCTACGCTGCCAAAGCGATCTTTAGCTTGCTCAAACAAAGCAGTGATGTTCTCCGGCTTGGTCAGATCACTCTGAACTGCAAACGCTTCACGACCTAGTTGTTGAATTGCCTGAACGGTCGCTTTAGCCTCTGGTTGGGTTGATTGGCTATGGTAATGAACAACGACATTGGCTCCTTTATCTGCAAACTCTCGACTAATCAGTCCGCCTAAGTTCTTACCGCCACCAGCAACCAGAACAACCTTATTAGTCAAATCATTATTGGGCATAGTTATCTCCTTAATCGATTAACAGTTTCGTACAGTGATTGCTTCATCTCTCTATTTGTTTGTCGCATAGCAATTCTGCTTACTCTTCATTGTAGTTAATTGACAAAAACACGGGTAGTAGGAAAAAATGCAATTGTAAATTGCAATGAAAGCAATAAGTATGCAGAGCCTACAGCAATTCTTTATCCAGGTGGTTGAAGCAGGTAGCTTTAAGAAAGCCGCTGAGCAGATGCACATAGAACCCTCGTCTCTTAGTCGTAAGATAGCGGCACTTGAAAAGCGCTTAAACGTGAAATTGCTACATCGCTCCACGCGCCACACACGCCCAACCGAGCTTGGTCAACAATATTACGAAGGGCTGCGTAGGCTGCTAGATGACGAAATAGCATTAGAAGAGGAAATAACCAGCGGGGTCGAGACGCTCAGAGGAACGCTCAGAGTTAGCGCACCCGTTGACTTTGGCGCTGAGTTCGTCGTTCCGGTTGTCCATGAAATGCTGAAAAATGCGCCTGAACTTTCCATAGAATTATCCCTGAGTAGCCAGTTCATCAACTTAGTTGAGCACAATATAGATGTCGCCGTTCGAATTGGAGAATCGTCGAAGCCTAACTTGCTGGCAAAGAAAATTGGTGAAGTGCCTAGAGTTCTTGTTGCCAGTCACGATTATCTGAGGCGTTGCGGCACGCCTAATGCACCGAACGATTTGATGGATCACAACTTCATTCTATATTCTCCTATTCAGTCTAGAAGCGATATCGAGTTTGCCGATGGCAGTAAGTTTTCCCACTCAAAAATACAAAGCAATATCACTGTCAATAGTGTGAATGCAATTCGAAGATTAGTGAAAGGTGGATTGGGTATTCATTTAGGGCCAGCTTGGGTGTTTAAAGCAGCTTTAGATCAAGGAAACGTTTGCAAAATTCTGTCGGCACACGCCTTGAAAAGTTTTCCTATTCACGCTGTGTACGTAGGCAGAGCATATTTGCCTAAAAAAACAGAGGAGTTTATTCAACAACTATCGAAGCACATAGAGCGTAGCCTCTGAACTATTTGATTTTCCCGAACACATCGTTGTTATCGCTGGGTTTGCCGACTGCATCAGCCGCCGCATTGCGGATAAACACTGGCGGTGCGCCAAGCGATCGCACACTAGGTAAAGATAGGTTTGAGGGCATGTCTGCACGCTCTGAACTCGCATCTGACAATGCCTCTGACAAGATAAACATCGCCCCTCCCTTCGCCTGCGCAATCGATCTTTCCCCACCAACCGCCAGATCAACAGACGGTGTAGACAACGGCACCGCTGCTAACGCCACGTTGTGCTCGAACCGTAGGTGGTTCAAAACGACATTACCCGAGCGTACGAACAGTCCGCCGCCAAATCCGCCACCGCCGCCGCCATCGCCAAGCGTGCCATCGCCACCACCAAAGCCACCATTGCCGCCCATACCGGCTTGGGTAACACCGCCACTGCCCCCATAGCCCCCCGCGCCGCCGCCACCGCCAAATCCCCCATTGCCGCCATTGCCGCCGTTGCCACCATTAGCG
>JBAUIB010000238.1:0-11921 GCA_049680585.1 Phormidesmis sp.
GAGTATACCGACTCATACTCGCTCAGCGACGGCAAACGCGTGCCAACCACAGGTGTGCCTGCCGCCAAGTATTCAAAAAATTTCATCGGAAACATAGACTTTGTATAGTCGTTGAGCAAGCAAGGCAAAACGGCTACGTCAAACCCTCGCAGATAGTTGGGTAATTCTTTGTAAGGTCGGTAGCCTAGAAAATGGAGGTTTGGTAGCTGAAGCTCAGGGGGTAGCATTTGGCCATTGGCCAGATGGTCGGTAGTCAGAGCGATCGCGCCCACAAATACCCAGTGCCAATCAGGATGCCGCTGGGCCAGCGTAGAGATCAGCTCAAAATCGAGCTTGTAGTCTTTAATCTCGCCAATAAAGCCAATGCGGGGCTGAGCGATCGCTGCCAAATCATCAGGAACTGCACCCACCTTCCGCGCTTGCGAAAAGTGCTGATAGTCTGCCACATTCGGCAGATAGTGAACCTTATCAGGGACAACGGCAGATAGCTTTTCATTGAGGCCCAAGCTAGTGACAAAGACCAAATCCGCCGCCTGTAGGATTTCAGCTTCTGCGGTTTTCACCACGCTCGGAGAAATTCCGGGCACGGTCGTCAGATCATCCACACAGTGGTAAATCAGCAGCGATGAGTTGAGCTGCGACTGAAAGGCCGAAATAACCGGATTATAGGCCCAGAGAATAGGGCAGTGAAAGCCCAGCCAGCGACTGAGTAGCTGCACGGTCGTCACGACGATTTTTTGATTGATCCATTGGACCACCGGCACATGATGCATCGGAATCACCAGCGGCGAGAACACCCACAGGTTCGGTTCTACTTGCCGAACGCCTTGCCCAACCTTACTCAGCCGCCGCCAAATTCGCTGCAGATCTCGCTTACTCGCCCGTGGCTGCCGTAGCCCCAACGACTCTAAATACAGCACCCGAAATCCGGCCTCAGCTAGGCTCTGGCTCACCCGCTGATTGTTCGTCCAGTTTCTCTCTGACCAATCCGCAGTTGAAAAGACGATGACATCGGTTGGAAAAGCCAAAAGCGCCTCCTTGCTCTGAATTTGGTCTGAATTTTGCTCTGAATGTGTTCTAAGCGCTGCCAAGATTCATTCAATCAGAAATTGGCGTGTTTTCACCGCGCAAACTTACCTGTAGGGCAGGCGTAGACGAAAGGGGAATGGCACTGGGCGATCGCCAAGCCTTGATCTGGTGATCATGCAGTTCCACCTGCAAGAGGCTACGCTTGCGGGCAAACTCCAAACACTGCACCAAATTAGGAAACCAAATATTTTCGTGGGACTGGATCGATGTAATCAGCTCAGCATGGGCCGAAATCCGCTCAGATTCGCTGTGCCATCCATATTGATAGCCCGATGAAAAGGGATGATCTAAGTAACCAAACAGGCAACCCGACTTGAGGTGATGCGCAAAGCTTTCCTGATACGGGGCAACCGAATCGCCGTAGCGATGATAGCAATCGCCGTGCAGCATACACTGCTGGCTATGCGAAATCAGCGGGCGATCGCACAGCGGCACCTGCCCTGACCGACCGAATAAATACTCTGGGTCGTTGTGAATCACGCCCCCGACAAATCCTAAATACCCTGCATCTGTCAGCGCATTGACCGCGTAGGCAGGGTTTTGATGAAACGGAGAGACCGCATAGTGGATCGGGCCAGCCTCAGGCAAATTCCCTTCTAGCCAAGCTTTAGACTGCTGCGCCTCTTGCTTCGCAGCGCTGTAATCTTCCCCCCAGTTGGGCGGGTGGGTGCACGAATGGGAGACGACGGCACCCCCGCAAGCTAAGACCTCTCGTAAAAACGCCATGTCCTCTGCCTGAGGCGGTAGGCCCGTGACAATCGCCAGCGACAGCGGCACCTTTAGATCTTGATACCGCTCGAATAGGGGACGAGCAGTGGCGATCGCCTGATCACAGTCCAGCCGCATCGTCACCGTCCCCTCATACCCTACCGGAATCTCTGACAGGTAGGGAATGCACCCTAAGCTGTCAGCCCGATGCTCGCTACAGAACGTCTCAATGATTCTCCACTCTAGGCTATCTATCGGGCCGACAGCGCGGTTGAACCACAGCAGCGAGCTATCAGGAGTCTCTGCGATCGCCGCATAAGCGCTCATCTCCTCCCCGTTGCGATCCACCACCTGAGCAATCGGCTTTGCCTGGGTAGCCTTCGCCTGTTGGCAAAGCGACCAGAGCCCTCCTTTTACCGTAATTCGACCAAATCCAAGCGTATTCCACTCATCGGTAAAGTCGTAGCGGCTGAGCGGTCGGCGACGCAGGCTAACAGGCGCTGTTAAAGAATGCTCGTCGCTATAAACAATGGCGGCTTGCGACACGTCGAAGGTGGAATCTTTTGAGGGCTGCACCGCTGCCCAGTTAGCGCTATGTGCAGTGAGCGGTGCGACTTCGATGCCGATGTCAGCTGCTAGCCGAGTGCCGAGCGAGCCAAAGAGAATGACCTTACGCTTTTGCGCGCTCAATGTCTCTAAAAGCCTCCGCTCAGTGTCTGTCGGATTTAAGAGAACATATATTTGAGAATTTAGACGGGCAGGGCGATCGCTAAAGCTAACGGACCTCACTTGCGCGGCGCTAAACGAACGGATCAGGCCGCTGCTGACAATGCTAGCAAGAACCTTTTCTTCAGCGTGATGGAGCAGTGTAATGGACAAAACTTAAACCCAAACTTACCTTGAGAACACCTTGAGAACACTCTTTAAATCAACTTCTTACAGAGAGGGAGGCTGTAAAAGGCTGAGAAAATCACGCCCATCCATTCTCTCGATAATAGGCACTGCGCGCTGACGCTGACGCTCTATGATGTCATCGCAGCGCTGCTGATTGCTCAACAGCAGATGTAGCGTTTGTGCTAGATGCTCAAAGTCTTTGTTCTCAAAATATAGCCCGCTGTCTTGGATAATCTCTTTTATCGGCGGCAGGCCATAGACAAACAGCGGAACGCCATTGAGCATCGACTCTAACACTGGCAGACAAAAACCCTCATCTTCGCTCATCGAAACATATACAGACGCCGAACGGTAGAGATCTCGCAGTTTATCTTCATCGACATTGCCCACCCAGTAAACTTTGTCGGGTGAGAGCTGAAGCCGAGTTTTTTCCACCCACATCAGGTAGTCCCAATAGGCTTTATCGGCTCCGCCGCCAACTATCCAGCACTCAGCGGCAGCGTCCAACTTGAGATATTCGGCAAAGAGCTCAAGCACATGTTCTACTTTTTTGTGGCTCTTGATCCGGCCTACGTATAGCAGCCGGGTGGTTGAATTAACGCAGGGATCAGCAGTGAGCGATCGCTGGGCCGTATCAGGCGAAATTAGCTTGGGTGGAATCACCTGCATTGAGCGAGCTTTCTTCTTTTTATGCTTCTTTTCGGTGTGCGCGATGATGTAGTTTGAATTAGCGCGTGAGTTAGTGGCGATCGCATCAAACAGCCGCAGCTGCTTTAGCTGAGTTTTGCCCTTTTCACATACTGCGCTCAGCTCTGGGTCAAATACTTGCAGCTTAGCAGGAGCGGTAATGCCGTGAAAATAAACAATCCTACGCACATTCTCTAAGCTGGCAATCTTTGGAATATTAGGATCGTACGTCGAAAAGAAATAGAGAACTTGATCGTCAGCAGAGACGCTCTCATACAGGAGCTCTTCCTTATGCACAATGTCGTTTAGCGCAATGTCGGTATTCTCTGCATACATCTCAACGGCAATTTTGTTCTGCCGCAGCAGTCGATAAACATCGAGACAAAGATTTCCCACCGCATCATAGGGAAAAATGTTGCGCGATACTAGCCGGACGGTTGAAGACTTGGGAAATACATAAGACAGGTAGGCGAGCCTAGGCTGCTCCCAGTTGCGATCAAAAACGGAGCGAAACTCAGCGGCCTCTTCTACCCCCTTAAAGGCAGGCACTTTATCAATATAAACAATCGCATTGGTTACATTAGATCGCAGCACCGCGTTAAATACCAAGCGCTTAAAGAAAACGGTTTCTTCGTTAACCCAGCTCTCTTGAGAAGCCGCTTGGTTTAGCGTAATCTGGACATTCTCGCTGTCTATGTTTTCTATGCTGGCTTGAAGGTGTTCTTGCAGGCGATCGCCCGAAAACTTCCACCAGCCAATATGCCCTTCCGGATGGACCGGGTTATCGAGATCATAAACATCAATCACCAGCGAAATATCTTTTTTCCATACCTGAGCGGAAAGCGCTAGCTCAAAGGTGGCAGCATCAGACAGAATGATCTCCGGCGAGACAAATCTTACAAACGGACTCTCTTCAGTACGCTTCATTTGCTTCCTTGCCCCTTGATCTCTTTTACAAATTCCGCCGTCATTTCAACATATTGACTGCCATTCCTTAAAGATGGCTCTATATGCGTGTTCTCATGATATTCATTAAACGTTGACACCATAATCAAATGCGGCGGGCGCGATAACCCCTGCACAAAGTCGATAGTTTTTTGGTAGGTACTGCCGCCTTGACGGGGCACCACCCGATAAGGGTTTCCGGCTCTGACGTCATCATCTAGTGCGTGGTCGTCGTATCCAGGCGACACGGTGGCGATCCGATACGGCATACCGGACTTTTCAGCCGACTGATAGGCCGTATCCCACACCTTCTCCCAGTTGCTTTGCCCTGCTAGCTCCAACGGCGAAAAGGGCGCAAATCCTTTAAAGAAATCAAACGTCAGCTTAGCTTCGTCTGATCGCTGAGGTAGCCGCAAACTCATGGCAAAATTCACGAAGGTTTCCGCCATTTCTGTGAGGGCCAGCATCAACCGCCGATTGCCATCAAACGCACTCGACCAAAACCAAAAAAGAACAGGCTGCTCGTCTAAATAAAAGTAGTTGGGATGATTGACGTACATTTTTTCAATCAGCCTTACAGCGCGCTGTAGCTCTTCTGTTTGCTCGCCGTAAGGCGCTAGCTGAATGGCAAAGCGAAGCGGACTATTGCGCTTTTTGGCAATATCGAACACATGCTGAATGCCCATCAGCTCAATGCCATTGGCTCCCTCACTATCTACATGAAGGTTTAAGGTCACATAGTCTAGCGCCATCTGTTCAAACAGATCAAAGTGATAGTTGATAGTTTGGCCTTTGGTAGAGGCGTAGTAGCCGAGCAAAGGCTTGTCTGCGACATAGCCGTGACGAGGACTATCATTCCAATGAGAGGCCCCAAACCCTTCGCCGTACCAGAGATAGTACTGAATGCCGACCAGCGTTTGCCCATCTGTGAGCGTTGTTTTATAAGCTGGCTGATCTCGCTGAGAGCGTTGCCAAGTCTCTACCAGCCGCTCTTCTAGCTCAGTTGCCGTTCGCTGCCAGGTAAACTGCGGCGCTACCTGGCGGCTGGCTTTGCCCATCTGTTCTGCAATCTCAGGATGACGCTGCAAATAGGTAATCTTTTCAGCAAACGCTGAAGGGAAAGGAGGCACTAAAAAAGAGTAGTCGGGATGGCAGGCTTCTACATAGCCGCCTTCCTTCACCGCAATCACAGGCTTTCCAGCGGCCATTGCCTCTAATACAACAATGCCAAAGGGCTCTTTGACAGCGGCAAACAGAAACGCGCAGGCCCGAGCGAGCACCAGCGCCAGCTCCCAGTTAGTCAGTCCAGATAAAAAGAAAACGCGATCATCAACGCCGAGCTGACTGGTCATTTCTTGCAGGCGTTCTTTTTCCGGCCCAGCGCCAATGACAATGAGCTGCGTATCGTCTGTTAGTGCGATCGCCTCTATCAGCAAATTTACCCTTTTATGCGGCCACAGCTGACCAATCGTCACAAACAAATTGCGATCAGTGGGCAGCTCAATAAAGAGTTCTGGCTCTACCCCAGGATAGACAACATCCGTTACGGGCGTACTATACACGCTCTCCAGGTAGCTTGCAGAGTAGCGGCTGTTAGCAACAATCAGCTCTGGTGTGACCGCCTTATCCATCGTATCGATAGAATTCAGATAGGCTTCATACAGAGAATCTCCAATGCGATCATAGTTATATTTTGGATAAATATGAATGTTGCGAGCCGCATCTTTGCCCACCTGTTCTACGTTTTGATCAAAGCGCAGATCATGCAATACCCGCAACGGCTCATGCGGGTACCACACCATCGGGTGCAAATCAACCAGGTGAGTCGGCCACAAGTGAGTATGGTAAAGATCATGTCGGCCAATTTCTTCCTGCCAGATCTTCGGCAACAGCAGCGCATTTAGCAGCATCGAATGCTCACCTTCAAAGTAAGGCGAAAGCAGCTCGCGTTTTACCCGATCTCCAATTCCATGCTCCTCTAAAATGCGCTCATTTATCCCGGCTGCGTAGATCGTAATGTCGTGCCTATGCTGCCAACGAGATACACATTCAATCAATAGGCGCTCAGCGCCCCCGTATTTTTCGAGTAGCGGAATAACGATGGCAAGGTTCATTCTGGAAATGTCATTTGTTTGAGCCTGACTGGCACCCTGACTAGCTAGGTCTTCCACTTCTCGCTTTGACATTTCAACGTGATACCTTTAGTGACTGTAATTGTATTGCATTTTGATCGGTTAACCGTTATGAAATCAGCTTCGGATTTCTGGCTTTAATAGATATATTTTCACAGGTTACCTTGCTATCAAAGAGGGAAAAGTCAAAAACTTCGGTAATAAAAAGCTGTAGCGTCTCTACATCCGCCTCTATCGGGAATGCAAACTTGTTCCACTCCCCTCTGACTAGCTTAAGCGTCTCCGGCGCTTGCGAATTTTTTCTGACATAAAAAACGACCTCAGGTGTTTCTAACACTTCATTGGCCAACGTCAGCTCGACATGGAACTCACCTATAAATGAGTCGAACCGGAAGAAACAAGAATTCGTCCCTAATCTGTAGTCTTGCCCCCCGTAAGGCAACCAGCCTTTGAGGAAAAAGTTGTTGTCATCCAGCAGCTTTTGAGAAGGCGTGCAGTCTTGGAGTTGAGGCGAGGCAAAAGCTTCAGACAAAGCAGAATCAGAGGCTTCTAGCAGTAGAAAGCCGCCCGTATCTGTAGCCGAAGGATAGTCCAGTATCTCCATCCGGTGCAGGGCGATGCCAGAGGCAATATCAAACGCCTTGCGCTCAGAGAACGTAAAGCCGCTGAGGTACTGTTTCAAGACCGGATCAATCCCCTCACCGTAGCATTCATTTTGCTTGATCAGATCTACCCAAGAGGTAATCGCATCAAATCGCACCTTGGCGCTGACATGCTGAAAGTATTTCTCAAATCGACCTTTTATACTTTGCAAATCCTCCATCCCAATGTGACCGTCAACTTCGACAAACGTTTTGGCCTCTTCATAGGGTTCGCTCCAGTAATCGTAGTAACCACACTCTATGCCATGCAGCATCGTCCCCCCTGGCTTCAACAGTTTTTTGAGACGCTGTATGGTCTTATTTTTATCAGCAAATTCGATATGACCAAAGACATCTGTTGAAACAACATAGTCATATGTGCCATCTTCCAAGTCAAAATCGTCTAGAGAGCCACAGTACGTTTTGTCATAGTGGTTAAACTCTTCAGAAATCTGTAGTGATTCTTCGCTGTAATCGATGCCATGTAGGGTACAGTCTTTGTTCTTTAAGCAGGCGAGTGCTCCGAAGCCACAGCCAAAGTCAAACACCTTAGCGCCAGGCTTGACCTTGCTGTATATCCAATAGCGCTTGAAGAAAGTGGCGTCGTAAAGATCGATTAATCCTGTGTCAAAAGCTGGATTGTTCTTTTTCGCGAGATCCTCTAGCGAGTCAGACTCGTGATTGCTTTTGTCTCGATAGAATTCCTGCGGATCGATGCCATAGTGCTGATAGGAAATATCTGCTGTGCTCGGACTGGGACGAATTGAAAATATCATCAGCCCGAGCTTTCTCGAATCACCTGGGGGTTCAAAATGGGGCGTGCATGTGAGCGCAATATCAGTGCCTTTGTTGATCGGCCTGTTCAGCTCTAAAACATACGACCGTTTGCCTTTGGAGATTGGCAGTGTCCATTTTTCTGTGCCTGTCTGGATCAGGAGGGTGCGATCGCCCAAAGGATGCGCGGCACTAATAATAACTTTTGCCTTTGACGGTAGATCACTCGCTGTCTGAAGACGTGCCGCTGAAGACATCCAACAGAAATCCCTTTTGCCATCGTGCTCTTGCTCGAACCACCCTTCACCTGTGGTGAAAACACTGTCTTCTATAATGGCCATCTTTAGTACTCCAGGTTATATTTTCTCACTGCAGGCATTTAGGGAATTGCTTGTCTCTGGTAAGGGGAGCAAAACATTTATTCAAGTCGTTTTCCGTAGAACAATGGCTGCTTGGTGATCTGAAAAGCCTTCAAGGACGCCTACAATTTCAAAAAAATAAGCCCAAGACTGTCGCACATAGTCGATTGTATGAAAAATGCGGCGATAGTATCCAGGCGCTTGACTATCGACGCCGTCATTCTGCCAACCCACATCTAAAAAGCCTCGGTTCATGAGCTCAGCAAACCTATCTGGTGAAAAGTCTTCAATAGCTGTAGAAAAGTTAGCCATCACCGTAACAACCGCAAGCCCATTAGGTGCTAGCACTCTGTTGAGCTCTACTAACCACAGAAATTGATCCAGCTCAGTCAAGTGGGTGAAAACAGAGTGACCAATCACGACATCAAACTGCTCAGGAGCAAGCAAAGAGGGAGTCTGAGGCTCTACCAAATCAAAAGTTGCGCCAGCTAGATGCTTTTTGCACCAGTCGATATTGAGCGGATCAATATCAATACCGTGAATATGGCCAAAGCCCTTCGCGATTAAATGGCGACTCAGACGCCCGCAGCCGCAGCCCCAGTCTAAAATTGCCAGTGCTTGAGGAGATTGATAGGATTTCAAAAATCTTTTACAAATATCTTCTAGCTTTTCGACAAAGCTCATCCCCGAAAAGATAAACCATTCTGAATCTGATGCGCCAATACGCTGCATGTTTTGGCTGTCGGGCAGCGGCAGAGAAGTCTCCTCAAGCGGATAGGTCCAGTCCTGATACCAGGGTATCGCTGGATTTAGATCACGCTGAAAGCTTGCACCAAAACGGATAGAGCCGATCTCAACAGTCTCATGAGCGGCCAGATCATCGGCCAGATCAATACAGCCTTCGAAAGCAACTTTGCCTAAAAAGGCGTAGTCGCTATTAAAGAGACCATATTCTAGAGTCTCCAAAGGCTTCCCATTGGCAGTTAAAACAACGGCCTCCTGTTGGTGAAGCGGTGGGACTAAAATGCCGCTCACCTGTAGGCTATCTTTATCCACTCGTCGCGCGTTCATCCGCAACCAGCCGTTCGCAAAGGTCGGTGAACGGTTTCCCACGGGCAACCCTTTACCTGCGATCAGCGGAAGAGGACTTCTCCAGGCAGCGTCTTGGGCTGTCTGAAGCGTTTTGAGCTGTAGCTCTCGGAGCTGAAAACAGAGCGTTCTGGTTTCACCGGGAAGCGCTAATGAGTCAGAAAAATTGAACGTTACCCGCTGAGGCTGAGGCGTCTTCGCGAGCGGAACGGCGAGTATTGTCTGCCCTTTTGGCGATACTTCGACTTGGAAGCTTGCCTGATTTGTCGCGATCGTTACCCGGCCATGCGACGGACTCTCTCCACAAAGCAACAAAAGACCCGAGCCCACTATATCTAAACTAACGCAGTCTGATAACCATCGAAACGCGCCTTGCGTATCGTGCTCTTCGTCATATGCGCCTGAAAGATAACGATAGCTAAAAGAGGTCATTGATTGCGTTGCTGAAAGCATTCGGTAGGTCTATAGAGTTGTTCGAGTCTGGAGGTATATAAACCGCTACAGCACGTTAGAGCTATCGACCAGTGGTTTGCCCAGATAGCGTTCGACCGCTTCTTTCGGATCGCCGATGTAACGAATTCTGCCTTGATCAATCCAGATAACCCGATCAGAGGATTCTTGAATAAATTCGAGACTGTGAGAGACGACGATCACGGTGGTATGTCCGCTCCAAAGATCATCCATTCGCTTCTGGCTTTTTATCTTGAAGCTCTCATCACCGACAGAAAGCACTTCATCCACGATGAGAATATCAGGCTGGACATCGGTGGCGATCGCAAAAGCTAACCGAGCCGCCATCCCTGAAGAGAGCCCCTTTACTGGCACCATTGCATAGTCTTGCAGTTCAGCAAACTCCAAAATACTTCTCACCCGGCGCTTCATCTCTTGACGAGAAAACCCCAGCAGAACCCCATAAAATACGATGTTATCGGTCACTGAGAGCTCTGATTCAAAACCCGCTCCCAGCTCAATTAGCGGCGCGATTGTGCCCCTCACGCGAACCGTACCGCTCGTCGGCTGCAAAATCCCCGAAATCAGCTTCAGCAAGGTTGATTTGCCAGAGCCATTAGAGCCAATAATGCCAATCTTTTCGCGTTCGGAAACCACGAGGCTCATGTCCTTAAGGACTTGCTTACGGCTCGGCTTGCGGAACTTACCCTCCAGCAAAGATAAAACGGTGCGCTTCAGGTCGTACGAAAACTCTTCCTGCGTCCGTCGCCACAGCGAAACGTTATCCAGTCGAATAATTTCCATTCCTTAGAGTAAATCCATAAACTGAGGTTTGAGCCACAGGAAACTAAACCAGCCAATCGCTAACAAGATAAGACTACTAAACAGAGTGGGAATCATCAGCGAAAAATCGGGCGAGTCCCCTGATAAGACTATCTGACGGACGCTTTCAATAATAGGGGCTATGGGGCTAAACTTTAAAACCGCTCTGACGTCCTCAGGAACAATCGCAGCCGGGTAAAAAATCGGGCTACTAATCCAAAGGCCAAACGTGACTAGCTCATAGAGGTAAGGTAAGTCGCGAAAAAAGACGTTCAGCGCCGCCACCAATAGACCGACGCCTGTACACACCAGCACTAAACCCGTTAGCGGTAGCAACAGCGCTAGGACATTCAACGCACTTCCGGAGGTGATCAGCGTCGCGACAACTAATAAAGGCAGCGTGCTAATGCAAAACTGATAGACGTTTGCGGCAATCATTGAAACTGGAAACGCGCCCATCGGCAGGCTCATACGATTGAGCAAGCTGCTGCCGTTGACAATGCTAGACAAGGCTTGAGAGGTCGAGGTCGAGAAAAAATTGATGACGGTCATGCCGGTAAAGGCCGCCAAGGTATAGCTCACCATCGAGTTATTGTAATACTGGGCAAACGCCTGTCCAAAAATGGCTGCATAGACAGCCGTCATCAGCAAAGGATTCAGCAGCGACCAGTAAATACCTAAAATTGAGCCCCGGTAGCGGGTCTTTAGGTTGCGCTCAACTAAGATTCGGAGGATATCGATATAGCGTTTTGTCTGTGCGCTGTGCACGGAAGTAGCTGTAAAAGACACGCGTCCTCTATCATCTGATATGTTGACATTAACGTTTTATCATAACGGGTGCCGTTGAGGGGGATAGGCTGTGGCGCAAAAGACTCGCCCACAGGCCCCTGCACCTCCGATATCTTGAAGGGCTACAGCATGATTTTAGAGGTTGCCATTCTGGAGGTAAAACCTGAGAAAACGCAGGACTTTGAGGCCGCGTTTGCCCAGGCGCAGACTATCATCGCGGCGATCGCTGGCTATCTAGGCCATGAGCTGCAGCGCTGTATCGAAAACCCGTCTCGCTACATTTTGCTGGTCCGGTGGGAAACGCTGGCAGACCACACGCAGGGGTTTCGAGGCTCGGCTGACTACCAGCAGTGGAAAGCACTGCTCCATCACTATTACGATCCGTTTCCGACGGTGGAGCACTACGAAGCCGTGATGCCGTGCCTTTCGCCAGACCTTTCGTCAGATCTTTCGCTGGACTAACGGGCGATCGCTTCAACCGCCACCGGCTCTTCTAATCCTGATCTTTCTGATACCGGCTCTAGATTTCCCACCAGCGGATC
>JBAUIB010000239.1:0-11755 GCA_049680585.1 Phormidesmis sp.
GCCTACTACACGCCCGTTGAATCGCTTTGGCCTGCCCCTACGGGCAAAGTACCTATTGTTTTTTTTCATACCTTTGGCGGCGGGGCCTCAGCCTACGAATGGTCCAAGGTCTATCCTGTTTTTGCGACCCGCTATTGCGTGATTGCGCCCGATTTGATCGGCTGGGGGGCGTCTGCTCATCCGGCTCATCGCTACTGTGCTCAAGACTATCTAGATAATATTGAAGACTTTATTAGAGAGATTTCAGATGAGCCTGTGATCGCTGTGGCCAGCTCATTTACCGCTGCGCTAGTGGCCCGACTAGCTGCCCAAAAGCCCGAGCTTTTTGAGCGATTGTTCTTAACCTGTCCGTCAGGCTTTAGAGACTTTGGGGCAAATGCTGGCAGACGAATTCCTGAGCCGATTATCAATGCACCTTTTTTAGACAAAGCTATCTATGCCGTGGGCGCGATGAACGAGCTGGCGGTGCGCAACTTTTTGGAGAACTTTTTGCTGGCCCGGCGCGATCGCCTGTCACCTGAAACGGTCGCCGCCTACCTCGCCTCCGCCAGCCAACCCAATGCCGAATACGCCGCTCTAGCATTCCTGAGAGGCGATCTGTATTTTGATCTCGCCCCTTATATGACGCAGCTACAGGTGCCAGCGGCGATTGTCTGGGGAGAGAAAGCCCGGTTTACACCTGTGGAGACAGGCCGTAGACTCGCGGCGCTCAATCCCAAAGCGGTGAAACGATTTCAGGTACTATCAGAGACGGGGGTATTGCCCCATTTGGAGCAGCCAAGCGTCATCGCAGCGCTGCTTTTAGACTGGCTAGCGACGGATATACCTAGCCCAACAGACTTGACCGATAGCCAGGAAATGCCTTCATGAATCAGTACTTTGCCACCGTTGCCAGAGGGCTGGAGCCACTTGTGGTCAAAGAGCTAGAGCAGCTAGGCGCTAAGGAGGTAGAACCAGGATTTTGTGGGGCGGCGTTTAAAGGCGATCGCGCTCTGCTCTACAAAGTCAATCTGTGGGCCAGACTCCCCTTTAGAATTTTGCAGCAGCTAGATGAGTTTGACTGCGAAACCAGTGACGATCTGTTCTTAGGCGTACAGCGCACTGACTGGAGCCAGTACCTGCGACCTGACAATACCTTGGCAGTTACCGCGACGGGCAAAACGGGAGAGCTAAACCATACTCACTTCACCTCATTACAGGTGAAAAATGCGATTGTTCATCAGCAGACTCGAGATTTCGGCGAACGCTCTGATGTCGATACCCAATCGCCAGATGTGCGCATCAATGTGCATTTGCGGGATGATCGCGCTACCCTTAGCCTCGATAGCTCTGGGGATAGCCTGCACAGGCGCGGCTATCGGCCAGCGGTCGGTGCTGCGCCGCTCAAAGAATCCTTGGCGGCGGCTTTGATCAATCTCTCGGGATGGCAGCCGGAACAAGCTTTTTTTGATCCGCTGTGTGGATCAGGGACGTTGCCGTTGGAAGCGGGGATGCGATCGCTCCAAATTGCCCCTGGTCTCTTCCGTGAGCGCTTTGGTTTTGAAACCTGGCTAGACTATGACGATGATCTATGGGAAAGCCTGATTGCTGAGGCAGAAAATCAGCAAAGAGAAGAGTTGGTGGCATTTGTGGGGGGGAGTGATCGCGATCCAAACGTCCTCATCCAAGCACACAGCAACGCCCAGCAGTGCGGCATCGAGCATCTTGTAAAATTCCAACAAAGAGAACTTGCCAATGTAGAAGCGCCCGCCGACAGCGGCATACTCATTTGCAATCCACCCTATGGTGAACGACTCGGCACTGACACCGATCTTGGCGCGTTTTACAAGCTGTTGGGCAGCATCCTTAAACAACGTTTCAAAGGCTGGACAGCCTATGTGTTGAGTGGCAACAAAGCCCTTTCTCGTAATATTGGCCTTAGGTCAGCTACTCGCACGCCTGTTTACAATGGTGCGCTCCTCTGCCAATTTATGAAATACGAGCTTTATTAGGTAGTCCTAAACGAATAAGGATTCGTTGTAGTGGTAGATAAAGTAGGTAGTCATGCACAGCTGAATTCTCAGGTACTACCAATGGGCGCAGTGTTAGCGGGACAGGCGTGAGGCGCATGTACAGCAGCTGCGACAGTTGCAAAAGCTGAGGCTTAGTATCGAATAGTCAGCGTTCCACGCGGCGGCTCTCAAGGCTTCTCTGTAGAGCGCAGTAATACTGCCTGCCGACATAGTAAGAACGAACCGCTTTTCTATACAAAGGTATAAAAAGGACGCAATGCGCCAACCTTCAAGGCTCAGTCCTTCCAGATTGGATAGGATTGGCTGTAACAGCGTGTCAACGGAAAAGACCGAATGGATTTGTCAGCAGTACTGTTTGATGGCTGGGACGGCATCTTCAAAATTCTCATTGCCGCCCCCATCATGTATATCGCAATCATTGGTGCTATCCGTATTATCGGCAAGCGCTCTACCTCTCAAATGAATAATTTTGACTGGATCGTCACTGTGGCGATTGGTTCGCTGACCGGTTCCGGCATCATTCTTGATAGTGTGACGGTATCGGAGGCGCTCACAGCGATTGCTTGTCTTTTGGCGGCGCAGTACTGCCTGACGAAAATGATTCTCCGCGTTGATGCTGTGGCCGACCTTGTCAAAGCGTCGCCTGCGCTACTAGTGAACGACGGCCGGTTTGTTCATAAAACCCTGCGGCGTGAGCGTGTAACCGTATCCGAAGTCATGGCAGCTTTGCGAGAGCACGGATTAATTAGCGTTGAGGAAGCGCAGTGGGTGATTCTGGAAACGGATGCGACTTTTAGCGTTATCAGAAAAGACGAGCGAGACTTTTCTAAAGCGCACTTTGAGGCGATTCCTCAATGGCAGCAGAAAACCGGCTCTTAGGCTAAAGCGGTTCCTAGCCGTACAGACACGGCGCTGCTATAAACTTGCTTTGCGGCAGACGCTATCAAGCGGGCTAACAACTCACGCAACTGCTAGGCCATACGCTTCACAAATTGCTTCAATATGCCGGTCGTCCGTTCCGCAGCAGCCTCCCAGCACATGGAGATTGCGCAGACGCTCTCTTAACGCTACAGATTGCTGCCCTAGTTCTGTTGGATTGCCACTATCTAGCGTCTCTGATTCATCTAGCTCAGCGTGACTTTTACGAGAAGCATTGGCGCGAACACCAGAGATTCTATCTGTCCAGGGTTCGCTGGCTGCTAGCGTATTTTGAAAGTGAGTGGGATGCGCGCAGTTGATCATGTAGTAGGCGACAGATCGGTTGGTTTCGCTATCGACTTGTTCTATTGCACGCTTGAGAGACTGACCAGACGGCAGGCGTCCGTCGGTTTCTACTGTGAATGAGATCACGGCGGGCAGATCTGCTATCTGAGCGGCGCGGGCAATACCGATCGCTTCTTCTACATAGGTCATGGTAATCGCACTGACCATATCTGCTCCGGCTGCGGCAAAGGCGGCGATTTGAGGGCTGTGATATGCCTGGGCGGTTTGGGTGTCCATTTGGCTGGTGGGGCTGTAGCCGTCGCCTCGGGGGCCGACACAGCCGCTGATAACCATCGCAGAGGTTTTGGTTTCGCCTTCGGAGCGGATGTCTTGCAGGAGTGCGATCGCTCGCCGATTCACATCTGCCAACTCTTCAGCGCTGTAGCCCAGTCGCTCGCCCCAATCGCTGCTGGCGCGCCAAGTAGGGCTTTCGAGAATGAGGCCGACATCGTGTTTTTGGGCGATCGCGACATACCGATTAAAATATCGCCGCAACGCCATTTCACCCATTGCGTCTTTGAGTAACACAAACGCGGCAAAGTCAGGAAGATTGATACCCTCGTTGAAAATAAGGACGGTTTCTAGTCCCCCATCGGTGATAAAAAGGCCAGAATTTAACTGAGGTAACTGTTCTCTATTCGGGGTCATGAGTCGATGTCCTTAACGTGTGACAGAAGCGATGAATAATAAAAGCTGAATAATAAAAGCTGAACAACAGAAGCTGAACAACAGAAGCTGAACAACAAAGATTAAAGAGGCAGCTGGCTTTGAATAGTTTCGTTTTCTAGTGTCTCTAAAGGGCTGCGGCCGGGATGGCTATCTAGCGGTTCAAGCTGGTGGATAGCAGGCGACATCAAGGCCGTCGGTACGATTGCGGCGACGGCTGGCTGCTTTGGCAGAACGAGTCCTAGTAACAACGCCGATGAAGAGAGAGCCAATGAAGAGAGAATGGGTGTTTGGTAGGTCATGATCGTATTCACTGAACAGATGAAGATTGACAGGTGAAGAATTTGAGCGATGAAAACAACTTAAAACGTGATCGAGAACAATTCGAGAAGGTGTGCGCTTGAAGAGAGGCTGCTTATGATGTAGGTGCTTTCAAGAAGACCGGATCTTCCCGAGATCTTCCCGATTACCGATTATTCTTCAATTGGGTAAATTATCTGTATTCATGAACTAAGTTTTGAACAGTGTCAGCCGTCAACCCTTTCGAAAGCGATCGCTCAGCACTGTCTTAGTGATTCCATTTGTCATCCAGATCTTCGCGGTGGTTGGGCTAACCGGCTACTTTTCGCTCCGGAACGGACAGCGAGCGGTCAATTCGGTGGCTTCCCAGCTCAGAAGCGAGATCTCTCAGCGCATCCAAGACAAGCTAGCCGACTACGCCGAGCGGCCTCACCTGCTCAATAAGATCAACGCCGATGCCGTCCGGCGCGGCACCCTAAAGACTCAAGATCAAGGCAGTGAGCGCTATCTCTGGCAGCAAATTCAGCTCATAGATAACGTGGCTTGGCTGTACTTTGGCTCGAACGCGGAGGGTGCGTTTGTTGGGGTGACGCGGACGCCGGAGCAAGGGTTTACGGCGGTGGTAAATGAACCTGCAACCGGGTTTAAAGGGCATTTTTATGAGCTAAGTGACAAGGGCGATCGCACGGCGCTGATCGAAACCACCTCGACTAGCTACGATGCGCGCACCCGGCCCTGGTATCGAGCGGCGGTGACGGCGAATGGAGAAGTCTGGAGCGACATTTACCCGGCGGTGGGTCTCTCTCAGCTAATTATTAGCGCGGCGCTGCCCGTCTATGGCCGCCGCGATGACGGGCCTGAAGAGCTGCTGGGCGTTGTCGCAACAGATTTTTCGCTGGATGATATCAGTCAGGTACTGCAAGCGATTGATATTGGTGAATCCGGTCAGGCATTTATTATGGAGAGCTCGGGCCTGCTAGTTGCGACCTCTTCTGGCGAAGTGCCCTACCAAGAAGAGGGCGGGACGCTGCAAAGACTAGAGGCGACGGCCAGTCAAAATAGGATCACTCGCGAAACGGCTAAAAGCATCACCCAATCGCGATCGCTGCGCACCTTCAGCGGCTACGTTCAGCGCCAGCTCATGATTGACGGCGAAAAGCAGTTTGTGCAAATTTCTAAATTTGCGGATCGCAGAGGAATTGACTGGCTGATTGTGGTTGTTATTCCTGAAGCGGAATTTATGTCAGAAATCCATGCCAACACTCGCACGACTATTTTGCTGTGCTTGGCATCGCTACTCGCGGCGATTGTGGTGGGTTGGCTGACCGCCCGGCGGATTACGCAGCCAGTTTTGGCCCTCAGTCAAATGAGCCAAGCGATCGCTCAGCGCGCTAAAACCGGCCCGATGCGAGCTGAGCTCACCGCAGATTTTAACCAAGACATTGCCCGCCAAACTTTTTCTCAGGGCATTGATGAAATAGACACGCTGGCCCAGTCCTTTGGCCAAATGGCCAGTCAGCTACAAGACTCCTTAGTGGAGCTAGAAACCAGCAATGAAGTACTAGAAGATCGCGTACAGCAGCGAACGCTGGCGCTTGAGAAAGCAAAAGAGCAGGCCGAAGTCTCCAACCGAGCGAAAAGCGCATTTTTGGCCCACATGAGCCACGAGCTGCGCACGCCCCTTAACGCCATTTTGGGATTTTCTCAGCTGCTGCTGCACAACAAAACGCTCAGCGCCGCTCAGCGAGAGAATGTAGCGACGATTAACCGCAGCGGTCAGCAGCTGCTAAAGCTGATCAATGAGCTGCTAGCCGTTTCTACTATAGAAGGCTTAACGCTCCCGGCCCGGTCGCCCAGTCTGTCGGCGCAAAGTCAACTGGTGCGCGAAGATCTGATGGTGATGCCGCAGGTGTGGCGGCAGGAAATCCACACGGCGGCGCTGCGGGTGGATAGCGATCGCCTCAAACAGCTCGTTCAAGATATTCCGCGATCGCACAGCCAGCTACAGCAAGGGCTAGAAGCTTTGATCAACAGCTTCGACTACGACCAACTGCTTGAGCTGAGTCAACCGGAAGCGCCCTAACGAAGCAGACCAAACTCAACCCCAGGCATTTTGCACGGGAAAAACTCTTCTTTAGATAGACGCTTTAGCTATCAGTCGTTTGGTCTAATAGGAGTAAGTACATACTGGAGAGATCACCATACATGCAATACGTGAATATTGGCCTGAGCGAAGAGCAAAGACAAGGCGTTGCTGCCTTACTCAATGCGGACCTATCGGATTCTTACCTGCTCATTATCAAAACAAAGAAGTACCACTGGGATGTCGTCGGACCACAGTTTAGAACGTTGCATGAGCTCTGGCAGCAGCATTACGAAGCGATCGCGATGAATATTGATGCGATCGCCGAGCGCGTTCGTCAGCTAGGCGGCTATCCTATCGGCACCGCCAAAGGATTTTTAGAGAACGCGACCCTGCGTGAGCATGCAGGCGATCTTCCCACTGCTGACGAAATGGTTCAGCGTCTTGTCAGCGACCATGAGCAAATCATTCGCAATCTGCGTGGGCATATTGACCAGTGCAGCGAAGAGTTTCATGACGAAGGCACCTCTGACTTTTTAACTGGCTTGATGGAGCAGCACGAAGAAATGGCCTGGATGCTGCGCTCCTTCATTGAAGGTACGAGTCTTTCTCCCAGCGGTCAACGCGAATCAGAAATGAAGGCCCCAGCTGCTGTCTAAGCAGGTTACTGGAAATACGACCATAGGGATATGCACAAGTCAGTAAACAGAGAGATACTGACTTGTGCGAGTCCTTTTATCGTTCTCGCCGTTTAATTCGGTTTTAATCATAAGAGGTACCCTTTATGACCTTGTTATTAGATTTAGAAGCCGCTGCGGAGGCAGCACCTTATGCCTTTTCCTTGACAACAATTGTCATCATCGGCTTCATTGCAGCGACTACTATCGGCTCTATCGCCTGGTACAACTCCAAGCGTCCGCCTGGATGGGAAGACAAAGAGCGCCCGGATGTTGTTCCGGATGTCGAAAAGTAGCCATTTTCGAGAACAGAAGAAAAGACAAAAAAAAATAGTTGAGGGTGTCTAATATGTCCCTCAACTATTTTTTTATCTCGGTTTAATTTAATCAAAAGACGGGCGCAGTAGCGCTGATTCCTTTTCAGGATCTACTGCTCATCTTTTAGATCGCCGGGCTCATTGACATACATCTCAGGCTCAACTGCATAATTGTTAGCCAACCCTTCATTGCTGACAGTAGAACCTGCAGAGGTGTCGATACTGCCCTCCTTCTTTTCTACCGTATCTTTATAGTCACCGCCTTCACGCTCTTTGCGCGCAGCTGTTTCGGCAGGCACGATACCTCTATCAAAGTTATCGCTTTCAACGCTATGCTCTGTTTTATTTTCCATGAGATTTGAAGTTTCCCTTACTAAACAAAGGTTTAATGTAGATCTTACACAACTCACGCCTAGAAAACTAGCCTCTAGGCACCAAGGAAGATATACAAAAAGGTCCGAGCACATCTCTGCGCCCAGACCGTTCTCCCCTCAAAAAAGAGGGTCAATGAAAACGAAACGATGCTTAGTCAATGGCATCTTTGATACTGTCTTTTGCATCTTCTTTCGCATTAGTTGCAGAAGCTTCTGCCTGCTTGGCTTTGCCTTTAACCTGAGCTTCGGTATTATCTGTCGCTTTACCAGCGGCTTCTTGAACTTTACCTTCTACGTCTTTTGCGGCAGCTTTTGCTCTATCGTCGAGTCCCATGATTAAATTCTCCAAACTAATTTGACTGACACTTAGTATCTTATTCATTTGCGCTGGAGACAAACTCTACCTTGCGGAAGCTTTCTTTTAAGTCATAAGATAGAACTGTAGCGGTGAGCACACTTCTCGCTGTTTAAGCGATTTCCAAATGAAAGCTCTCAATCCGAGCCCAGAATAGCCGAGCTAAAATAGCCAAGCCGGAATAACCGAGCTGGAATAAATATGTCTACAGATAGTGGGTCTACGAACGGTGGGAAAGATCAGCCGCCTCAGCTAGAGCCAACCCGTTCAGATCAATTAGGCTCTCAGCCAGTCCTCCAATCCCCGACCCCATCGTCAAACCCATCACCCACCACTCCATCAACCGCTCAGGTAGCTCCCGGCAAAGCTAAACCAAAGCCAAAACACGACCGACCCGATCCCTGGCGGTTGCGTCCGTTGACTTTGATGCGCTATTACTTACCGACCTCTATCCATCGACCCGCGGTTCGAGTGGCGCGCAAGTTCAATAAAATATGGGGCGTCAACAGCGGGGACTGGCATTGGATGGCCAACAACCCGCTACCGCTAAAGGCCCTCAACAGAAGTTTGTGGAGAGGGGCTGAGCCCTCTTTTGACTACCACATGATGCTGTTTCTATCGGGGGTAATTGCCTCTTTAGGACTGCTAGCTGGTAGCACAGCGGCCATTATTGGCGCGATGATTGTGGCACCACTGATGGGTCCGATTACGGGCGTGGCATTTGCGATTACTGTCGCTAATCGCCGGCTTCTTAAAAGAGCGGGTCTTTCGGTTTTAACCGGCTCCCTGCTGACGATCGCAACGGCCTACTTCATTTGCAGCGTTATCGGCATCAGTACGCTCAATCCAGAAATTTTAGCGAGAACGCGCCCCACGCTGATCGATTTGGTGATTGGCTTAGCGGCAGGCGCAGCCGGTTCCTTTGCAAAAACCCGCCGCGAAGTTGCGGATGCCCTGCCAGGGGTGGCGATCGCTGTGGCATTGGTCCCGCCGCTGAGCGTCATCGGCATTGGCATAGCGGTTGGAGACTGGTCTGTTGTCTCAGGCTCCACCCTGCTATTTATGACCAACCTCGCTGGAATCATTCTCAGCGGCGGTTTGGTCTTTCTTTGGCAGGACTATGGCTCGATTCAAAGGGCTAAGCGAGGACTTACGGCTTCTATCGTTGTTCTGTCAGTACTCGGCGTTCCGCTGGGCCTGTCGCTGCGAGAACTCGTCATCAAAGAGCGCTCTCAGGCGCTTGTGAACAATCTGATTCGCCGTGAGATGGAGACATTTGAAGATACCGACATTCAACGGCTGAGGGTCACGACTAACGGAAAGACAATGCTCGTCAGAATTGAGGTCGCCGCGCCGTCAGATACGATTTCACAAAAGCAAATTGAGCTGGTGCATCAGGTTTTAGAAGAAGAGCTAGAGCGTCCCATCGAGCTGGCTGTCAGCGTATTTCCAGTGCGCCAGTTCGCGGTGGGAGAATCGGCAGAGACGATTCAGTCACCAGTCAGACGCTAGCGAAAAGCCTTCGTCGAAATTTGTCAGGATGCCTTGAGCGGCGAACACTAGTAAGGGTGCCTTTATCGCTGGGCTTGGTCTCTATCGCTTGGGCAATGCAAGCGTAAAGGTACTGCCCTGACCGACTTCAGACTCTAGCGTCAGCGTTCCCTGATGCATTTCAGCAATTCGTTTGGACAAATGCAGTCCTAGTCCGCTGCCAGCTCGCATGTGGTCGCCCTGATAAAACCAATCGAAAATGTGACGTTGGGTTTCTGGGTCTATACCTGAACCGGTGTCTTTAACCGCGATTTCTATTGCTTCGGGCGAGGGGATGGCTTCGCAGGTTTCTGGGTTGATGGACAGCTCAACTGAGATTTTGCCTTCATCGGTGAACTTTATGGCGTTGCCCAAAAGATTGGTCAGCAGTCGCCGCAGCTCAATGCGATCGCCCTTTGTCCAGTACTGCTCACCGCTGACTTGATCTTCTCCATCCGGCGATCGCGCACACATCTCTAACGCCAAATCTTTTTCTTCGGCTAGGGGCTTTAGCTCCTGCACTACTTCTTTTGTCAATGAATAGACAGAGAGGGGCGATCGCACCAGTTTTTTATGTCCAGCCTCGTGGCGGTACACCTGCAACAATGTGTTAGTCATCTGCAACAAGTTTTCATTGTTGGTAATGACGTTGCTCAGCGCCTCGTCCATCGCCCCAGACATTTCACCAAAGACATTTTGCAAGCACAGGTGCAGCACTCTGTTGGCCGCGACCAATGGCGTGCGCAAGTCATGAGTCAGGCGCGCAACAAAATCATCCCGCTGGCGAATCATTTCCGTCTGCTCATCTAAGCTGCGCTTGAGCCTTAGGAGCGATCGCACGCGGGCCATCAGCTCATCGATATCAAACGGCTTACGAATAAAATCATCTGCCCCCGAGTCTAGCCCCTCACTCAAGCTAGACTGATCGTGGGCGGTTACCAGCAATATTGGAATGTAGGGCAAAGCTGAGTTCTGACGGATGCGGCGAGTCACCTCATAGCCATCGATGCCTGGCATCATCACATCGAGTAAAATCAGATCTGGCGGAGTGGTTGACACGTAGTCCAAAGCAGCTTTGCCATCGTTGACACAGTCGAGGTGGTAGCTGTCTTCATCTCCTAGAATAGACTCTAGAATAAATAGATTATCTGGAACGTCATCTACAGCTAGGATTGTCACAGGTTTGGGCGTCACGGATTTAAAAGGACTGCTAAAGGTGCTTGGATGAAAATTACTATCACCATCCTGATTAGATTGTTTGTGTCTGGGCTCGCAGTCCAGTCTACGCAAGTCGGAGCGGGGAACAGACGTTGACGCGGGTGCTTGGCGAAGGAGAATAGACACAAAAGTTTTCTATAGGCGGTTATTTGGCTTGACAATAGCACCTCGATCCGAGCAATCAGTTCTAGCTAAGGACATAAAGAGTAAGACAAAATACAACTTGTAACATTTTCTAAAGTACACTTGAGAAAATCTAAAGAGGAATCCTGTTACCGGTTAGAAGCACTGGGTATCGTTACGCTCAGAGCTATGACCGCTGCGATAATCTGACAAGATACCACCGCTGTTTTCACGTAGACGCTACCTTTTTAACTCAATGCTGGCATCTGACGACTTTGTTGCACAGGCAAAAGCGGCGATCGCTCAACTGACTGACCCAGAGATATTGCCCCCCACGGTCGATCTCAGCAGCTGCGATCGCGAATCTATTCACACCCCCGCTGCCATTCAGCCGCATGGCGTTCTACTCGCGCTCGTGAGCGACCACCCACCGAACGCCCCCCCGCCGAACAACAGATCTCCTCACAGCAACGCGTCAACCAACGAGTGGATCATCTCTCAGCTCTCGCACAACACAGCAGAGCATTTAGGGACACCGCCTGAAGCACTCTTAAATCAGCCCCTGTCGCGGCTATTAAATCCCGAGCAAATACAAGCGCTCGAAACTTGTCTCGAAGATACCTTTGACTCAGTCAGCCCGCTCAAACTTGATATCGCTGTCGCGGGGTCTCAAAAATCTTTCTACGGCGCTGTTCATTATGCGGTTCATTACAGTGAAAGTGTCGATGACAGCCGCGATCGCCCCAGGCCCGTGGTCATTTTAGAGCTAGAGCCCAATGACGAGCCGAGTGCTGGCAGCTTTTTTGACTTTTACCGCACGCTCAAGCGACCGGTGAG
>JBAUIB010000240.1:0-12158 GCA_049680585.1 Phormidesmis sp.
TCTTCAGCGTGGCAAAAAAAATGAAAGTGAGTTGGCACGCTAACATAACGCAGGAGCGGACGGACTTTAAAATTGACAGACATGTAGCCCAAGTATTGACTGCTGCTCAGCTTCATGTCACATGTTAGCAAAAATGAGCATTGGAATCTACATTTATCATGAAGCAGAAGTCCTCGATTTTTCAGAGCATTTGAGGTTTTCTCGACGGCTTCGAGAGTATTGAAAACGCCAAATCCATTTAGTGTTTTCCTGATAAGCGAAACTGGCAAGACAGTTACCGCTCGCGGCGGCTACGAAGTGAACCCAACTTACAGTATTTCAAATCATCCATCAATAGATGTGCTGATAGTGGTTGGTGGCGTGCATACAAGAGAAATGAAAAAGCCGCTTGTTTTGAAGTGGATCGCAGAAGCGTCAAAGAAAGCAAAGCTTGTGGCATCAGTTTGTACCGGTGCTTTCTTATTGGCAGAGGCTGGCGTACTTTCCAATCACAAAGTAACGACCCACTGGGAAGATATCCCAGACCTCAGAAACAGTTATCCGAAACTGGAAGTACTTGAAAATCAACGATGGGTTGATGAGGGAAATATCATAACGTCAGGCGGCATATCAGCTGGCATTGACATGAGCCTACATTTAGTCAGCAAAACTCATGGACTAGAGTTAGCGGAAAAAACAGCTAAACAAATGGAGTTTGATTGGACAAAGAACACATGACAATCGCATACAGCGGACCGCTCTGACAGCCAGCAGTTGATGCGAGACGTTAGCTCACCTTTGCAAAAAGGTTAAAGGCGTCGCCAAAACTGGGCCAGCCGAATATGGCGACTGTCGATAACCGCCATGCCAGCATGCCTTTCCGTGACCTACTAACAAGTCAATTAGTCGGGCAAGCTCCACATTTAATTTATGCTAGCCTCTACAATGTCCTCAATTAAGCATGAATCTTTCCCGACAATACGGGCGATCGCAACCATGTCATATCCATCATTACCATTTGCTGAACCCTGCGTAACGACCTTCGATGAGTTTGTGCAATTGGCGGATTATTCTCTAATGGACACCTTAAATGCCGATCCTAATGCCACCGAAGATGGTGATGATCACCGTGCCCGCCAGGTTTTTTCGGGTCATTTCGTACCTGTGACACCCACGCCGCTTGCCGAACCAAAATATGTAACCCATAGCAGCACTTTTTTTAAAGAACTTGGGTTGAGCGATGAGCTGGCACTTAATGAAAAATTTCGCCATGTATTTTCTGGTGATATTTCGGCTGCGCACGGGTCTATGCGTCAAGTTGGCTGGGCGACGGGTTATGCACTGTCGATTTATGGCACCGAATATATCCAACAATGTCCATTCGGTACGGGTAATGGTTATGGCGATGGTCGGGCGATATCTGTGTTTGAAGGAATCATTAATGGCCAGCGCTGGGAAATGCAATTAAAAGGGGGTGGCCCAACGCCTTATTGCCGTGGAGCCGAAGGGCGCGCAGTACTCCGTTCAAGTGTGCGTGAGTTTCTAGCGCAAGAATATATGCACGCTTTAGGTGTTCCCACATCGCGCGCTTTCACACTGTATGTTTCCAAATCTGAGACCGTTACCCGGCCTTGGTATTCTCCAGACTCGCGCTCCATGGACCCTGATATTTTGGTGGACAATCCTGTGGCCATTGCAACTCGCGTTGCACCCTCCTTTTTGCGCGTTGGTCAGCTAGAGTTATTTGCCCGCCGAGATCGCAGCAATGCTCATCCAAAAGCATCAGAAGAGTTGCGCATGATAGTCTCGCATCTAATTGAGCGAGAATACAAAAGAGACATTAACCAAAGCCTTGATATTGCAGATAAAAGCTATGCAGAGCAGTTGGTTGAGCTGGCTAAGCTATTTCGCCAGCGCCTTACTTCACTGGTAGCCAATTGGCTACGGGTTGGTTACTGCCAGGGCAATTTTAACAGTGACAACTGCGCCGCTGGTGGCTTTACCCTCGACTATGGACCCTTTGGGTTTTGTGAAATTTTTGACCCTTGGTTTCAACCTTGGACCGGCGGCGGCGAACACTTTTCATTCTTCAATCAGCCAGTTGCAGCAGAAGCGAATTATCATATGTTTTGGAAAGCTGTGAGACCGCTACTTGCAGAAGATGCCGAAGCTTTAGAACAGTTCGACCAAGTACGCCGTGGCTTTGCAGAAGCAATGCAAAAACAAATCCAAAAAATGTGGGCGACCAAACTTGGCTTGAGCGAATATAACCCAGAGCTATTTAAGAAATTAATGCAGTTAATGACCCACTCAGAAGTCGATTACACCATTTTCTTCCGCGAGTTATCCCACATACCAGACGACGTCTTCGCGTTGAAAAAGAGCTTCTATGTTGAGACTTCACAACAACTCGATGAACAATGGAACTCTTGGCTACAAAGCTGGCGCGACCTCGTCATCAAGGGCGGCGACTTGGCTGAAATATCACTGGCTGAGATATCCACAAACATGAAACAGACTAACCCAAAATACGCATGGCGAGAGTGGTTGATTGTTCCTGCCTATCAACAAGCTATGCAGGGTGACTACACGTTAGTGAAAGAGTTGCAAGCAGTACTTAGCACTCCATATGATGAGCAATCACAAGAAACAGAAGATAAATACTATCGTCTAAAACCTAAGGCGTTTTCTAACGTTGGTGGCGTGTCGCACTATAGCTGTTCATCTTGATGACGACGTAGCGTGGGCTGCCGACCAGCGCATGATTGTCGCTGCATTCTGACCATATTCTTCGGCCATACCCAAAGTGCCTAGCTACTTAAGACGGTTAATAAAGCTGTCCAAGTTTGTAATCTGCGATCGCCTGTCGGATTTCCTGATGAGAATTCATCACAAACGGACCTTGACCCACAATTGGCTCATTCAACGGCTGACCACTGAGCAAAAGCGCGCTTGCCCCAGCTGCACCCTCAAGCTTGATCTGTTGTCCAACCCGTTGAAACAACCCAACTTCTGCTTCTTTTATGGTCTCAGTGCTATTCACTCGCACTGCACCCTTCAGCACAGTTGTACAACCACTACAGCGATCGCGGAATTAGTAGCGCAATTATAGCCAGCTCTAGCCAGCGAAGGCGTCAAAGGTCTTCTTTGACATAGGCCGTGCCGAGCGCGGCTGGGGGAACGGCCTTGCCAGCGAGTCCTGCGAGGGCAAACAGCGCGGTTGCATAGGGCAGCATGGCCAGCAGCTGGTAGGGAACCTCTATTCCAAATGCCTGAATTCGCAGCTGAAGGGCTTCTGTCGCACCAAAGAGAAGGCAGGCAAGCGTAGTTGAGATCGGATGCCATCGCCCAAAAATTAGAGCCGCGAGGGCGATAAAGCCTTTGCCTGCACTCATGTTTTCAGTAAAAAAGCGGACGTGAACAAGCGTGAGATAAGCGCCTGCTAGACCGCACAACGCACCACAGATAATCACGCTGAAGTATCTCACTCGCACCACAGATACGCCTGCCGTATCGGCTGCGCGAGGGGCGTTACCCACTGCGCGGAGTGAGAGCCCCCAGCGCGTGTAAAACAGTCCGTAGGTGCTGATAGGCAACAGCAAAATCAGCAGGTAAAAGAGCAGATCTTGCTGAAAAAATACGCCCAGGACGGGTAGATGCTGCAAAAGTGGAATGGGCACAGGCGCGATCGCCGGTAGTGCGACCGTACCGGTGCTAAAGAGCAGCCTGGCACCATAGGTGGTGAGCCCAGCCGCTGTGAGATTGATAGCTAAACCGGAGACCAGCTGATTGACCCTTAGGCTCACGCAGAGGTAGGCGTGAACCCAGCCGACAAGCGCGCTAGCACAGCTGGCAATCACTACACCTAGCCACACATTCTGCGAGCTAAAAGCAACGGCCGCACTGGCAAAAGCGCCCGTTAAAATCATCCCCTCTAGACCAATATTCAACACGCCTGAGCGCTCAGAGAGAAGGCCCCCCAGCGCGGCGAAGGCCAGCGGCAGCGTCAGGCGCAGACAGGCGGAGAGAAAGTCACTTAGAAAATCAACAGATGACATGGGGGTTTGATGGTAGGGACTTGACGTGAGTGTTTCCAGCTAGGTGTCAGGGTGTCAGGGCCTGAGTTCAGTTCGGCGCTCCAGCGCTAGGCTGATGGCCACAAACAATACGGTGAGCCCTTGAATAGCGTAAATAATCGAAACGGGAACAGAGGCGCTGCGCTGCATCACGTTTGCCCCACTGCGAAGCATGCCGAAGAAAAATGAGGTGAGAATCACGACCGCAGGATTGCCCCGACTGAGCAAGGCGATCGCTAATGCATCGAAGCCATACCCAGGTGAAAAATTCTCAAACAGTCGGCGCTTGAGCCCCAGCACTTCGCTGCTGCCCGCTAGTCCGGCTAGCCCCCCTGATAGGGCCATCACGCTCAAGATAGTGCGATTAACTGAAATGCCTGCATAGCGAGCGGCTACCGGATTTTGGCCGACGGCATCGACGCGATAGCCCCAAGGTGTGATGGTAAAGGCAACAGCCAGCAGTCCGGCCAGCGCAATCCCTAAAAAGATGCCTGCATGGGCCTGAGTCTTTGCCAAAATAGTGGGCAGATAAGCTGACGTTGCCACTAGATCAGAAAATGGACTCGGTGCGTTTTCTGCCTTTAGAGGGCCGTTGACTAAATAGCTGATTAGGTATTGGGCGATGTAGTTTAATAGCAGCGTGATGAGCACTTCGTTCAGGCCGCGGGCCACCTTTAAATATCCCGCCACCGCTCCCCAAGCAGCGCCGAAGGCAAATCCGCCCAGCAGCGCCAGCGGCAGATGAATCACCATCGGCAGTCCTGAAAAGGCTAGACCAACCAGCAGGCTACCGAGCCCGCCCATATAGATTTGCCCTTCTGCGCCCAGGTTAAACTGACCGGCTCTAAGCGCAACCAAGACGCCCAGGCTGGCTAACAGCAGCGGCGTCGTTTTGGTAAGGGTGTCGGCGAAACCAAAGTAAGTGGTGAGTGCCTGACGAAACAGGGCGCTGTAGGCGGCAATGGGACTAGCACCCGCCAACAGCATTAGCAGGGCGCCAACGAGCAGCGCGGCAGTGACTGCAAACAGCGGTGGCAGCGCAGCGCGCAGGCCAGTTTGCAACAATAGGCGGCGAGCAGAAAGCTTCACAAAGGGGCGCCTCCTGGTTCCGTCGTAGAGCTTTTTTGTACGGGGCTTTCTTGTACGGGACTTCCCAGTACGCGACTTTCCAGCACGCGACTTCCTAGTATGGGACTTTCTATCCCAGCGCTGCCCACCATCAAAGCCCCGACCTGGTCCAACGTAGCGTTGCTCGCAGTCAAAATAGCGGCAAGCTGTCCGCGGTAGATCACAGCGAGGCGATCGCTCATGGCCATCACATCTTCTAGCTCGGTGGAGATGTAGACAATTGCCGCCCCGCGCGATCGCTGGGCTAACAGGCTCTGCTGCACAGCCGCTGTCGCCCCGATATCAAGCCCTCTGGTCGGCTGCATGGCAACGATCACATCAGGTTCACCAGCTAGCTCTCTGGCTAAGATGACCTTTTGCTGATTGCCGCCAGAAAGCTGACTGACCTTGAGCTGGCAGCTAGTGGCGCGAATATCAAAAGCCTGTATGGCCTGGTTGGCGCTAGCGGCGATCGCCTCTCGTTGCAGCATCCACCGCCGACAAAATGGCAGCTTGCTAAACGCCTTGAGGATGAGGTTACGGGCGATTGAAAAGCTCAGCACCAGTCCCTGCTGCTGACGGTCTTCAGGGATGTAGGCGATGGTTTTTGAAATATTTTTTGGAATATTTTTTGGAATGGTTTTTGGAGAGCCATTAACAACAGAATCAGCAGCGCCGATCTCAACGGTGCCTTTTTGGAGCGGGAGCAGCTGCGCGATCGCATCTGCCAGTTCTCGCTGCCCGTTACCGTCAACGCCAGCAATGCCAAAAATCTCGCCAGCCCGCACCTGAAAAGACACCCCTCGTAGCGCCGCCACCGCAGATGCATCTGCCGCGTGGGTATCCGCCGCGTGAGCCGCACCAGCCCAGACGTCTTTGACATTGAGCACGATCTCACCAGCCGCCTGCGGTGCAGGGCGTGAATTAATCTCCACCTCCCTATCGACCATGAGTCGGGCTAGCTCGGCGCGGTTCGTGTGGGCGGTGGGCCGCGAGGTGACAACCTGGCCTCGCCGCAAAATGGTGACCTCGCTGCATACGGCCATCACCTCATCTAGCTTGTGGCTGATGAAAATGATGGTGCGATCGCGCGCCGCTAGCTGCCGTAAAACCGCTAAAAAAGCGGCAATTTCAGCAGGGGCCAGCACCGCCGTAGGCTCATCCAAAATCAGAATACGAGCCTGCCGGTAAAGTACTTTCAAGATTTCAACCCGCTGCTGAATGCCCACAGGCAGCTCGGCAACCTTTGCCAGCGGCGGCACCTCTAAGCCATAGGTTTTACCCAGCTGAGCAATCTTTTTTGCCTGCGCTTTTATATTCAGCCGCGCGCCGCCCGCACTGCCCAAGATGATATTTTCAACCACCGTCAACTGCGGCACTAGCATAAAGTGCTGATGGATCATCCCAATTCCCTGACGAATTGCCTCGGCAGGCGCGCTGATTTTGACCGGATGTCCGTCTAAAAAAATCTCGCCCTCGTCTGGCTGATATAGGCCAGAGAGAATGTTCATTAGCGTCGATTTGCCAGCGCCATTCTCTCCTAACAGGCCGTGAATAGAGCCCGCTCGAACCGATAGGCTAATCGCGTCGTTAGCGGTGAATGGGCCGAATCGTTTGGTAATGCCCACCAAACGCAGCCCGCTCATGAAGTAACGACCTTAACAGACGCCTTGCCATTCTCTTCAGCATCTTCAAACGTCAGCTTGCCCGCCACCATCTCAGCAGCTGTCGCCTCGACTTTCTCTCTCACCGCTGCCGGAACTGCCTCGTTAAACGTTCCAAAGCTCACTAGCTCAGGCGTCTCCAGGCCAATCACATATCTTTTTCCTTCAATCTCGCCCGTCGCCGCTAGCTCCGTCACCACCGTAATTGCCCCACCAATATCCTGCAGCGCACTCGTCAGCACCGCCTTGGGCGCTAAGTCAAACTGATCTACATTGTTGCCAAAAGCGTAGATGCCAGCTTCTTCGCATGCCTGCAGCACGGCCGGTGCGGAGTTATCTAGGTTGTGGAAAATAACATCCACGCCGCTGGCAATTAGCGCTAGCGCCGACTCTTTTGCCTTCGCAATATCGTTAAAGTCTCCGACAAAGCTAGAGACCACTTCAGCACTGGGATCTATAGCCTTTGCGCCTAAATCCATCGCGGCTCCCTGCTGCTGCGTCGATTTAAACTCCATCCCAGCAAGATAGGCCATCTTCTTTGTCTGACTCATCTCTGCGCCAATCATGCCACTGAGATAGAGCATTTGATTGTAGTTAGTGCGTACGCAGGCATAGTTATCACCAGCGATATCACCATTCACGCCCAGAAAGAATGCCTCTGGAAATTCCGCTGCCACCTGCTCAATCGCTGCATCAAACTGACCGCCGTGACCCACTACCAGCGTAAATCCCTGTCGGGCAAAATCTGCCAGCGACTCCGTTTGATCGGCGTTGTCTACCTGCTCGACGTAAGCGACCTCTATCCCCAGGTTATCGCCGGCGCGCTTCACCCCTTCATAGCCCAGCTGATTCCAGCCGCCGTCTGTAATGGTCCCAGGAAGCACGATTGCAAGGCTGGTATTGGACGCATCTGTGGACGTCTCGCTTGAGGTGGCCTCTGAGGTGGCAGCCGTTTCGTCAGGCGGGCTTGCACAAGCTTTGAGCACAAGGCTGCTAGTGGCAGTAGCCACGCCATATCCTAAGAAGCGGCGGCGGTTGAAACGATTTGCCATAGGTTACGCCCTGGATATTATCTAGATTTTGATCGCTCAGAGTTGCCTATTCAAGGCTATGTATAAAAGGTAGGTGAAACAACGCCTGCGGTTCGGTAACTAAATTTACTGAACGCCTTCATAACAGTAGCGTACTTGCGGTAGATCCTTTATTGTTTGTGCGGCTACCTGCGCGCTGCTAGTGTTCTCTTTTCTCTCTTCTCTTTTCTCTTCTCTTTTCTCTTTTCTGTTGCTATGGTCGAGCCTATTCTATCTCTTGCCGTTCGTCATCTACGACAGGCTAACGAAGTTGCCATCCGCGCCCAATCGCTAGGGCATCACCCCTTTGGGGCAATTTTGGTTGCTCCTGATAATGAGAGCGTGCTGCTCTGCCAAGGCAACGTAGACGCCGTCAACCACGCTGAATCGACCTTAATTCGAACAGCTGCTGCTCGCTTTAGCGCAGACTACCTGTGGAGCTGCACGCTTTACACGACCGTTGAGCCCTGCGCCATGTGCGCCGCCACTCAATACTGGGCGAACATTGGCAAAGTGACCTACGGCATTTCCGAAAAGCAGCTGCTAGCCCTCACGGGAAATCATCCTGAAAATCCGACCCTGGACTTACCTTGCCGCACACTTTTTGCTCACGGACAAAAAGCGATTGAGATCCACGGCCCCATTGCCGAAGTTCAAGCTGAGATCGCCGCTGTTCACAAAGCCTTTTGGCAGATACCGCCGCGATAGACCGCAACAAATAAGGCGGCAGCAAGCGATAGGCAATTCGCCCCCTCGATTGGTTCCCCAAGCTGGTTTGTCACTGGGACTAGATGCTGTCCAAGCTTCTAGTTCATCAACTTAGGACAGGCGGTAGTAGCCGCACTGCCCGCATCGCATTCACTTAGGCAGCTTTGCGTAAAGGCTTCATCATCAGCTGGATCTGGCGGCAGCTGGCCAAAGACCATTTTGCAGCTCAAGTCTTCAAAGTCAGGCGTCATGGTCAGCGGAATGCCAAACTTCTCGGTAAAAAACGCCTGAGTCGGTAGCTTGCACATGTTGACGCACATACCCACGCACTGACTGTCTTCTAGGTAGCGGCATTTTTCGATATGGACGGCGCTGTGTTGCGATCGCAATTCTCCATCAGTCCCTCTCACCTCTGCCTCATCTACCCGACAAGGCCCGACTAACCACTCAAACATCTGCGCAGCAAACCAAGCATTCAGCACACACACGAGTTTGGTCGGGGAAAAGGCGGTGCGAATAAACCACAGTACGGGCGCAGGCACGAGAGATTGCAAAATACCCGCTACCGCTGCCTGCTGCTGCTGGGCATTACGGCCCTGCATAATTTGTTTAGAGAGATCGACAAAGCCGCTGTAGCCACTCAGTGAAGTCTCCGTTCCGATGACGCTGGCCATCTTGCGAGAAAACAGCCAGATACAGACCCGATCTAACAGATTGTCATCATACGAGTTAGCCGTTTGCATTTTCATTATTCTTGCTCGTCGCTACCCGTTAACGTGTTGATATCGACCCCTAGCGCTTTGAGTTTCGCTCTCAATCGCTCATTTTCTTGTTGCACCTGCTGCGTTTCTCGTTGAGCCTGCTGCGTTTCTCGTTGAGCCTGCTGCGCTTCTCGTTGAGCCTGCTGCGCTCTTTGCTCATTTTCTTCTTCAAGGGTAAGTAACCAATTCCCACTGGAGTCATACCAGCGCAGCCAATTTCGGGTAGAGCGCTTAAAGCGCCCCTGCCACATTCCTAGGCCCGCATTGATTTCAGGAATCCAAATCTTGTTCTCGGAGCCAATCGGGATTGGCTGGTATCGGCCATCGGTTAGGTGAAAGCCGTTGAGTCTATCGGTATAGCGGTCATAGATGACGTAGTAAGGAATTTGGAGAATTTCTTCGTAAACGCTCCACTTGGTAGGGGGCTTGCCTGGCTGACGCACGCTGCGACCAAAATCTTCGTTTTCGGTGCCGGGGGAGATCAGCTCTACGACGACAAACGGGCTCACTTCTTCCTGCCAGATAACGTAGCTCAGGCGCAGGTCACCACTCTTGAGGAGCTTACTCTCTATGCCCTCACCGCGATAGAAGCGAGAGATGCCGATGGCAGCGAACCAGTCAGGCCGTTTATACCAGTTAGCGTGAGTCGGATCGTAATACAGATTTAAGTCAGCGGCGGTGAATATATTGTCTGAGGCATAGTCCTGTAGCCGAAAGGTCTCGCTCAAAAGCTCCGGCTGAAAGTCATGAAATTCGTCTGGCAAGCCGGGCTCCTCTGGATCTTCGCTGGGCAAATCATACATGGTCGGCATGGCTGCCTTGTTCGGCCATGTTGTTTTGAGCGATTGGCGAGGCGGTTTGGTGAAAGTCATCGCAGCTTCTCAGACGTCTCTCTCTATGATATGGACATTATGGCTTTTGCTGCGATCGCTGCACAAACACAGCCGCAACCCCAATTACGATAGCGCCCCCCATCCCTAGCGCAATCCACTTGAGCAATGGGGAAGGCGCATTCGTCGTATTGCCTTGCTGGGGCATTTGAAAGCTGGTTTGCTCAGTAGGACTGGTTTGCTCAGCAGAGCTGGCTTGTCCGGCGGCCACTGTCACATCAAAAGCCAGCGTAAAATCGTCGAAACTGTCAGCTTGCTTAGGTGCGCCGCTGAGTACAAGGCTGTATATACCCACAGCTGGGAAGGTAAAGGACGCACCGGGAATGCCCTCATAGCCCTCAGTAGTGATTGGGCTAAGGGCAGGTGTAAGAACAGGCGCTATTTGGGAATCTGGCGTTTGAGAGTCTGTTGAGGCTGTTGTCTCTGAGAGGGACGGCTGATCTTGCTGCTGATAGATAGCCAGCTCGCAGTCGCATTCTGACAGGGCAATGGGCCGACCACCGCTGCGGGTGAGCGCAAACCAGGCCAATGCCTCCTCTCCGGCCCTGGGCGTATCGTTCGGCTCAATGTGCAACGTCGCGCCTACATCTGGCGTGACTTTTACCTGATGGGCGGCGCTGACCTTATGAAGAATCGGACTGGCTAGACAAAGGAGCGTGGCAGCTATCGTCAGCGGTAGCTTTTGAGGATGCCGTTTTTGGGAATGCATAGTATTTCTCCAGAGAGAGCCAGGACCAGACGGGGCGCGATCGCAGCCCCAAGACCATCCCTACCGTTAAGACGAGCCCGACGACTTGAGCCTGATTTTGCCAGTCTATCGCCAGCGCCCCCCAGTAATGAGAGCCGACCATTACCGTATGAACAGCAGCTAACCCAAAAGCCGGCACGCCGAGTAAATGCAGCCTTCGCCAGCGATTGCCCAGCGCCTTTTGAGCGCGATCAAAGCTAGTAAGCGCAGCGGGCAGCATTAGCAATAGTGCAATAACGCCCAGCAAGATCCCAACTTGATGCTGAAATAGCATGAACTGCACCGCTCGAAACTGCCATTGCCAGGTATGGCTGGCCATGTGCAGTACGTGCAATGCGCTGAGGGCAAACGCACTCACTCCCCATACTCGACGATAGCGCAAAGGAGCCGCCCAGAGGTGACTAATGGGCCGAGCAATTAAGGCCAAAACAAGGCATATCAGGGCGCTATGACCGCTGTAGTCGCTCATCGTATCGCCCGTACGAACCAGCAGCAATATGCCAATTACCACCGTGAGCCAGCCGCCCATGCGAAACAGCTCAGAGCGGCGCTCAGGGCTGACGAGCGAAGTTGTAATCCCCACTGCCAGCATCGCGGGCAATGTACCTAAGCCAAAGGCCAGCATCACCGCGGCACCACCGATCCAGCTTTGCGTCGCCGCCGCTCGTAGCTGGCCAGCATACAAAAATCCACAGGGAATCAGTCCCCACAGCAGTCCTAGCAGCAGGGGTGTCACGAGGCGCTGCTGCTGAGAAATTGCCCCCATAGCCCGGTTGAGCTGCTCGTGAAGCTGCTGCTGTCGGGTCGGGTGCAAAAACGGCAGAGGGGGCAAAAATTTGGGACTGGCCTGAGACAGCCCAAACCAGATGAGCAGGATGCCGGTAAAGATGGAGATGCCCCGCCGGAGGGCAGAGCCGACCCCAGCCATTTGCCCACCCGCAAATACCACCGATCCCAGAGCGCCAATGCCCGCACCGACTAAAACGTAGCTGAGCAACCGGCCTAGATTGAGCAGGCTGTGAAACCACAGATGAAACCAAGGCTGCGATCGCTCAGCCGCTGATTGCTGATCAGCCGAGAGGGCAAAGGCCACCGTCACTGGCCCACACATGCCCACACAGTGGCCAAAGCTCCCCAGAAAACCCAGGGCCGCAA
>JBAUIB010000241.1:0-1738 GCA_049680585.1 Phormidesmis sp.
GCGCTGAACCGCGAGCTTTTGCTCAGTGGGCACAAAAGTACCGGCAGCAGCTCCAGCTCGACTTGAGTACGCAAAAGCTAGAAGACGGTGTGAATGTTTTCAATACGGCTATGCCCACGCTCACTGCGATTGGTCTGTTTGGGTTGGCGACGACGCTGGTCGATACGACCAGTATGTCAGGGCTCTCTAGCGGCACCTTTTTGGCCTTTAGCGCGGCGTTTGCGATTTTCATCAGCGGGGCGACTAGCTTGAGCCTGACGTTGATTGAAGTATTGGAAGTGATTCCGCTTTGGCAGCGATCGCAGCCCATACTCGCCGCCCAACCCGAAGTTAACCTGCAAAAATCCGACCCCGGCAGGCTCACAGGCCGCATTTGTCTCGATAGAGTCAGCTTTCGCTATCGTGAAGACGGGCCGCTGATCCTAGAGGATGTCACTATCGAAACCCATCCTGGAGAGTTTATCGCGCTAGTCGGTCCCTCAGGCTCGGGTAAGTCTACGGTGCTGCGGCTGCTGCTCGGCTTCGAATCGCCTCATTCCGGCACCCTTTACTACGACCATCAAGACATCGCTGGCTTAGATATCTCAGCGGTGCGCCGACAGCTCGGTGTCGTTTTGCAAAACGGTCGGATTAGCGCGGGCTCCTTGTTTGAAAATATCTCGGGCGGGGCGCTGATTACCTTAGATGACGCCTGGCGAGCTGCCGATATGGCAGGCTTTACCGAGGATATTCGCAGCTTCCCGATGCAGATGCACACCGTCATCAGTGAAGGCGGCAGCAATCTCTCGGGCGGTCAGCGGCAGCGGCTGATGATTGCGCGCGCCCTTGCCCTCAATCCCAAAATTCTGTTGCTAGATGAAGCCACTAGCGCTCTTGATAACCGCACTCAGGCAATCGTTAGCCAGAGCCTAGATACGCTCAACGTCACTCGCATTGTGGTCGCCCACCGACTCAGCACTATCCGCAGCGCTGATCGCATCTATGTGATCAAGGCGGGCCGGGTGGTGCAGCAAGGCAGCTTCGATGAGCTTGCCAAGCAACCAGGCGTATTTGCTCAGCTAATTAAGCGGCAGATGGCCTGATCCGCGATATCTTCTATACTGTTTTCTATAAGATTGAGACACCTATAGACTGAGATTCGCCCTGGACTTTGACCACTGTTTCAAAATCAATGAACATTCTAGACCTGATAGAACAGCGCCAGCCAGAAAATTTCTCGCTGCACGAGCAGTACCTCAATCCTCAGATGGTCAATGTGCTCAAGACGATTGGGTTTGATCGCCACTACGTCAAAGCAGAGGGCGCTTATTTATTTGATGATCAAGGCGATCGCTATCTCGATCTGCTGAGTGGGTTTGGCGTATTCGCACTCGGGCGCAACCATCCGACAGTTGTTAACGCTTTGCAAGATGTCCTATCAGCAGATTTGCCCAATTTGGTACAGATGGATGTCTCGCTGCTCTCTGGCCTTTTAGCCCAGCGGCTGCAGCGGCTGACTCCACCAGGACTAGATCGCATCTTTTTTGCCAACTCCGGTACAGAAAGTGTCGAAGCCGCCATCAAATTCAGCCGCTATGCCACCGGGCGCGGCAAGATTGTGTACTGCCAAGGCGGCTATCATGGGTTGACGATGGGCTCACTCTCGGCGACCGGAGATACCCACTTTAAATCAGGCTTTGGCCCGTTTTTACCTGGGTTTATCGAAGTGCCCTTCGGCGATCTGGCGGCGCTAGAGCAG
>JBAUIB010000242.1:0-1599 GCA_049680585.1 Phormidesmis sp.
CAACCGTAGGGGGTCGTCCGTGATTGCCCACTGCTCTTTTTCCAGCGCCCTCCTCACCACAGCATGAAAGCGGTCTTTTGCAGCCATCGTTTATTTGGGTAAGGCTATCGTCAGGACGGGGCAACTACGTCAGCTTCGGTACCCCTACAGGAATGCCGAAACGCCCCTATCTCTAAGAGATATGATAACGTATCCAGTCAACATTTATTCGTAGTGTAGTTTTTGGTGTAATACAGATAAGTGAACTTATCTGTATTACACTAAAAGTTACACTACGAATAAATATTGACTGGATACGTTATCATAGCTCTTAGAGATAGGGGCGTTTCCGCATTCCTGTAGGGGTGCCGAAGCTGACGTAGTTGCTCCCTCATGATCGATAGCCTTACCCAGATAAACGATGGCCGCAAAAGACCGCTTTCATGCTGTGGTGAGGAGGGCGCTGGAAAAAGAGCAGTGGGCAATCACGGACGACCCCCTACGGTTGGATGTCGGCGGTACTAAATTTGAAATCGACTTAGGAGCAGAGCAGCTGCTGGCTGCAGAGCGCGGCAGCGAAAAGATAGCGATTGAAATCAAGACGTTCTTGAGTGATTCGCCGCTGACCGATTACCATGCTGCGCTGGGTCAGTTTCTGAACTATCGCCTTGCTTTAGAAATCAGCGATCCGACCCGTGTCCTCTACTTGGCTGTTCCCGTCGGTGCGTATGAAACTTTTTTCAGGCGGGAGTTCGCTCAAATTTCGATAGAGCGCTATCAAATCAAGCAAATCATCTACGACCCTACACAGGAGGTCATCGTCCAATGGATACCCTAGCAACCTACCGCGATGTCATTCAGGCTCTGCTGAATGATTATGCGACGGCTCCCATATCAAACGGGGACATCAACTGCTATACCGTTTTCGATACCCAACAGGACCATTACCAGGTAATGAATGTGGGGTGGGACGGCCACCGACGAGTCTATGGCTGTGTGCTGCATTTAGATATTAAAGATGGAAAAATTTGGGTTGAGCAAAACATGACTGAGATGAGAATTGCTCAAGCACTGGTGGAGCAAGGCGTAAAAAAAGAGGATATCGTGCTAGGTTTTCAGGCTCCTGATATGAGGCAATACACAGAATACGCAGCGGTTTAGCCTGATCGTTGTTCTGGTCAACATCCAAAAATCGTTTAATAAGTACTCATGCCTCGTCGAATCAGCAAAAAGTGTGTGGAGTGTGCGCAGCTCAGCGCGACTGATGCGCGGCAGTTGCATGGGAAAAATGGCGACGGCTGCTGGCATCAAAAGCGCTGTCCGCGCAGGCGATCTCATTACCGCAATCGTCAGCGGCTGAATGAACAGCGGCGGTTGCAGTACCAGCAGCAGGTTCTAGGCGGAGCTTTGGATGAAGAGCAGGTGGAAACGGTTTCGTTGCCAGTGGCCGAAGCGTCAGCGCCCTACGCCAATCTGTACATCTGGCGAGAGAAGCGGAAGGATGCGCCGATTCATGCGATCGCTGCCTCTGTGTTCCAGAATGGTTCCAAGGTGCTGGAAGTTGCCCCGATTCACTGCGCAGGCTATCGCAAGCGGCAGCTAGAGCAGTATGTTCAGAAA
>JBAUIB010000243.1:0-33817 GCA_049680585.1 Phormidesmis sp.
AGTAACAACCGATGCTCTAGCTGAACAGTCTTACCCTGCCGAGGTTAGAATAAGAGCGCTGATCGGTGTGTAGATAGCTGGTATGCAAAAAGCTAGTGTGCAGCTAGACATCTGCCTATAGTGCATGTATTGTAACTGGTTAATCTGTCAAGCTTTATTTGTCAAGGGCAGCCAGCGGCTGTCACTTAAGAGGACTCGGTTGTGAATTTCGGTACTCCCGTTCCACTACTCATCGGAATTATTTTGATTCTCGGGGCATTGGTGCTGTTCTTTTTAGAAAAGTTCAGACCAGGCTACGAGCGAGATTCTGACAAGGTTTATGCGGTACTGCTTTTAATCGCTGGCCTCTTCTTGCTGGCGCATTTAGACATGGAGCTGTTGGCTTCATTCCAGCAGCTACTGATGGCCGGTATGCTAACGACGCTCCTGATCGAGAATATTCGCAGCCGGGTTCCTCGGGCTGAACCCTTACTGCCGCGTGACAATCGTCCGCCGCCTCAGCCTCGATATGACAATCGCCAGAGCGCTCGCCGGGTCTATCGAGCTGAGCTAGATGATCGCGGTGTGCCGCTGCGCGATCGCCCGCGTGCGCCTCAGATGGGACCTGCCCAGGAAGAATACTGGCCTGATGACTACAACAATCAGCGTGCCCGCCAGCGTCAGCCCTACGAAGAATATGGTGCGCCTGTCGGTCAGCTGCAGCCGAGTGATGAGCGATCGCGCTCTGATCGCTACGCTGATAACCGCTACCCAGACAGCAATGGTCGCTACGGCCAGCGGCCACCCGCTCGGCCACCGACGCCCCAAACCGATACCCGCTACCCCGACGGTTCAGAGAGTTTTTCTGAAAGACGACCGGATACTGCCAGCCCCAATACTGCCCCGTCTCGGCCTTCTGCCAGACGCCCTGAGCGCCCCGCCGGGGAAAACGCTGGCTCAAGACCATCAGGGGCGTATTCATCTAGCCGTGAGCAGCCTAACGGCGAGCGCGCGCTGAACGTGCGGCCCTACAGCGAAGCGCCGAAGATAGATCTGCCTAGAGATAGCACAAGAGACAATTCTAGAGACGATGACTACAGGCCGACCAATCGGCCAGAAGGCGCATCCTCTTAAACTGATTACGCTCGCTTATCGCGCTGAAAGGTCTAGAGCAGTCAGGTCTAGAACAGTCCTATCAATGAAAAAACACCCAGATGTGCGTAACGCTGCATCTGGGTGTTCTTATAGCGAGATGCTTTTATGAATAGCGAGAATAATGGACTACGTTTTCAGGTACCTCTATTCCCGCCGGTAGTTTGGCATCTGCAATCGGCGGATGAGCTGTCGTTACCAGCGGTAAGACCCCTGCCCAAATCGGTAGGGCATAGTCAGCTGGGCTATCGATAGGCGGGCCTGTACGAACTTTGGCAGAGGCTTCTGCAATCGGTAGGCTAAGTACGCAGGTCTCGCTAAGTTCGGCAGCGCTGGGCGATCGCACGTCATCCCACCGCCCCGGCATCACATGCTCTGTGAACGCTTTCAGCGCTGCCATTTTCTCCTCAGCGGTGGTCACCTTCTCGGCTGTACCAAACAGCACGACCGAGCGATAGTTCATAGAGTGGTGATAGGCCGAACGCGCCAGCACCAGGCCGTCGAGCAACGTTACCGTCAGGCACACCTCTATCCCGCTGGATAAAGACTTCAGCATGCGACTGGCGCTCGCACCGTGGATATACACCTTGTCGCCAGTGCGTCCATAGGCGGTGGGAATCACAAACGGCTGACCATCCACTACAAAGCCTACGTGGCAAACCAGTCCCTCATCTAAAATTTGAGCAACGGTTTCAAACTCGTATTGCCCTCTTTTGGGCACTCTTTTTACCTTGTTTTTGGGCGTTTTGATTAACTGTGTCATGGCTGTTGGCGTGAGCACTCACGCGGGGTAAAACTCTCATGTCTGATAGATTAGTCAGTAAATTGGCCTTTTCCAAGAGCCAATTTTAGACAGTTACACCAGTCCAATTTTGAGATTTAGGTTTAGTATCAGCATGTCGGAATTGGCATTAGCGCTAGATTTGAGAGCCGAGCTTGAAACGCCGCTGTACCGCCAGGTGTATGCGCAAATTCGGATGGCCATTTTGACGGGTAGGGTGCGATCGCATCAAAAGCTTCCTTCCAGCCGTCAGCTCGCCAAATCTCTGGGCCTCTCGCGCACCACCGTTACTCAAAGCTACGATCAGCTCATTAGCGAAGGCTATCTGCAAACCCGGCAGGGGGCAGGCACTTTTGTCTGTGCGCAAATTCCCGACGAGCTGCTGACCTTGCCCGAGCAGCGAACGTCAGATGAGCCCACTGACTGTTTAACTAGCTGTTTGACTAGCTGTTTGACTGGGCCGCTACAGCCAGAACTGCCTGCCCTCTCCACCTATGGCGATCGCCTCAGCCATACCGCAGACTTCACCTACGAAAAAGACTGCCCGCTCAGCTTTCGCTATGGCCTGCCGGATATGAGCTTGTTTCCTATTCAGCAGTGGCGACGACTGCTCAGTCGCCATCACAGCGCCAGCACCGAGTGGATGGACTACAGCGCCGCGCCGACGGGTCACGCTCCATTGCGTGAACAAATTGCCCGCTACATTAGCCAGGTCAGAGCCGTTCGCTGCACGCCTGAGCAAATCTTGATCACCAATGGCACTCAGCAAGCGCTTGATTTGGCTATGCGAGTGTTGATTAATCCGGGAGATGCTATTGCCATAGAAAATCCTGGCTATCTGAGTGGCAGGCGTATTTTCCGCGCGGGTGGGGCCTCTCTTTTACCCGTCGCTGTCGATGCAGAAGGGATCAAAATGGATGGGCCCGATGGGCTGGTTCAAATAGCCGCAAAGCAACCGCCAAAGCTGTCGCCAAAACTGGTCTATGTGACGCCTTCCCACCAGTTTCCCACAGGCGTATTGATGTCATTGTCCCGGCGGCTGGCGCTGTTGCAGTGGGCGCAGCAAAACAATGCGCTGATTATTGAAGACGACTACGACAGCGAGTTTCGCTATAGCGGTAGACCGATACCGGCGCTCCAAGGACTCGATACGAGCGATCGCGTTCTCTACATGGGCACGTTTTCCAAGCTGATGTTTCCTGGATTGCGGATTGGCTATGTAGTCTTGCCAGTGCCTTTAATCCCGCTCTTTCAGCGGGCTAAGTGGCTGTGCGATCGCCAAGGCGCGCTAATTGATCACTTTGCGCTAGCTGATTTTATCGGTGAAGGCCATTTGGCTAAGCACATCAGACGGATGCGCACCGTCTATGAAGGGCGGCGGCAAGTGCTAGTAAGTGAGCTAAAAAACATTTCCGAGAACGCGAAAACGCTGAATGGTGGAATGAGGCAATCGGCTGAAATTTTAGGCGATGAGGCTGGGCTGCATGTGGTGGCCCGCTTACCTAGCCAGAAAAGCGTCCCCAATGTGATTGAGCAAGCCCGCGTGCAAGGGGTGAGTCTTTTTAGCACGCGGCCATACTACTGGCATCCACCACACTCGCCTGAAGATCAGCCTCACGATGTTCCTCCCCTGAAACCCGTTAACAGCGAGTTTATTTTTGGCTTTGGTGCGATTAATGAAGCCGAGATCAAAACGGCGATCGCTCGCATCCAGCCGCTGCTGTGAAAGTTGTTTCGGTGCTGTGGTGAGGTTGCTCCGATTAGAGGTCTCTCACACAGCCCAACCGCTGGACGATATCCTGGAAAGTATCTGAACGCTCTCCCGCATCTTTTCCGTCATCATGCAGATATATCTGGACTACAGCGCAACGACGCCTACTCGGCCCGAGGCGATCGCCGCGATGCACTCGGCCATGGAAGCGCACTGGGGCAATGCGTCTAGTCTGCATGAGTGGGGCAATCGGGCGGCGATCGCGCTAGAGCGTGCCCGGATGCAGGTGGCCAGTTTGATCAACGCTCCGACTGCCCAGAGCATTGTCTTTACCGCTGGTGGCAGCGAAGCTGATAACTTAGCGGTTTTGGGAACAGCCCATCATGCAGAGCACCTCTCCGGTAGATTTGCTGGGCCAAGGCATCTGATTCTTTCAGCCGTCGAGCATTCGGCGGTTGCAGAACCCGCTCGCCAGCTAGAAGCCCAAGGCTGGCAGGTAACACGCCTGCCAGTAGATAAGCGCGGCGCACTCAACCCTGAGCAGCTCCGTGATGCCCTTCAAGACAATACTGTTCTCGTTTCTATCATCTATGGCCAAAGCGAGGTTGGGACCTTGCAGCCGATTGCTGAGCTCGGGGCGATCGCTCAAGCGCACGGCGTGCTCTTCCATACCGATGCTGTCCAGGTGGCCGGTCGCCTCCCCATAGATGTCCAGCAGCTCCCAGTCGATCTGCTTTCTCTCTCTAGCCACAAAATCTACGGCCCTCAAGGCGCAGGCGCACTCTACATCAAGCCAGGGACGCCTCTGCCGACGGCCATTATCCACGGTGGCGGGCAGGAGCAGGGATTGCGCTCCGGCACCCAGGCCATTCCCAATATTGTGGGCTTTGGGATTGCAGCTGAGCTAGCGGCGCAAGAGATGCCGACTGAAACACTACGGCTAATTCATCTGCGCGATCGCCTCTTTGCTCAGCTCGCCGATGTGCCTGAACTGGTTCCCACCGGCCATCCTCGCCACCGCCTGCCTCACCACATCAGCTTTTGCTTGCCCAAAGGTGAACTCACTGGCAAAGCCCTCGTGCGCCAGATGAATCTAGCCGGTATTGGCGTTAGTGCGGGCTCGGCCTGTCATAGCGGTCAGCTGAGTCCTAGCCCGATTTTGCAGGCGATGGGCTATGGCGATCGCGCTGCCACCAGCGGCATTCGCCTTACCCTGGGCCGTCACACCAGCGAAGCCGATGTCGATTGGAGCGCCCTAGTCCTCAAGCAGATCCTCGCACGTATCCTACCGGCCACACCTGCCCTGCAAGTCTGAAGAGAACACGCACCAAGCCGATGTGCGAATGCATCCGCACGCCGCTATAATCCTCTCACGCCAACCCCTTCACCCCCTTCACTTCCTTTACTCCTTTTACTCTATGCCCTCTACCATTCCTAAAAGCCTGCCTGAAGCGACCGAGCAAGCCATGAGCGCCGTGCAGGCTGCGCTCCAAGCTGGGATCACTCGCATTCAGGTTGAAATGGCCATTCCTGAACTCAAGCACCAGCCGATTGCCCAGCAGTTCTTAGAAATTTTTCAGGGGCAGCAGTTTAAAGTACTGTTTCCCGATGCGGGTGCAGCGGCCCTCGCCCGTCGCGATTGGGGTGATCCTGACTTCACTATTCGTGGTTTGGGTGAACTGGCCGATCCTGTAGAAGAAGACGACGATATCTATCTAATCGTCAATCCCTCCTCCATTGAAGTGCACATGGTTGAGGCGCTCTGCAATGCCGCCCTCGACCGCCCTGTGATCTTGCTTAATCCCCAACTGGAAGATGTGGCTATTGTGGGCATTGGCTACGCTGCCCGACAGCTCAGAGAGCGCTTCCTCAGCCAAATCGAGACTTGCTATTATTTACGGCCAATGGAAGAGGCCGCTGTCTATCGCTGCTACCCTAGCCCTTGGCAAATTTGGAGAGAGACGGCACCGGAGGAATACGAACGGCTCAGCGATCTGCCCCAGCGCCCTTCCGGTGAAGACATTGACCGTATTCTAGTAGGTGATACCAACTCGAACGCTGCAGAGGAATCCGACTCCGGTGAGCCCAGAGCGGCCAAAATAAAGGGCCGCAAAAAAGGTATTTTCGCAGACCTTCAGCAGTTTCTTCGCGCACTGACTCAGTAATTATCATGGCTCTCTTTATTCTCTACTGGCTGTTGATCGCTCTGATGCTCGTTGGTCTTGTCGGCGCTTTTGTCCCTGCCCTGCCAGGTATTAGCCTGATTGCGATCGCTGTTTTGGTTTGGGCACTGGTGACCGGGTTTGCCGGTACTAGCTGGGCACTGGGCACCGCAGTTGTGGCGCTTGTTTTGAGCCTTGGCATTAGCTATTTAGCTACTTATTTAGGCGCTAGGCGAGTGGGGGCGAGCAGCTGGGGGCAAATTGGGGCAGTGGTCGGCCTGGTAATCGGCTTTTTGGGTTTGCTGCCTGCCTTGCCTGTCGGAGGCCCGCTTATCGGCATTTTGCTGGGTACGATGCTGGGCGCTTTTGTTGGCGAGTTTCTCTATCGAAAGGAGCTAGAAGTGGCCGAGAGAATCAAGCTCTCTAGCAAGGTGAGTCTAGCGGTGGTGGTTAGCTCACTGATTGGAAACTTGCTCGAAGGGCTGCTGGCGCTGACGGCGATTGTAGTATTTGTGTGGACGACTTGGTCTAGCGTGAGCTATCCGGGCATGAGTTTTTCATTTTTAGGCCAGTGATGAGGCCAGTGGTGAAGCCGGTGGTGAAGCCAGCGGATTAGACCCGTAGTATTGAAGTCGTCTATAGGTTGCGATCGCCAGCTTTATTGAATCTTTTTAGAAATAAGTTCAATTTGAAACACTCTCTCGACGAGGGAACGCTTAAGTTGAGTACAGACTGCGGCAGTTCCAACGCGCCTTTTATGGAACTAACGAAGCTGAAAAGATCGGAGCAACTATGGATACGACGGCAACTGCAACGCATTTTGACATTTTGAAGCTAGGCGTTTCCATCTGGAATCAATGGCGCGCCTCTGAACCGCTGATCGTTCCTAATCTGCAAAATACTGACTTAAGCAAGCTGCACCTAGAGAATATCAACCTGTGCCGGGCTAATTTGCGCGGGGCAAAGCTAAGTCATACCTATCTTTACGATGCTGACTTTCAAGATGCTGATCTGCGGCAGGCTGACCTCACCCGCGCTTTGCTGATCGGGGCCAATCTCCATAAGGCAGATTTGTCGGGTGCGGTTCTGGAACAAGCCTATTTGGCCCAGAGCGATCTCAGCAATGCCAATTTCACGGGTGCTCATCTGCAAAAAGCTGACCTCAAAGATGCGCTGTTAACCCATGCCGTTTTGGTTGATGCCTGTGTTGCTGAAGCTGATTTAGCCACTAGCTTTGATCTGACACAGGCACAGCTAGACGAAGCGAAGGATGCACATTTGGCCCACTTAGACAGTCTTGTGTCAGCACCATCCGATGATGAACCGTCCGATGACGCACCGTTTGAAGTGCCGCCGTCTGAGATGGTGATGGCTGGAAAACCACAGTCCCTACGTCTCGAAATCTCTCGCTCTTTGGCTCATCATGCCGCCTAAACTTCAACAGGCACGTTGCTGTAGCGGATGTTGGCGCGTCTGAGCCTTTCGACGGCTTCTCCTAGGCGATCGCACTCCTCAATCAAGCTAATCCGCACATAGCCTTCACCGCCTTCGCCAAACGCGGTTCCAGGGGTCACTACAACGCCTGTCTTTTGCAAGAGTAAAAAGGCAAAATCAGCAGCGCTAATTCCTGGTGGACAGGCGACCCAAAGATACATAGCGGCCACTGGCTTAGCGACATTCCATCCCAGCGTGGCGAGTTCATTAATCAGAAAATCGCGGCGAGTGCGATAGCGGTTTTGCACTTCATCTAAATAGTCATCGGGTAGCTGCAAGGCTGTTTCTGCAGCTTTTTGCAAGGCCGAAAAAATACCGTAGTCCAGGTTTGTTTTTAAGGTCCGCAACCCTTGGATAACATGGCGATTGCCGACGACGAAGCCCACCCGCCAGCCCGCCATGTTGTAGGTTTTTGAAAGGGTGTGAAACTCCACGCTAATATCCTTTGCGCCTGGAATTTCTAGCAGACTTGTCGGCTGGTAGCCATCGAAGGCTAGCTCTGCATAGCAAAGATCGTGAATTAGCAATATTTGATGCCGGTGGCCAAACGCCACAATCTCTTCAAAAAATTCTCTAGGGGCAACCGCGCCAGTTGGATTGTTAGGATAGTTGAAATACAGCACCTTGGCTCGTTTGGCGAGATCTTCTGGAATATCGCTCAGATCGAGCACCCAGTCGTTTTCGGCCCTGAGTGGAATGCTGTGAATGTCCGCACCGGCGATCGCGGGTCCACGAAAGTGCGCTGGGTAGGACGGCGTTGGCACGAGCACCACATCACCCGGATCGATATAGGCCATTGCCAAGTGTCCTAGCCCCTCTTTGGAGCCCATCAGCGGCAGCGCTTCGCCGTCGGGATCAAGCGTGACGCCATAGCGCTGATGATACCAGCGGGTAATGGTTTGACGAAAGCTAGCGGTACCCTCAAAAGGGGGATAGCCGTGGTGAGCCGGATCGCTAATGGCGGCGATCGCGGCTTCTATCACAGGTGCTGGCGCTGGCCCGCCTGGATTTCCCATACCCAGATCAATCAGATCGATCCCTTCTGCTCTTGCATTTGCCTTTAGCTCATCTAAGCGGGCAAATACGTAAGGGGGCAGTGAACCCAGCCTTTTGGCAGGTTTCAACCAATCTAAAGTCATTGGGGCTACCTCTAGAGGCTTTCAAAAAGTGAGTGAAGGAGTGACCGCAGGCTGCTGCGACAGCGTTATCACCGTCAGCTAATTGATCTGAATAAATAGGCCAGATCAACCAGCCAAACAAACAGACCAGACAAATAGGGTAGCAGGAATGACTGAATTTTCTGAGCCTGATCGGGCAGTGTTTTAGCGGCGTGAGCTCACTTTTTTGGCGGCTGGCCGTTTCGCAGTCGGTGCCACCGATCTCTTTATTGGTACGGTCGTAGACACCATTGCCGCCATTAGCTGATCAACTAGCACGGGAAAAGGAAGGCGATGAATATCTGAATCTTTCTGGCAAGCGACCGTTGCGGCCTGCTGTAGCTGAGCGAGGCTCAGGGTATCCATGCCCATATCTGCTAGAGACTGGGGCAGTCCTAGCTGAGCGTAAAACGCTAAGAGCTGCTGGCGGGCTGTCGCAGCCAGCGCATTGCCCGATTCCATCATTTCTTCTAGCCGCAGCTGCACCAAAATGCCATAGGCTACTTTTTCGCCGTGCAGCGTTCCGTGAGCCGCCACATGGGTCAGCCCATTGTGCACCGCATGGGCGGCAACTGTTCGGCACTGAGCCCCACCCATCCCGCCAATTACGCCCGCCATCAACACAGTTGCATCTACGACTTCTCGCCAGTCGTCTCCGCCCGGATTTTCTAGCGCCGCTGCTGACTTTTGAAACAAAATATCGCGCAGCACCCTCGCTTGCTGCACTGCGCCGATAATCAGGGTGTGGGTGGAGTGGCCACTGCTGAGCGAAGCTTCGTACCACTTGGCGATCGCATCGCCAATCCCAGCCACCAACGTCCGCTGTGGCGCGGTGGCCACCAGATCGTAGTCCAGCACGATCATCTCTGGGCAGCGGGTCAAGCCGACATCGTACAGAAAGGCCCCCTGCTCAGAATAGACATTTGACAGGGCTGTCCAGCCTGCGCAGGTAGCGGCTGAGGTAGGGACTGTGGCAATCGGTAGCTGGCACTGATGGGCAAGCAGCTTAGCCGCATCAAGTGCTTTGCCGCCGCCCACGCCAACAATACAGTCAGCGCTGTGATGATCTGCCGCTGTGTGTAGCGCTGCAAGTGAGGCTTCGCTGCAATCTTTTTGATAGGTGGCGGTGGCGGTGTTCAGCGTGGCTAGGGGCGCAGATAAAAACGGTAGGGCCGCTGCGAGTGAGCGATCGCCGCCTACGATCAAGGGCCGCTCACCCAACTGTGCGAATAAAGGCTCGCTCTGGGCCAGCACACCCTGACCCCGAATGACTTGGGCTGGCGCAATATTCAATATGGGAAAGGTGGATGCGGCCATGAGAGATGCCTACTGCAATATTCAAGCTTCTGATATTCGAGACGCTTTAGATCTCAAATTATGACGCAGCGCGATTGATCTTTGCTAGCTGGTCAGGATAGATCTCTACTTGGGGCGATCGCGCCTCTGGCTCAGGGCCACTACCCGGCTTCACCTGACCCACATACACCAGCTCAGATGCCCCCTCATTATGCACAATCGCTCGTGCTCTGATAATGGGTGTCGCTCGCCCTGCCCCACCGATCCGGCTGGGCTTGAGTAAGTTACTAGCCGCCTGCTGTAGCGTTGCCTTCAGCTCAGTTTCGTTAATAGACGGAGGGACTGTAATCACAATTTGTGCCGCGCCTGAGTCAAACACCGTGTTATACGGTACCGCACCTGGAATCACCGTCTGGGTTAGCGGTTGAAAGCTCAAACTGAACAGACCAACCGTGAGTACGCCCATAAAGCCCGTTGCGCCCACCAGTCGAAAACGAATCCCCCACTTTAATAGAAACGCGATCGCCGTGAGTGCGCCAAAGGCTAACGTACCGATCGCGAACCAGCCGGTCGCCTGAAAAAACTGTTCGGGAGAGAGCATAGCCGTCCAATAAAGAGAGAAGATTCTTTCGTCTGTTCTGCTAATTATAGGGGCTTGCTCGTCATCACAGTGCTATCACCGCTCAGTGGCCTAATCAATGGATTGCTCCAGCGCTGAGTCTATGTGAGTTGATGTGTCTATGACGAAACGCTCCTCGGGCGGCTAAGCTCAACCCTTGCTCCGGTAAGGATAACTGCAACTTACTAGCTGCCGCGATAGGTGCTGTAAGACCAAGGCGATACGAGTAGGGGCACATGGTAGTGCGCGGTGGGATCGGCGATGCCAAAGCGGATTGGTACGCAGTCTAAAAACGGCGGATCGGGCAGCGAGGTTTGCGTCTTGGCAAAGTAATCGCCTACGGCAAAGCGCAGCTCATAAGTGCCGGCAATCATGGTGTCGGCAGCGAGGCAGGGATGATCGGTGCGGCCATCTGCGTTTGTGAGCTGAGTCGATAGGCGCTGCGGGCCATCTGAGGTTATTTGCCATAGCTCGATGCTCATACCCGCGGCTGGGCTACCGCTGGCAGTGTCTAAAACATGGGTGGTGAGCTTGCCAGTGGGGGTTTGACTCATGGCGTTACTGCATAGGCCCTAGCAAAATGGTCTCAGAAATCGCGTTCATAATGGTGACACCGTCTTCGTGAGCGAGCTCTTCGTACCACTGCTGGGTTTTTTCAGGTTCTTTGCCGTGGGTCACGTTAGAACGTTTGCGGGCTTTGAGTACCACGTCTGCGACGCGCTCTTTACGGCTGGCTTCGTAGCGCTGTAAGGCGTCGGCCACGCCGAGGTTGGTGGTCAGCAGATAGTTGGTCAGTGTCCAGGCATCTTCCATCGCCTGACAGCCACCTTGACCCAAGTCAGGCGCAGTACTGTGGGCGGCATCGCCAATTAAGGCAACGCGGCCTTTGACTAGGGTTTCTAAGGGCTCGATATCATGGATTTCGACGCGATTGGTCCGTTCAGGATCGAGCTGCTCGATCAGCGCTTGGACGGGTTTGGCCCAGCCTGCGAAGTGATTAGAGAGCTCTTGGCGGTAGTGGGCTGAATTGTTTTCTGTGCCTTTTGTCAGTGGGACGTCGAAAAAGAAATAGAAGCGATCGCCCCCCACTGGCATCAAAGACGCCCGCTGATGATTGCCGACGTAAATATCCCAGCTATTGCGCTCAGCCAGTTCGTCACTAGCGGGCACCAAGCCATTCCAGTTGACATAGCCTACATAGCGCCGCTCGGTCGGCTGGCCCAGAATATGCGCGCGAATAATCGAGTGCGTGCCATCTGCGCCGACGACTAAGTCACCTTCCGCTCGGTGGCCGTCTTCAAAAATTGCGATCGCTTTATCCGCCGTTTGCTCGATCGCCACACAGCGCTTGTTGAGCTGCACCTGATCTGCGCCCACCGCGTCTAACAGCATCTGCTGCAAATCTGTGCGAGCCACTGGATACGGCGCTTGCCCAACGCGCTCTACCAAGGGCGATAGGCTAAAGCCGGTCAGCAGCTCGCCTGTTTTACTGTAGTAGGCCATCTTCTCCATCGGTCCCCCAATGCGAGCAATCTCAGTGCCTAAGCCGAGGCGATTTAGTACCTTTACCCCGTTAGACCATAGCGAAATGCCCGCTCCGGCTGGACGCAGCTCTCGCACCCGATCATAGATTTCCATCTGATAGCCCGCCTTTTTCATGGCCAGGGCAGTCGTCAGGCCACCCATCCCGGCACCGACGACAATTACTTTGAGATTTTCCATAAGAACAATAGAAACGGTTTGTCCGGTACTAAACCTTTACGCTCTCAATAGTATAAGGACAACCCTAGAAAGAGAACTGTGTTTGCAAATTGAAGACGTAGACATCTGGGTTGTCACCAAAATTATTGACGTTTTGAATCCAGTAGACTGACGGAACCAGTGCAAAATTAGGGCTGAACGGATAGCGATAGGAGACTTCTAGCTCCCTCTGGGTTGCCCCATCGCCGCTGCCTGAGATTAAAAAGTCTTCTCCATCGAGTACTTCAAAGGGCTGAACGTAAGAGATTGTTGCAAGTGCGCCTTGCTTGAGCAAGTCAGGGAAAGCCAGCCCCAACTGAACAGACTGCGCGTTGATCCGACCGTCTGGCAGGGCATCCGAGACAGGGTAGACATCAGTGCTGCCGTAGCTGTAGCGGCCAAATAGCCCGATTCCTTGGGTGACTAGCCAGTCAAAATTAAACAAAAACGTATCGGCTGTTGCTATCCGCAAGGGTCCGCCAAACCCATCGTCGGCAAAGCCGTAAATTGGCTCGCTAATCGCACCGCCGACAAACCCAGCGGTGTTCGGTTCTAGATTTGTGCGGGTGTAGAGAAATCTGAGATTGAGATCTTTGGCAGGGTAGACACCGACTTGCCCAGTAAGCGTTGTGGTCCCATCAAATAACCCATTGCGAGTAGAGCTACTTAGACCTGGCAAAAATTCGTTGGCCTCAGCGAGGTAGCCTACTCGCAAGTCTAGCCAGTTGGCGATGTCCCACTCCGCGACGATTCCTGAGCCTCGATCTACCGCGTTGACCTGCGTCCCGCCGCTGGAGTTGAAGCTGTTGGCCCCGGTGACTAAAAAGGTGAAGCGGTTGTTGTCAAAATGGCGATACCAGTTGATTTTGGGGCCAATTGTCAGCGAGAGCTGATCGCCGACAGGAAAGGAATAAAATACTTCGCGAAAGCCCAGGCTATCTTCTATCCGTGAACCTGTTTGGACTGTGAAGGGGGTTCCAAAGGTATTGAAGAGACCCGCTGAGCCGTAAAAGTTGGCGGAGCCGCGGCCATCGCCAGCGACAAGCTGTAGCTGTAGCTGGTCTTGTCCGGTAAAGGAGGTGGTTAGATTTATCCAGCTTAGATAGCTAAAGGTAATGGCAGGGTCTTCATCAAGGGTGCGAACAACCGGCTGATTGTTAGGGCCACGGGCGGGAACAAAGATACTGTTTCCTTCGGCTAGCACATCGCCGCTAGCGGTGGCCCCATTGAGATGAGTGAATAGCTGAACGCTGAGCTTTGTGGTCGTTGAGAACTGGTTGGCGTCTAGCTCGGCAACGTCGGTTTCTAGGGTGTCTAGCTGCGATCGCACTGCCGCTAGCTCAGCTGCAAATTCTTCTTGCAGTCGGCGAACGCTGTCAAAATCGTCGGTGCCGATGAGTTGGATAACAACGTCAAGGCAAGCGTTTAAGCCTGCGGCAAATTCGTAGCGAGTCAGGGCGCGATCTCCTCGATAGCTACTGTCTGGATACCCCTCTAGACAGCCATATTCCTCGACTAGCCGCTGCAGCGCAGTAAAGGCCCAATCGCCCGGTTGTACGTCCGACAGCTCTGAGACGCTAGTCACCTGAGCGAGATCAACAGAGCCTTCTAACGCTTCAGAAGCTGGGCTGTCAGAGACTCGCTCTTCAGGGGTAAGGCTACTGGTTCCTAGAAGATTGAATAGAGATGTTTCTGAAATGGCTTGTTCTGAAGTGGTTTGTTCTGAAGCAATTTGTTCTGAAGCGACCTGCGTAATTCCTAATTGTTCGAGACTTTCAGGCCCAAAACTTTCAGGTTCGAGACTTTCAGATTCAATACCTTCAAATTCAATACCTTCAAGTTTAATACTCTTAGATTTGATGCGCTCATCAGAGTAGAGAAAATCTGGAGTGTCTGCGATCGCCCCTTCAGCCGCAACAGCCTTATCTTGAAAAAGACCCAAGTAAGCGCTGATGCTAACTAAGCTAACTTTTAACAATAATTGACATAAAAAAATAGGGCGCTTTTTAGCCCCGCAGACGATTCTCCTCTCGGACATTACTATTCCTCACACACCTTGAAGTCTTTGACTTCGCTTCAAGCTAACAGGGAAGAAAAGGGGGGATTGTATCAGTTATCACAATCTATATGAGTGTTTACACGAATACTGAAACCAGCACAGGAGTGTCGTACTACGACGCAACTAGCCGAGGAACGATCAATGCCCATGACAGAGTCCGATAAATTCATTAATGATCCGAACGAGACAGTCGCCGATCTGCCGCCAGATCCGGCTGTTGCGATGCCAACAGATTTAATTTACAACCTCGAAGACAGGCCCCCGCTGAGAGAATCTCTGTTTGCAGCGGTGCAGCACGTACTGGCTAGCTTTATTGGTATTATTACCCCTTCGCTAATTATTGGCGGATCCTTAGGACTAGAGCCTCAAGACCAGGCTTATCTCGTTAGCATGGCTCTGTTTGTCTCTGGCATTGCCACCTTTATTCAGGCGAAGCGAATCGGCCCTGTTGGCTCAGGGCTCTTGAGTATCCAGGGTACTAGCTTTGCGTTTATTGGCCCCATTATCGCTGCTGGTGCAGCGGCGACAGCGGGCGGTTCTACACCTGCTCAGGCGCTTGGAATCATCTTTGGGATGTGTCTGTTGGGCTCTTTTATTGAGATGATATTCAGCCAGTTTCTAGAAGTGATTAGTCGGGTAATTACTCCGCTAGTAACAGGTACTGTTGTCATGCTGATTGGCCTAACGCTGATTAACGCGGGCGCTTTGGCAATGGGTGGTGGCGTGATTGCGCAACAAAATGAAACCTTCGGCAGCGCTCAGAACATATTTCTCGCGCTGCTGGTGCTGGCGATTATCGTCATTCTCAACAGCTTGAACAATACGTTCTTGCGAATGGGCTCTATCGCCATTGGCCTAATTGTCGGCTACATCTTAGGATTGTTTCTTGGAATTGTTGATTTGAGCGGCCTGAGCGAAATGTCGTTGTTCTCGCTGCCGCAGCCATTTCGCTATGGGTTTGGATTTAGCTTCTCAGCGTTTATTCCGTTTGCCTTTCTCTATCTAATTACCACAATTGAATCTATTGGCGATCTGACGGCAACGTCTGTAGTTACAGGTCAGCCGATTAAAGGTAAAGTCTATTTTGATCGCATTCGCGGTGGTGTGCTGGGCGATGGAATAAATTCTTTTATTGCAGCGGTTTTTAACGCTTTTCCAAATACGACTTTTAGCCAAAACAACGGCGTGATTCAGCTGACGGGCATTGGCAGTCGCTACGTGGGTTATTTTATTGCAGGTATTTTTGTGCTGCTCGGATTGTTTCCGGTTATCGGTGGTGTGCTGCAAGCGATCCCTCAGGCCGTGCTAGGCGGTGCCACAATGATTATGTTCGGCAGTGTTGCCGCCGCTGGCCTGAAGATTATTTCCACGATTGAAATTGGCAGACGCGAAACGCTGATTCTCGCGACATCTCTAGGGCTGGGTTTAGGCGTTACCTTTGCGCCAGATTTGCTGACGGGCCTACCTCCGCTGGCTCAGAGTATCTTTTCTTCAGGCATCTCTACAGGTGGGCTCTGCGCGTTGCTGTTGAACATTTTCTTGCCCGGTGCGCGCCGTTAGAGCAGTCTATTCGAGAGAGTCTTTCTTTGTGTCCAGCCCCTGAACAACGAGGTAAATAAACCCAAGGATGCCACTGCTCATAATCAAACCAACAGACAGCCACGAGTCAAAGGTGTAGTTGGGAGAGTGCTGCCATTCCAGTCGTTTATGAAGTCCAGCATGAACCACTAAAAAGAGAGCAACTAACGTTCGCGACCAGTACTGGATGCTCAAGGATTTGTGGTGGGTGAGATACAAAAGAATGGCGACTAGCGGAACATGCATCGCGACGAATGTAGACGCTGCAATCGGCTCGCTGAGGCTTCTCAATACAAACAGTATTTTCCACTCTGATTGGGCTACGGCATCTAGTTCGTGAGTGATTAGTGTCGAGAAGCCTAGCTGAAAAAGCAGGTTTTTCGTGAATGGTTGACAAGGGCTTTTGAGGACTTTCATGGTTGCCCTTTAACCGTGTGAGAGCGGCTTAGCCATTTCTCTCGCTGATAGAAAAATAGCGCTAGAGAGAAGCAAAGACCGATAGAAAAGAGGGTGGCTATGTAGAGTATGAGCCACTTAGGTGAGGCATCTAAACGGTTGAGCTCTTTGTAAGCAAAGGGAAAGAAGATAACCGCAGAGATAATGACATCGCTGACCCAGAGCGTCGAAATAGGGGTTGCAAAGGACTGTTGAAAGAAGGTGCTGATAGCGGCATCACCGGAGAGGAGAAACTGAGAGAAAATTCCCCACGCGATAATTGCGCTAAGAATACTGAAAACCAAATAAAAAAACGTAAGCGGCGTTTGCTCTGTTGGCTTGGATTTGGCTATGCTCATCGTTAAGATTTCCTGTGTAACTTTTTTGAAGATGTTCGTCATTGACGGTTTGTGTCAATAGCTCAATTGTGTCGAGCAGGGATAATCAAATCAATTACCTTAGAGGTAATCATGAGCTATAGCTAGTTTCTCGGTGTGTTTTCAGATGACCTCTTCAACAGCCAGTACTGATAATGATTTTGGACGGCTGCTTAAGCATTGGCGATCGCAAAGAAACCTGAGCCAGCTAGCGCTCTCGATGACCAGCAATGTCTCTCAGCGGCATATCAGCTTTATTGAGTCTGGGCGATCGCATCCTAGCCGCGACATGGTAGTGACCTTAGCAGCTGCGCTCGATGTGCCTTTGCGCCAGCGCAACCAAATGCTGAGCGCCGCAGGATTTGCTCCCACCTATTCAGAATTTGACCTGGGCGCACCAGAGGTCGCCCCGATTCGCCGAGCGATAGACTTCATGCTCCGCCAGCAAGAGCCCTATCCCGCTTTGGTGATGGATCGATACTGGAACCAGATTAAGATCAATCAGGGCGCTGCGCAGCTGATAGCTTGGTTACTGGCAGGAAAAGCGGTCCCTCTCGAACTCCAGAGTCAGCCGAACTTGATGAAGTTAATGCTGCATCCTGAGGGTTTAAGACCCTTTATCAGTAACTGGGAGTCAGTGACCACACAGGTTATGCACCGCGTGTATCGAGAGAGTTGTGAAGCCGAAAACGAGCAGTCTCAATCGCTGTTCGATGAGTTGTTGACCTATCCGGAGGTCGCGTCTCTATGGCAGTCTCCTGTTTCAGACAGTTGGCAGCTGCCATTGCTAACAGTGGACTTTGTTAAAAACGATCACTACCTCAGCTTTTTCACGACGATCACCACTCTCGGCACGCCCTATGACATTACCCTTCAAGAGCTGAGATTAGAGTGTTTATTTCCCGCTGATGAAGCGACAGAAAAGCATATTTTAGAGATCTCAAGGACTCTCTAGTGCCTAGTCAATCAGATCTTCTAAGCGAAATCGGGCAATTTTGTAGATTTCAGCGAGCGATCGCGCCCTCTCCTCCTCTTTCCCATTCTCCAGCCGTTGTCCAAACATCGCTAAAATGCTGTTCTTATCATGCCCTTTGACCGCCATCACAAAAGGAAATCCAAACTTCTCTTTGTAAGCGCTGTTTAAGCTCTGAAAGCGCTCGTACTCTTGTGGGCTGAGCTGATTGAGCCCCGTACTGGCCTGCTCTTGCACAGAGGCTTCGGCCATCGGCGATCGCGCTGCTAACTCAGGGTGAGCCCGGATCAAGTCAAGCTGCTCGGAGCCTGACATTTTCTCGACGACAGCAACCATTTGGCTATGCAGCGCCGATATATCTGAAAAGGGTCTAGCGGCCCAAGTTTGCTCAGCGATTGCGGGTGTTTCTTCAAAGACAGCCCCCAACCGCGCTACAAATTCCCGTTTGTCCATCTGATTAATGTCGATGATAGAACAGCTCATGTTGTTTCTTGAAGAGTGCTTGAGATGCTTAGGAGAGTTTCTCTCCTCGAATCGACATATCCAATAGCTGCATCGGGTGCTTGAGATCGATTTGCTTACCTTGCCCTTCCAGTGATTGTTTGATCTGCAAAGAACAGCCTGGATTCGATGATGCAATCAGCGCCGCTCCTGTGTTGAGTAGGTTAGTTACTTTCATTTGCCCGAGCGTCTGGGCGATCTCCGGCTGAAGCATGTTATACACGCCCGCGCTGCCACAGCACAGCGCCGCATCGAGCGGTTCGCGCAGCGTCAGACCCGGAATTTGCTGAAGCAGCTCGCGAGGCTGGCGGCTGATCTTTTGACCGTGGAGAAGATGGCAGGCGTCTTGGTAAACCGTAACTAAAGGCTCATCTTGCAAGGGCTGTAGCTCAGCGGTAATCCCAACTTCAGCGAGAAATTCTTGGACATCGCGCACCTTGGTGGCAAAAGCTTTGGCGCGCTCGGCATAAACCGGATCATTGGCCAAAATGTGGCCGTATTCTTTCAATGTGTGGCCGCAGCCCGCTGCGTTGATAATCACATAGTCAACGTTTGTGCCTTCAAAGCTGTCGATCATCTGACGAGCCAGCGCCTGGGCTTGGGCCGTTTCGCCCTGATGCTCAGGCAAGGCAGAACAACAGCCTTGAGATCTCGGAACAACTATTTCGCAGCCGTTTGCACTGAGCACGCGGGCCGTCGCTTCATTGACGCCGGTAAAGAACACTCGCTGCACACAGCCCAGAATCATACCCACTCGGTAACGCGCCGCGCCGTCTGCTGGAATAAATTCGGGTAGATTGTCGGCAAAACAGCTAGAAGTGACAGGCGGTAACAGGCTTTCCATTGCCGCTAAATTGGGTGAAAGTCGCTGAAGCAAACCACTGGCACGGACGAGCTTAGCAATGCCGAGCTTTTGATAAAGGGCCAAGGGTGTTAGCAGGAGGCGGATGCGATCAGGATAGGGAAAGAGAGAAAAAATCAGCTGGCGAATGGCCTTTTGAGGCAGAGGACGCGTGTGATTGCGCTGAATTTGTGGGCGCACCTTGGCAATCAGCTGATCGTACTGCACGCCGGAAGGGCAGGCGGTGGTACAGGCGAGACAGCCCAAGCAGCTATCGAAGTGCTCGACAGAGGCGGGGGAAAGCGGTGCTTCGCCTTTGTTGATGGCGTCCATCAGGTAGATGCGGCCGCGAGGGGAATCGTTTTCTTTGCCGATGACGCGATAGCTCGGGCAGGTGGGCAAGCAAAATCCACAGTGAACGCAGGCATCTATTAAGGATTGCTCGGGTGGGCTGATCGGATCAAAGCCCTGATCGGCATCTGGGCTGTCAGCGGCGGCGATCGCCTCATTATTGAAGCTGGTATCTAACTTAAGCGGACTGTCTATCGTTGCCATAGGTAGCGTTGCGACGAGCGAAGGTTCCCTTAGCTTTAGCTTAACGCGCAAAGGCGCGACCGGCTGATCGGGCCAATTCTTACCCAAGCGATTTCCAGACGCTTTACCCGACTTTTACAGACTTCCTGCGGAATACAGAGGCCCTTTTTTGTAGCACCCTGAATGCAGGGGGCACTTTAGAACATCCGTAAAATAGTTGTCTTGGGCCATCAGGCCAGGTATAAAAGCAAACCCATGAATCATTTTTCAGTGCTTATTCGGCTGCTGCGCGATCGCGCAAAATTTTTAGACGAGGTTCGCAATCAGATCAAGCTAGAAACCAAGATTGCCTCCCTGCTAGTTGCTAGCAGCTTTTTCTTTTCAGTGTACGGCGCTATTTTCGGTGCCTACGGCGGCGGCTTGCAAATCATCTCATCGGCGATCAAGCTGCCAGCGCTCTATCTGATCACGCTGATCATTTGCCTGCCGACGCTCTACTTCTTCGATATTTTATTCGGATCTAAGCTGGATTTTAAGCAGTATTTAACGATGGCGCTCACCTCTGTTGCGGTGATTAGCGTGCTGCTCTTCAGCTTCGCCCCAGTGGTGTTGTTCTTTCTAATCTCAGTCAAAGGCTACAACTTTTTCTTGCTGCTCAATGTTTTGATTATGACCATCACCGGCGCTGTCGGCGTGCGTTTGTTTTACAAAGGGATGCGAGATATGGTCAGTGGACCTGAGGCGATTGAAAAGAACCTGCGTCGCCGTCTCTTACAGGGCTGGGTAGTGCTGTATGGGCTCGTCGGCTCTCAGCTTGGCTGGACGCTGCGCCCCTTTATCGGCACAGACGGCGAACCGTTCCAAATTTTCAGGCCCGAAATTGACGGCAACTTTTATGCGCAGGTCTTACGCTCTATCGGCTCTATGCTAGGTCTACACTAAGAGCGTTTTCATCACAGGTGCACAATGACAACAGAAATACGAAGTGCAGTGGGCAGGAAAACGTGACGATCTTAGACGGTGTGAGAATTAGCCAGCGAGAACTCGATCAGCTCACGGGCCTAGACATTAGCGAGGTGACGATGGGCTGGGCCTACCGCCAAACTGCCTTTTACCCGCAGCGGCGACTGGCCTGGCTCAGTGAACTGCTGCTGACGATGGGCGTGACGCTGATCTTTTGTCTGCCGGTGACGCTAATACTGGTTAGGGCGTTTAGCGGGGATAATCTACAGGCCGTTTGGCGCTGGTTGCCTGTGGGTGGAATTGGGGCGATCGCACTCACCACTACCTGGACAACCTACCGTTGGCGAAAAGGCAAACAGCTAATCACACTCAGCCATCTTCTTGACGAAATTGATCGCTTTAATGAGATGGTTGCCGCCGTCGAGATTTTAGAAGAACTCGGATCCGCGAAAAACAATCGCTTTAGCAGCGGCAACAGTCCAGGAAATCCGCCAGAAAACAGGCCGGAGAGCAGACTACAAAACAAGCTAGAGAACCGGCAAGAGGTGATGGAGGCGCTGCACCTCACCCGTGAAAGTCTGTTGTGTGGCCTGATGACAGAGCGGGTCATGCGTAAGCACCAGCGGTTTATGGCGCGGCGAGCAGATATGTTTTCTAGTATTGAGAGAAATTTGGCGACGCTACAGCTATTGCAGGTGAGCAACGAAGCCAGCGACTATGGCCGCTTGCTGAACGAAGCGATTCAGATTGGCATCAGCGTTCATCGCGAGCTGAGCGGCGACGTTTTGCCTAAAAAGTGATAAACAACGACGCTTTTCCATATGGGCTTTAGCAGACGTAAACTGCCAGCTTTATCGGAGGTCACTGGACTGTTACTTACGGGTTCGGTAGATTGTCTGGGTCAAGTCCTAATGATCGCACATACTCAGCAAGTCGCTCCGCTCGCTGCTGTGCTTCGTTTCTTTGCGATCGCGCTTCCTTGATCTCTTCTTCCGGTAACGGATGGGCTTGCCCTTGTTCGTCATGCCATAGCAATACCTCCATCTCAACGCCACCCACTGACTGTCGCGCGCGGCCAATGCCCAATCCGACCTCTGGCATCCAGTATGGTTCGCCAATTTGCTGCTGGTATTTGCCATTTTCCAGTTTATAAATCTCAAATGCTTGGTGTCGGTCGCGCTCCCAATGCCAAGGATTATAAATCGCGTAGTATAGTACGCCTAACCGCTGATAGATTTTGAGTTTCTCGTCGTATTCCTTCCCTGGAGTTTGTGACACCATTTCTATCGCAAGTACGGGGACAGCCTCTTCTTCCCACACTGCATAGCTTAGCCGCCCTCGACCTGCCTGACTAGCTTTACGTCGCTCTACCCCAATACTCAAAAACGCATCGGGCACTACAGGTACCTTAGGACTAATACCCGTCGTATGATAGATTGCCATATCTACACCGAAGTACCAGTCCATGCGCTCTGACCATAGGCTGATAAGCGCTAGCAGCAGCAAATTGGGCAATAGATTTTGTTCCTCATTGTCCACAGGTGTATCGTCAGAGCAAGGTAGCTCTGTTGTGCTAGGTAGGCGAGAAATGGGCTGAGAGACCATGACGAATGCCTCAGAAAGGCTTGCTCTTGTTCATCCTAATTATACGGGCCTTCAATTTATACAGGTTCCAATCAACGGAATCACTTTGACACGTCTGGCTCTACTCGGCACCATCGGCAAAGGCTTGGCGGTTGCCTTGGCTGAAGAATCAGAGCGAGAGGCGGCTTTAATCACCTTTTTGGTGACCGCCTCTGGCATCTCACTCTTTGGCATTGGCTCAGCCTTTTGGGGCTTGATAGCGGGCGGCTTGGCAACCGTTATCTCACGCTATTCACGCCATCTGCTCGTCGGCAAACTGTAGCAGTCGCCGCATCGGGACATCGACCTCGTGAGAGCGATGGGCGAGCTTATAGCCCACATCATGAACCGCTTTGGAGAGCACATAGTTGTTGAGCAGAGTGTAGAGATCCTGCTCCGAGCGGGGCAAGAAATCTGCTGCGTTAGCCGCCTTGAGATAGGCCGAGAGGAAGGCCGCACTCGCCCACTGCTCCCAAAAATCAGCCCACTGCTGCATCATATCTTTCTGCTCAGGGTGAATCAGGCCGCTGTCTACCTCATTGTGGAAGCCATTCACCGCCGCATAGTGAATCGACTGCAGCATGTAGGCCACATCTTGTAGGGGCGATCGCTTAATTCGCCGCTCACTCACCGTCCGATTCGACTCGCCTTCAAAATCAATTAGAACAAAGTCTTTCCCGGTGTATAGGACTTGGCCCAGATGATAGTCGCCGTGATAGCGGATGCGCTGGGCGGTAATTTTGCAGTCGAGAATCTGTCTAAATCTTTCGAGATAGAGCTCCTGATAGCTGAGTACGTTGCGAGCGAGAGGATGGAGATCTTCATGGAGAAAGCCTGCTGGATTGCTCAAATCATCTTGAATCTGGCGAAAGACCTGACCAATCAAGTTGCGATTGTGCTGATAGATAGAGCGCTGATAGAAGCTGCTAAAGGGCTCTGGGGCAAAGGCCGGATCGGTCGGATCAGCGGCCAGTGCGTTGTGAAACTCAGCGGTTCTCTGGCCCAAGAGCTGCATATTCGCCAAGAAAGTCCCCATCAGATGGGAGGCCAGTCGCTTTTCTTCAGTGTCTTCTTCAAACTCAGCCTGCAAGCGTGCTAAGGGCTTCAAACTCGGCGGGGCCTCTGTCATTTCAGGAGACTGCACCACGACTTGATCAAAGTAAATGCGAATGTTGTCGAGGGTATAGTCCCAAGTGTTTTGACTTTCCGGTAGGTACTCTTGCAGCACGCCTACCGTTGCCGACTGAGTGCGCGATCGCCAGTAGTCCAAATAGCCTACCACCGCATTGAAATTGCTGAAGTGCTCGCTTTTACTCAGGAACTGACGAATCTCTAAGTCTGCATTGACGCCAGTTTCGACTTTGCGAAAGAGCTTCAAAATCAGGCTGGCACCGCTACCGAGCTCATCATCGGTGTAGATAACCGAGTTGTTGTTGTATTCTCCTAATAAAGGAGCCGCCTCACTCGGCAATTTAGCATCGCTAGCAGAGACCAATGAAGTCGCCGATAGTTTGCCTGCTACCCCTTCATAGGTGACGCTTTTGAAGGTCGTTTCTAGCAGCGTATTCAAGAACTCGCGATCAGCAGTGGCGTCGTACAGCACACTGACGGGCTCTTCCGCTGCATTCTCCACAGACTCTTCTGCTGAGCCATTTTCCGACAGATGTAGACGCGCTAGCAGCATCGGCGACGATTCGTTTAGCAGCTGCGCAGCAGTTTCTCCAACGGCATAGCTAATAAACAACAAATACGTCTCCGGATCGCCCTGCTTATAGTCAATCCTTAGGCAGATCATCCGCGTATCGCTATCCGGTACATCCAAACATTCGGTGAGTTCTACGGAGCGCACCTTGTCGGCCTTCCCGCCTAGCCAATCGCGACGGCGCAAATAGTCTGTGAGCAACTTCTCCAAGGTTTGCCGCTGATCTGTAGAATAGATGGCCTCCCACTGTCTCAGATTGAGGGTAGGCACCTGCGCTGCTGATAGCGAAGAGACCGTACTGGGCTTCAAGGCAAACCAGTAAAAAGCATAAGGGCTCAAGCTGAGAAAATAGTGACCGTCTTCACCAATAGGGGGAAAGTCTGTGCGGCCAAAAATTTCTACCGGTCGTCGTCCTTTAAACAAGGAGAGATCGAGCCGAACGCCCTGCACAAAGCGAGAGAGATTGGCCACCACTAAAATCTCTTCATCTTTGTAGGTGCGGGTGAAGGCCAGCACTTTACGATTATCTAGGCTGAGCAAATGAAAGTCTCCCCAGCCAAATGCCTCATAGCGCTTACGGGTAGAGATCAGTCGCTTAGTCCAGTTCAGCAGCGAGTTTGGCGCTGAGCGCTGGGCCTCTACGTTGATTGTGTTGTAGTGATATTCCGAATCTACAATCAGCGGCAGATACATTTTGTGAGGATTAGCATGGCTAAAGCCCGCATTGCGATCTGGGCTCCACTGCATGGGGGTGCGCACACCGTTGCGATCGCCCAAATACACGTTATCTCCCATGCCAATCTCATCGCCGTAGTACAGCACGGGCGTACCGGGCAACGATAGCAGCAGCCCGTTGAGCAGCTCAATTTGGCGACGATCATTTTCTAGCAATGGCACCAGTCGCCGCCGAATGCCGAGGTTAATCCGCATCTCCGGATCTTGTGCATACACCCGGTACATATAGTCCCGATCTTCGTCAGTCACCATCTCCAGCGTCAGCTCATCGTGGTTGCGCAAAAACAACCCCCACTGACAGTTTTCTGGGATCTCCGGCGTCTGCTGCAAAATATCGACAATCGGAAAATTATCTTCCATTCGCAGCGACATAAAGAGCCGGGGCATCAGCGGAAAGTGGAAGTTCATGTGGCACTCATCACCATCGCCGTAGTAGGCCGCGGCATCTTCGGGCCACTGGTTTGCCTCCGCCAGCAGCATTCTGCCCTCGTAGCGATCATCTACATACTTCCGCATCTTCTTTAAAAAGTCATGCGTTTCATCTAAGTTTTCGCAGTTTGAGCCCTCGCGCTCATACAGATACGGCACCGCGTCCATTCGCAGACCATCGACCCCCATCGCCAGCCAAAAATCGAGCACATCGAACACCGCCTGCTGCACTGCCGGATTATCGTAGTTAATATCCGGCTGGTGAGAGTAGAATCGATGCCAAAAGTAAGCCTTCGCCACCGGATCCCACGTCCAGTTCGACGTTTCAAAATCTTGGAAAATGATGCGGGTGCCCTTGTACTTATCTGGGCTATCGCTCCACACGTAAAAGTCTCGCTCTGAGCTACCGGCAGGGGCCATCCGCGCTCGTTGGAACCAGGGATGCTGATCGGACGTGTGGTTGACAATCAGCTCAATAATGACGCGAATATCTCGCTGATGGGCGGCGGTCAAAAAGTCCTTAAAGTCGCCAATCGTGCCGTAGATCGGATTGACCGACATATAGTCAGAGATGTCATAGCCATCGTCTCTGAGTGGCGAAGGAAAAAAGGGCAAAATCCACAGGGCAGTGACGCCTAGCTCTTGTAGATAGTCCAGTTTTTCAGTTAAGCCTCGAAAGTCGCCAATACCGTCACCGTTGCTATCGGCAAAGGCGCGTACGGGTACCTCGTAGATGATGGCGTTTTTGAACCAGAGCGGGCTATTATCTAAGGCCATATAGAAAATTTGATGTTTAGGACTATGTGCAATCTTGTCAGGCTATGGCAGGTTTGACGGTGGTCCGTCTTACAAAAGACAGAATTTTAGTACGAAACTCGTTACATTCAAGCAGGCTTTAAACAAACCTCATCAGTAGAGTCTATAAATCGGTGCGCTGATTTGGTAAGTTCACCTAGAGTTAAAGCAAGCAAATCGACGCGCAAGTGAACCCACGCGAGCGATCGCCTTAGCGTATCCCCCTACAAAATTTGAAGCTATGAAATTTGAGCGCGCCAGCGGCATCCTACTGCATCCCACCAGCCTACCTAGCCGTCATGGCATCGGCGATTTGGGGCAATCAGCCTATGACTTTATCGACTTTATGGTACGCAGCGGTCAAACGCTATGGCAAATTTTGCCCTTAGGCCCTACTGGCTATGATCACTCTCCTTACACCATGAACTTCAGTGCGTTTGCGGGCAATCCGCTGATGGTGAGCCTAGAAAAGCTGGTAGATGAAGGCTTGCTGAAGGCAGATGAGGTGTCACCATTAGCGGATGTGCCAGCAGATCGAGTGTCGTTTAGCAAGACGATTCCTCACAAGATGGCGCTGTTACGACGGGCCTTTGATCGCTTTACAGACCGCCCCCAGACTCCGGAAATGGATAAGTTTTCGGCAGAGCAGGGCTGGTGGCTAGAGGACTTTGTGCTGTTTATGGCGCTGCTAGAGGCAAACGACGGCAAGCCCTGGAGCCAGTGGGAACCGGGCATTGCTCGCCGCGAACCCGAGGCGATGAAGGCAAAGGCTGAGGAACTCAAAGAGAGCGTGGCTTTTCAGCGGTTTGTGCAGTTTAAGTTTTTTGAGCAGTGGATGGCGCTGCGTCAGTATGCCAATAGTAAAAATATTCAAATTATTGGTGATGTCTCTATCTATGTGTGTCATAACAGCTCAGATGTTTGGGCACATCCGCAGCTCTTTAAGCTCGATCCGCAGACGCTAGAGTCGGCCTACATTGCTGGGGTTCCGCCCGATTATTTTAGTGAAACCGGTCAGCTTTGGGGCAATCCCGTTTACGACTGGGACAAGTGCCAAGCATCAGGTTTTGAATGGTGGATTTCGCGGTTTAAAGCGACGTTGCAGTATGTGGACTGGGTTAGAGTTGACCACTTCCGGGGCTTTGAGGCGTACTGGCAGGTGCCTGCCAGTGAGGAAACGGCAATTAATGGCGAGTGGGTAAAAGCGCCCGGCGATGCGTTTTTTGAAACGCTGGCTGAGAAGTTAGGTACGTTGCCAGTGCTGGCAGAAGATCTTGGGATTATTACACCTGAAGTAGAGGCATTGCGTGATCGCTTCGACTTCCCAGGGATGAAAATTCTGATGTTTGCCTTTGACGGTGATCCCAATAACACCCATTTGCCTAGTAACTACGCTGAGAACTGCATTGTTTATTCGGGTACCCATGACAACGATACGGCCATTGGCTGGTGGCAAACCCTCCGCCCAGAGGAAAAGCAGGTTTTAGCCAAGTATCTAGGCTATGACAGCCCCGACGCTATCGAAGAAATCAACTGGGCGCTGATTCAAACCGCGCTAGCCTCGATTGCGAATTTGGCAATTGTGCCCTTACAAGATCTGCTGAGTTTGGATGGCAGTGCCCGCATGAACGATCCGAGCAAGATACCCAATAACTGGCGCTGGCGCTACGAAAGCTCCGATATGCTTACTGGCGGCATTAGCGATCGCCTGCTCGATCTCACTCGCACCCATAGCCGACTGCCGTCCTAAGGGGAAACTCTCGAAAGCGCGATCGCAGATATTGTGACTCTCGTATCTGCGATCGCCAGACTACTGGCCAAACCAATGGTCAGACTATTGACTGACAGACGGCAGCCAGCTGACCAAGGGGGGAAACGCAATGATAGCCACTAACACAAGCAGCTGCAGAAGAATAAATGGAATAACACCGCGATAGAGATTGCCGGTTTTTATCTCTTTAGGGGCCACGCCGCGTAGGTAGAACAGCGCAAAGCCAAAGGGCGGCGTAAGGAAAGAGGTTTGCATATTTGCGCCAATAATGACGCCATACCAAACCAAGTCAATCCCAATTTGCTGGGCAATGGGTGCGAAAAGGGGCACCACAATAAAGGCGATTTCAAAGAAGTCGATGAAAAAGCCCAAGATAAAAATGGTGACCATACTGACAATCAAAAAGCCGATTTCGCCGCCGGGTAGATTGGCCAGCGCATCAAAAATGAAGCGATCGCCCCTTACCCCCCGAAACACTAAGCTAAAGGCCGTCGAGCCAAACAGAATAAAAATGACCATGCTGGTCGTGCGGAGCGTTTGGTCACACACCGCCCCGAGCCCGCGAATCGTCAGCTGACCTTTGATGGCCGCTAGGATCACAGCGCCCAAGCTGCCGAGCGCCCCTGCTTCTGTCGGTGTCGCCACCCCAAAGAAAATGCTGCCCAGCACCAGCAGTATCAGCACCAGCGGCGGCACCATCACTTTGATAATTTTGCTAAAAAGTGCCTTGCCGTGGATGTCGATAAGTTCGGCAGGGAGTGCAGGGGCCATATCGGGGCGAAAAAAGGCGATCGCCAGCACATGAATCACAAAAGCGCCTGCCATCATCAGCCCCGGAATCACCGAGCCTAAGAACAAATCACCTACCGAAATACCTAGCTGATCGGCCAGCACAACAAGCACAATACTAGGCGGAATAATTTGCCCCAGGGTGCCGGAGGCCGCAATCACACCGCTCGCGAGATCTCTGTGATAGCCGTGGCGCAGCATTGTCGGCAAAGAGATCAGGCCCATTGTCACCACCGTTGCGGCAACAACGCCTGTCGTCGCCGCCAGCAGCGCCCCAACGACGACGACCGCGACCGCAAGTCCGCCTCGAATACGGCCAAACAAGCTGCCCATAGTTTCTAGCAAATCTTCAGCGATGCCAGATTTTTCCAGCATCGCTCCCATAAAAATAAAGTAGGGAATTGCCAGCAGCGTAAAGTTGTTCATGATGCCGAAGATTCTCTGGGGCATCGCCGTGAGAAAAATCAGGTCGAAGACGCCAAGGGCGATGCCGATTAGGCCGAAAAGGATAGCCACGCCGCCGAGAGAAAAGGCAACCGGATAGCCCAGCGAGAGTAGCGCTAACGCACCCGCAAACATCGCCGGCCCCAGCCAATCTATGATCATGGCTCTTCTCCTACCGGCAGTACGCCTTTAATAATGGCCAAATTTTTGATCGCTTCTGAGATGCCCTGCAATATCAGTAAGACAAAGCTGACAATAATCATGGTTTTAATCGGGTAGCGAGCAAGGCCCCCAGGGTCTGGGGAGGTTTCGCGAACTGCCCAGGATTTGGTCACCGCTCCCCAAGAAAACACGATGATTAGAATTGAGAAAGGAAGTAAGAAAAATAGAGTGCCGATGAGATCTGCGATCGCCCGGCGGCGACGGTTCCAGCGAGCGTAAAAAACATCAACGCGGACGTGCTCATTGTGCTGGAGCGTGTAGGCAGCGCCAAGGAGAAAGACCAAATCGAACAAGTACCACTGGGTTTCAATCAGGGCGTTGGTACTGAGGTTTTGACCAACGGCGTTGCCGATATAGCGGCCCAACACGTTCCACACGCCGACGCCAATCATCACCAGCACTAGCCAGTAGGCCAGCTTCCCAATGAGGTTAGTGAAGCGATCAATTTGACGAGCAACTTGAAGAAGAGATTGCACAGCCTTGGCCCCTTCCCTGCGGTATTCGAGACAACAACGAGTATCTTATGCTATTGCCGGGTGCTTTCTATGCGATAGATTACAGCGCCTATTGCCAGTCAGATACCGCAGAGGGCCGGTGCGACGTTAATGCATCTGGTTGCGCTTTGCTACGAAATCCTCACTCGCTTGGTCAATATCGCCATGACCTCGTTGGGCCTGCCGGTAGAGGTAGGCTGGCTCCAATCATTCGGTTCGGCGTAGTGGAGCTTGTAAAGCAAGTGAACGGTGGAGCGCACCGCTGACGGGGTGCCAAAGATCATGTGACGCACAGGTTCGTACTCGCTACATTCACTGTTACCTGCACTATTATCTGAGCCATTCGGTGGCAATGCACAAAACGCCGCCGCAGAGTCAGCAATAGGATTTGTGGACGCTTGAGCGCCCTGAAGAAAAGGGATAAACATGAGATCTGGTCTCCGAGTATAGGATTCAGTTAGGAAACCAGAACCCAACCCGTCCTTAGCTAGTCCACAGAAGCTGTAGTGAAAATCGGGGCAGCTAAGGTACGCTTATCCTTAGCCCACGGGATTCTCGGTCAATCCTCTGGGTCAGCCTTCGGTATGGTGCTGAGAACACCTGCCGAGGGCGCTGAAGACAAAATTGAGTTCTGAAGAACAGAATTGTGATAGGCATCACAACCCTAGTTATTGAAGATAGGCTGATTTTGAGCTGGCGTCAAGCGATCGCCCTGCGACCGATCACAAGTTAAGGATGTAGCGAAGAATTCCTGAACGTAGTCCACATTATGCAATAGGGGCAGTACGCTCTCAATTAACTTCGCGGCTTTCGATCAGGGCATCAGGCGAGGGCAAAAGCTGCATTGAGGATTGACGAATGACTAGATGTGAAGAAAATCCGAACAGCAGCGCTAGCTCCTCTATACGCAGCAGCGACAGCTCTTTAAGGTCATTCATATGATGCTTCAATCAAGCTTGTATTACCTTTTGACGCAAGCCAATTATTTGGTCTAGCTTAGACAACAGGGTGTTTTATTCAATAGGAGATTATCCTGCGCTTGAGGCGATAATGCAGTAATGAAAGAGTTCGACGAAATTGTCAAATCAGCTACAAATGAACAGCGAAGAAACCTGGCTAGGATTACCGGGTCGTCTTTTGGTGATACTCCTGATACTCTTTGCAACCATATACGCTATCTCAAGGCCGGAAGTATCGGTCAACTCTTCTATAATGAGTCTTGGAAGCAAGTGGTGACAGATGTTGCCGATCATATTCATATTGATTGGACAAGTGCGTTAAATGGCCGTTGGTGGAACGACCTAGAAACCCAAGAAATTGAAGCTGCTGTCGTAACCAAGCTGTTTCAGAATATGCTGGAGAAACTTTCTCCGGAACAACGGCAAGAGCTGGTTATGGAGATGCGTAGGGACAGAGATGATCCTCATCTCGAAAGCTGGTTGCTGAGTGGTGGTGTGATGACTGCTGCAAAAATGAGTGGTTTTGGGACTTATCTCTTGGCTAGTACTGTTATAGGCAGTTTGACCAATGCTCTGGGAATTACATTACCATTTGCAATGTACGCAGGCATGAGCCAAACGATTGCAGTTATCCTTGGTCCTATAGGTTGGGCAGCATTAGCTGGCGGTATTCTATTCACATTCAATCAACCGAATTGGAATCGTCTTACTTTAGCTGTTGTTTATGTCTCGATGCTTCGGTATTCAGACTAAATTTAGATCAGATATAGCCTAACAACTCTAGTGCGGCGGATTGGCGGAATCTGTTTGCGAGACTTTTAAGTCTATGGTAACCGCTGACTAGGAACGTTGTGCAGCCAAGATAAACGATGTCTAAGTCTCTATTTGATATGACGTGTTGTTTGACGGCTTTAAACGTTTCTTAACCTGAAAATTGCATAAGATTCTTACATGGCCGCTCAGCTAACCGTTTACCTAATGAGAGTACTATGCAACGCAAAACCGTATCTACGTCACGGCTAGAAATTGCTTACCTCGATGACGGCCCAGCAGACGCGCCGCCTGTCCTACTCCTGCATGGGTTCCCTGACGATGCCACTGCCTGGACGCCGGTCATGACAGCGTTAGTTGAGCGGGGGCGGCGGGTCATTGTTCCTTTTGTTCGCGGCTGTGGACCGACTCGCTTTCTCCAAGATGAAACGCCCCGTGCGGGTGATTTTGCTGCACTTGGACAAGATGCTCTCGATCTTGTTGAGGCGCTTGATCTGAGTAATCTGATTGTGGTCGGACAAGACTGGGGCTCCCCGACGGCAGAAATTGTTGCGATGCGATCGCCTGATCGGGTTGTACGGCTAGTTAAGCTCAACTGGTATGGCGTTTATTCAATGGCTGAAATGGCCAGGGCTCAGGGGTTTTCATATCCGCAGCTAAAGGCGCTGTGGTACGTGTGGATGCTCAACGTGCCGCTAGGCGAGATGGTCATACAGTATGATCGAGCGGGATTTGCGCGATCGCTTTGGCAAGAGTGGTCGCCTTCATGGAACGCTCAGGCGAGAGACGCAGCCTTGAATGAGGTTCTGCCGTCGTTTGAAGGGATCGACTGGATGCGGGTGGCGCTATCGGCATACCGGGCAAACATTACCCCTACCGAACTCGATCCAGCCGACGATGCGCTGCGAGAGCAGTTGCAATCGCCTATACCAGTGAAGTGCGAGACCAAAATCATTACAGGTGCCGATGATGGTGTAGAGCGATCGCCGCTTAATGATGAGAGTTTGCAGCGATACTTCGCGGCTGGGGTGACGGTGCGATCGCTCGCGGGAATCGGTCATTTCCCGCATCGTGAAGCGCCACAGATTGTGGCTGAGGCCGTGCTGTCCTAGCTCCAGATTACTGGCATTCTTGCCGTAACAATCGATACTCTGCATGCAGATTTTTATGAGTTCAATGTGTGACAGCATAGGCTTTCATCAATAGATTGCAGCTCCTGCGCGATCCTGTAATAATATTTTTTGATCAGGGAAATCTCGACGACAAGAAGCCACATTGAAAAGCAAAAGCGCGATCGCTACCCGTTCCAATCCTTTATCCACAGGCTCAACCTCTTCATACAGAGCTGAAATTGATGGACTAAGAGCGATCGCAGTGATCGCAGTGATTATCAACCACTTCGATAAAGGCTTACTCCCAAGCGGTTACTTAGGCGTAGACATATTTTTCGTCATCTCCGGCTTCGTGATTACCTCGTCGTTAGCCAGACGACCCGCCAAGAGTTTTGGCGATTTTCTGCTGGGGTTCTACACCCGGCGAATCAAACGATTGATCCCAGCATTGGTCTCGTTTGTTCTCATTGCCAGCTTCCTAATCTGCTTATTTAACCCAGATCCGACGGATTCTCTTAAGACCGGTGGCACGGCCCTTTTGGGTCTTTCAAATATCGCGCTTTTCCGCTCAGCGACTGACTACTTCGCAGCTTCTAGTGAAATGAATGTCTTCACCCACACCTGGTCGCTAGGGGTAGAAGAACAGTTTTACTTTTTGTTTCCATTTCTGATTTGGTTTAGTGGGTTTGGACGGCTGTACAAAGGCTCGAGAAATCTGCTTTGTCTGATCGGTGCTTTATCGGTTGCTTCGCTGATTTGCTTTGTCTACCTCTATCAGACTAACCAGCCCGCTGCTTACTTTCTCATGCCTACCCGCTTATGGGAAATGGGCGCTGGCTGCTTACTATTTCTGGGTCTGCAACAGTCCAACCGGTTCTCTCAAACACTACAGAGTTTTCCACCTCTGGTCGCGATCGCTGCGATCATAGGCGTGCTGCTGCTGCCGCTTCAGTTTGCGGTTTCAGCGACTGTCGCCATCGTTGTTCTAACCGCTGTTCTCATCACCTGCCTTCACCCCGGAACAGCCGGCTATGAGCTGTTAACTCGTCGGCGAGTTGTTTATATCGGGTTAATCTCCTACTCGCTGTATCTTTGGCATTGGGCAGTGCTCGCTCTCAGCCGATGGACGCTAGGTATTCATTGGTGGTCCGTGCCCTTTCAGGTTGCCTTGATACTGATATTATCTGTAGCGTCCTATCGGTATATAGAGACCCCGCTTCGGCGCTCTAGCTGGTCTGCCTGGCGATGGCAGACTATCGGATATGGCGTCAGTGCATCGCTGTGTACGGCGCTCATCGTGGGGGTACTCAATACTTCTAGCTCTGCTTTTCTGCTCAAAGGGGTGAGCGATATACCGGCTCCGCCTGACTTTTTCCCGCTAGAAAACTCACAGCTCACCTTCGATCCCACATGCGTCATCAACGGCAAAGAGCGGCCGCTTACCGACCGTACCTTCCAGCGCTGCACTGCCGAGCCCCGAGCTGAAGGGGGGCAGATGATATGGGCCGCTGGAGATAGTCACATCGGTCATCTGCAAGGTCTTTTTAGAAGTGTGCGCGATAAAACGGGGCTTGGGGTACACCTGATAGAAACACCTGGCATTTTCTTCCCCATGACCC
>JBAUIB010000244.1:0-8429 GCA_049680585.1 Phormidesmis sp.
CCATGATAGGCGCCGATGCCGCTCTCGCCGACGCCGCCAAAGGGCATTCCCCAAATCGCAACCTGTAGAAAGACATCGTTCACACAAACGCCGCCGGATGAGGTAGAAGAGAGAACGGTCTCTTGCAACGACTGGCTGCGAGTGAATAAGTAAAGAGCTAAGGGTTTGGGTCGGGCGTTAATCTGTACGATCGCATCTTCCACCTTCCGATAGCTCAGGACTGGCAAAACCGGGCCAAAAATCTCTTCTTGCATTACCGGCGAGTCCCAGCTCACATTGTCGAGAACCGTCGGCGCAATATAGCGATTCTCCCGATTGGTTTGACCACCTACAACCACATCTTCTCCTTCTATGAGAGCGGCGACTCGGTCAAACTGGCGATCGCTCACCAACCGAGCCAGATCAGGGCTTTGCGCCGGATCCTCACCAAAGGCTTCTTTCAGCGACTGCTGCAGCGCTTCTAAAAAATCCGATTTAATCGCTTCATCCACCAGCAAATAATCAGGCGCTACGCAGGTTTGCCCTGCATTGAGAAACTTACCCCAAACGATGCGCTTAGCAGCGATCGCTAGCTTGACATCTTTATCAACAATGCAGGGACTTTTTCCCCCTAGCTCTAGCGTCACGGGCGTCAGCTGCTTGGCCGCAGCCTCCATCACAACTTGCCCGACGCGCGTGCCGCCGGTAAAAAAGATATGGTCAAACTTTTGCCCCAGCAGAGACTGCGCTACTTCAACGCCGCCTTCGAGTACAGCTACATAGTCAGAATCGAAAGTCGCTTCGATCAGCTGAGCGACGACGTGAGAGGTGGCCGGGGCAATTTCTGATGGTTTGATAATGGCGCAGTTACCAGCAGCGATCGCTCCAATCAACGGCGAAATCAATAGCTGAAACGGATAGTTCCACGGCCCAATAATCAGCACACTCCCTAGCGGTTCCGGCTGTACCCAAGCAGATCCGGGTAGCTGTGCCAGCGGCAAGCTCACCTTCTGCGGCTTCGCCCACTTTTTTAGACGCTTGAGTACATAGCTCAGCTCCGCCAGCACCCCAATCTCAAAATACCCCTCAAATTCAGGGCGTCCTAGGTCTGTTTTTGCCGCCTGCACAATGTCTTCTTGGCGCTCTAAGATTGCCGCCTTGAGCTTTTCGAGCTGCGCGGTGCGATAGTCAACAGCGCGGGTCTGACCGGTTGCAAAAAAGGCGCGTTGAGCCTGCAGAATCTGGCTGGCAGGGCTTGGCTGAGTCGGGCTCGAGTTAGCAGTCGTTGGGTTTGTCGCCGAAGAAGAAAGTGCTGTCATGCGGTAGAAGTAAGGATGTCTTCCTTTAATTCTACAGAGTCAGCAGTCCTTGCCACCCAAAAAAGACAGCCATCCCCAATACGATGGTCAGCAACAGGTTTTGAGTCGTGGCAGCGATGATGCCTGCAGCGATCGCACCGACCAACCGCGCATTCAGATAGCTAACGGAAAGCATGCCTTCGTTGAGCAGCACCTCTGGCACGACAATTGCCGTCAGCACGACGGGCGGCACATAGCGCAGCGCGTTCAGCAGCGCTGGAGGTAAGGTAATGCGACTGCTCGCACCAAACATCAGGTAGCGAATGCTAAAGGTGGCGATCGCCATGCCCAAAATCAATAAGCTCTCATTCATGAGCGTTTACCTCGTCTGACTAAAATCTGCTCGCTCAAAACACCTGCGCCAATGCCTGCAATCGCCGCCACCATCAGGCCGAGCTTGTGTGGCAACGGGTTTGCAATTAAGGCAACTACGCCTGCAACGACAACCGCTAGCCCTATTGGCCGGGTTTTGAGATAGGGAATGGTCATGCCGATAAAGGTTACCGACATGGCAAAATCAAGGCCCCATTCGCCTGCGTTAGGAATCGTCTGTCCGACGGTAATGCCTAAAAGGGTACAGAGCAGCCAGTTGCTGTACATTGCTAGCGAGGCACCTAGGTGATACCAGTGCTTAAAGGGCGTGCGATCGCTCGTTTGATAGCGGCGAATGGCCACCGCAAAGGTCTCGTCAGTCAGCCAAAATGCCAGCGGCACTTTCCAGCCTTGCGACAGTCGTTGCACATAGGGCACTAGGCTCACCGAATACAGCAGATGCCGCAGATTGACGACGAACGTGGTGAGCACTATCAGCAGCCAGCCTGTGTTAGCAGCAATCAGGCCCACCGCAATAAACTGCGACGAGCCGGCGAATACAAGCGCCGACATCGCCAGCGTGCCGCCCACTGAGAGACCGCTACTATTGGCTAAGGTGCCGAAAATGATGCCGAAGGGAATGGCTCCGACGACGAGTGGAAAGATATCGCGTGCTCCGGCCAAAAACTCTAATTTTGGGGAGGTGGGCGGCGATCGCCCATCAGATGGTTCGGGTGAAGCCGGTGCCGACGGAGGAGAGTTTGACATGGATTTACGCAAAGCATCTTCAAAAATCTCTATGGCTCTAGCGTATCTCCAACCGCAGGGCTTAACCTTGTCCGTTTTTGTAGGGGGCCAACCTATACGATTATGGGCATATCTTGATGTGGTTTCGATATGACGTATCAGCCTTCAAAGCGGCGCTGGACTGACGGGCGCATCCTCCTGTTAGTTTGGCTGGTTTCTACCGCCATAATTGCGATTTGGCTGTGGTTGGACCACACTCCACCCGCCTGGGATCAAGGCGATCATCTCTCGCGGGCAATGAAGCACTGGCAAATGCTGCGATCGCCCGAGTGGCTGTCGGGCGAATGGTGGCGATCGCTTTGGATGAAGGCACCCACGCAGCGAGCCCCCCTCACCTATCTGCTGACGGCGCTCGTTTTTAATATATTTGGCACGGGTTTTGATCAGGCCATTTATGTCAACTTTCTATTTACAGCGATTCTGCTGGGCTCGACTTACGCCATTGGCAGACGCGTTTTCTCATCAGCCGTCGGGCTATGGGCAGCGGGCGCATGCCTGCTTTCACCCGTACTGGTCGATCTGCAAAAAGACTATTTGCTCGACTATCCCATGACGGCGATGGTGGCGTTTATGTACATGGGCATGACCTATTTCTGGCTCGCAGAAAAGTCTAGAACGCGTTGGCTGACGATACCTTTGTGGGGAGTCGGACTGGGGTTAATGCTGATGACGCGCACATCTGGGCTGCTGTTCGCGATTCCACCGGTTGGGTGGATGCTGAGCGCTAGTGTGTTTCAGCGGCAGTGGCTGCGGCTGGCTCAGGTCATCGTCGGGATGGCGATTGGGGTGATGACGCTGTGGCCGTGGTTTAGCACGAACTGGCTGACGGTTATTAGCACCACGCTAAGCTCTACCAGTCATGGCGTGATCTACCGAGGCGATCCGCAGGCGAATACGCTGTCAGGCTGGTTGTTTTATCCGGAGCAGTTACCGCAGCTGTTGTCTTGGCCGCTGTTTGGGTTGGGTGCGATCGCGCTTACTGTGATCCTTATCCGCGCCCTGATTAACCGCACCCTGCTCACATCCTCAGCGACCTCTGAACCAATCCTCCGGCCCCAGCCAGCAGAAACTCGCAGAGGCTGGATTTGGCTTAGCGTATTTATTGTCGGCACCTATATCCTCTTTTCTTTAGGCTCCTACAAAGCGCTCAGGGTATTTGTTCCTTTTCTCCCTATTTTTTGGGTTGCGATCGCGCAAGGCATTCTCTCTATTAAAATTCGCGGATGGCGTTTTCTGCGCTGGCTCACGGTAGGCATTGCCCTAGTGCTCGCCCTGCACCAGCTTTTTTGGAGCCGAACCTTTACATCTACCCAGGCAGGAACAACCACCTTTTGGCCAAATGAAGCCGTCGTCAGTGAAATGACTGAGACGACGCCCTTTTTGAAAAGCACCTTAGGCTTAGTCACCAACACAGCAGAAATCAATGCCTACAATATGGCCTTTTACGGCGCAGTGAAAAACTATCAGGTGTTTGCCCGTCAGCTATCTTTCAACTCCGAAACCGCCATTCAAGATAGTCAAGTACTTGACTGGTATCTCACCAAAACCGGAGAGCAAGGAGCCTACGACACAATAGAAGAAGGCCAGCAAAAGCTACGCGAGGCGGTCGAAACCTCTCCAGATCTTGCAGTTCAACGGGTTTGGACGCTGCCAGATAACAGCGAGCTCACCCTACATCATCGTCAGAATCCACCGATTACTGTGACGCCAGTTGATTCCCAGCTCGATTCTCAGCGCGAACAGCGAATTCTTCTCAGCGTCGATACGATTGCCAGCATCTCTGCGGGAAATACCTATCCGATTACTTACAGGGTGACAGGATCAGGCGCAGCGCTACAGTCGGGTCTACTGCTACTAACTTGGGAGCCAGAATCACAGAGCCAGTCATCAGCTGCTCAACCATTAACTTCTCAACCACCTGCTTCTCAACCCGTATGGATTAGCGATCACGGTATTGGCTTGGGCTATCTCAATACTGATGTAGAGATGCCTTCAGGCACTCCCCGCTTTGAAGTGATAGAAACGCTATCCATCACTCCGCCTAAAGGTTTGACAACAGGGCGATATCGGCTGAGAGCAGAATATCTCAATCGTGAGAGCAAAGAGCACTATGTAATCAGTGAAAATGCTGCACAGATCCAGGTTGTTGCCGCTGCGCCACCGCCTGTCCAAGCAGGCTTTCAAGAGCTGTTAACTTATCTCCATACCGATTTGTCGCCAAAGCTCCGTCAAGGTGAACTTGATCCGCTGTTTGATGAGGTAGGGCGAATTAACCAATACGAGCCATTACAGGACTATTTGCCTCAGGCAGAACAGGCGATGACGTACCGCCTATCCCAGCAGCCGAACAACGTGGACTGGCTGTATACGTTGGCTCTATCTCAAGTGCTACAGCAAAAGCCATCTGCCGCCACTGATACACTTAGGGCCTTGACAGCTGTTGATGCTGGCAATCCCTACAGCTGGGCTTATCTGGGCTTTCTCCACCTCTACCAATGGCAGCCACAGCAGGCTAGCACTGTACTCAGTGAAGCTGAAAAGCGACAGCCTGATTTGCCTAATCTGAAGCTCCTACAGGGTGTAAATGCAGCAATGAAGCTCAACATTCCCAAGGCAGTGCGACTCATCAAAGAAGAGATTTAGTCGGAGGGAAATACCTTCAACCGGCTAGTTGGCACCAAATCCGAGAGTTTACTGTTGGCTGTCTCCAAATCTAATGGTACTAAAGCCGCTCAGATTATTACGGCAGGGATAGAGCCTGTATACAGTCTTAAAACAGAGGGCCTATTTCTTTAAGCAATCTTGTGTTCGCCTTCTGCGTAGATGGGTATCCCCACTGGTTATCTCTCCAGAGCGCACGGGTAATCTTGTCTGGTAACAGCCTCTATACTTAGACACCAGGAAGCCAGCTATGTCAGCCGACAAGCAGACTCGCACCGCCAACGCTCGCAAATCACCTTCAGACTTCCAGCGGCTCAGCCGTCGATTTATGAGCGGCATGCTAAGAAGTCTGTTTTTCATAAACAAACCTGCTCGTCTAAGCAAGGCTGGCTTTGTGTTGCCGACAACGGCTCTACTTTTACTAGTGCTGACACTCACAGTCGGCGCACTCAGTTTTCGTACATTCAGTCGCTCTTCTAATGTGATTGCTCTGCGTGAGCAGCAGGTTGTAGATAGTGCCGCTGCACCTGCCATTGATCGATCTAAAGCAAAGCTGGAATATTTATTTTCAAAAGACACTCGCTTTCCTGGTGGGGTGCCCTCCAGCGATGTCTTAGCCAGCATGATGCTCAACAATGGAACTAACGGGATTCCGCAGATCGCAGCGAACGATCCTTATACCTTTCCAGATGAAACCAGAGTCGATCTCAATGGCAGCGGCAATGATAATGCCTGGGTATTTCCGGCAGATGTAGATGGGGATGGAAATACTGGAGCGGATGAAATTATTGTTTACTCCGTTTTGATGGATGACGAAAATGTAGCGACGTTGACTGATGCACTGAGCGATGCCAAAGCAGATGCTTTAGTCACTCGCAATGGCCCGATGAATACCATAGAATCTCAGGCGGGCTGTGGTGCGGCGCGAGCACCTGAGGCTGGCTGGCAGGTTGTTAGTGAAGCAACCTTACAGAAGAATTTCCAGGTGACCGCTTTTGTAGCAAACCGCAACGAGGCTAATCGTACCGCCAGCGCTTTAGAGTTTCAGCAAGTGCGTCAAGCCGATAGAGGGAATAAATGGGGTGCTTGGTTTAAGTACGACTTAGAGCTGTTTCCAGGTGCGAGCAGAGACTTCTACTGGAATGGGGCGATGCATACGGAAGGCAACTTCTTAATTCGAGACAAGTACATTGCTCGAATGATCAGCTCTCAGAACTCTTGTTTGTACACTGAGAAGGCTTCAGAGATTACGATGGCATCTGACGGTGATTTTCAAGGGCAGTTGCTGTCGGCAAAGACAGGTCCGAATGACTTTAGCGGCAGTAGCAACGATAATGACAGTCCTCGATTTCACATTTTTACGAGCGATGGTCAAAAGCCAGATACTGGTAGTAATGATGCCAAAATAGGAACAGACAACGATTCGGTGACAGCAAACAAAGCCGATCTTCGAAACATTTTGCTAGATCCGATTAAACTCTTTACAGCCGATGTCTTGGCCCATCGCAATAGCACTGGCTGGAGCCGCGATCCTAGCTGGGATGCAAAGCGGGTTTTTAACGAATCTTCTACAACCCCCTATCTAGATGATACGTACCGGGCCGACAACCGCTATGGACCCAAGGCTGTTTACGATGACACGAATACCATTCCGAGTGGTTCATCTGTTGGTACGCCGATCACGAGCAACACTACGCTGACAGCACTAGACGCGGCTAACGATATCTATGGGTTAGATGGGTACTGGGAGCGCAGGGCAATTGGTCAGGGCCTAAGAGTCATTGTCGGTCAGCGGCTAGAGTTAGGCAATACGTTTGGCTGGCAGGGTGCGGATGAGTCGCTGTATCCAGTTAATAATACGGCTTCGACGGAGGCTCGTCAGAGAAAAACGCTGTACGACAACTTAGCTGCCGTTCAAGGCATGGTTGTTTATCATCACGAATCTTACGGTGGCCGGTTTCCCGCCGCCTGTGTGGCCTCTACTGCTCATCCAGGAACAGCCACAACCTTGATTAATAGCCGGACGTTCAATACGGTTGATATTAACGGCACCGCAAAGCTCAGCGCGAATTTCTTCAGCGGTGTGGGGACAAATGGGTGGGAGTTCACCTTCCCCTATACCACAGATGCGACATTTGCCGCAGCGATCGCTGCCGACCAGCCTCTTGGCAAAGTACTCAGAAACCTCGGCAACTTTGCAGGCGATCCGCTCGGTGGCGCTCCTTCTTTTCAGCCTACTCAAGATAGTAACGTGCATCCCTCCCCTTACATGTCTGCCTGGGGCGACTTCTCCAGCCTTCGCCGCATCTTGGCTTCAGGGACGGCCTACGCTAGCTTGAGCCCTGCAGATCAATCGACGCTACACACCGCTGCCTGCACGGTAGGCATGCTAGCGTATGACCTAAACAATGAAATTCAACTGTCTACCCTAGCAGACGCAAGTTTAAATTCCTTGGGTACTCAGTTAGAGCAGCTAGTCGATGGTAAGGGCAGCGGCGGCTCTGCTGATATTGACACCTACATTGGCCAGACGCTAGGCAGTAGCCCAGGAAATAACAAACATATTCCTAGCGGCATAATTGGTCAGCCGATCATCACCAGCGGCGCTGTCTCTCGAGCCGCGTGGAACGATACCGTAGACAATTCTACTGGTGCAAATGCTAGAACGGGCTGCTCGTCTGATCAGCTGGGCACAAATAAGTATAATCGTGCCTGTGACGCAGGAGACTATTACAGTCAGTTCTCATCGGAAGATTTCTTTAGAGTTTTGTTGGAACAAAACTCTCTGGGAGCTACTCTGCTGGAAAGACAAGCCCAAGCAGTCGCGCTCACGAATGGGTCGCAGTATAACCGCGATCGCCTGCTTGGCTTTAGGCCAGGTGGCCTACCTAGTCCACCTTCAAATGGCAATGCCGTCGTTTGGAGTAGCGCCACTGGTGTTATTCAGCAGACCATTGGCGGTGCCCAGCTAATCTCTGGTTGCGATCCTGATTTATTTGCCAACGTCGCCGGATCAACTAACGGTAAGTTAGGGCTAGCGCTGGCTTTTTGCCAAGACATTGGCAAAGATGTCAAATATCCTTCGCTTTACTATCTTTTTCCGTTCTTCACTCATGATCACAACGGTAGAAATGATTCTAGTACGGCAAATGTTTATATAGATCATACTCAGCCCGCCACCGAGGAATACATTGCAGATAGCTACGTCGCTACCCAAAACACAAATGGCACTGAGAACAATTACCTTACGCTTTCCAACGCTGATATTTTAGCGTTAGGCACAGCCTTTGCCCCACGAGCAACTGACTTCTC
>JBAUIB010000245.1:0-2870 GCA_049680585.1 Phormidesmis sp.
CTCCTGAGCAGCCTGCAATAGCGCTGACTTGACCCTTGCAAAGTCAGCGCTATTGCAGCACCTACCTTAAGCCGCAGCCGTGAGACAGGATGCTCGTGCTTCCAGTTCACCACCTGAGCTTCAACGACCTGGGCATTTGGCACGATAACGGAGAGGTTATCGGGGGTGAGTAACGTAATGCTTCGCGCCCCAATTCGCTCAACAACGCCTGCGTATGGTTGCAGTTCAATGAAGTCACCGACTTGAAAAGAATGTTCGACCAGCAGCACCAGCCCGCTGCCGAAGTTCCGGGCAATATCCTAAAAGCCAAAGCCAATACCTATGCCAAGAGCGCTCGCTAACAAGGCAACAGAGCGCAAGTTAGCGCCCCAAGCCTGCAACAGCACTAGCGTACCAATCAGCAGTGAGGTGTACCGATAGAGGTTGGCAACAACTTCCTGCGCTCCTCGCTCTAGGCGGGTACGTTTGAGAACCTGTTGCTTTAGCAGTTGGGCTGATGCTTGGATAAAAGCGACTAGCCCCCACAGCAGCCCGAGTAAGATGAGTAAGTCAACCACTGTGTAGGCGCGATCGCCCGAACTAAATAAAGGAGACTAAATACCTGTCACAGAGCTATTGAGCAGATCGTATCGGCGCTGTCGTAAAAGCGGAAACAAGAAAGAAATGTAGTTTAGTGCAAACAGCCAGGTTGCCACCCTAAGCAACGTTAGCTTAAGCCCCATCACCAGCTTAAAGTCTTTGGCCGCAGGCATCCCCGTGGTGACAATATAGGGAATGACTTGGCGTAGAGTTCGTTTTAGCGGGCGGTACCACAAACGACCCAGGCTCCAGTGAACTAGCATGGCTACGAGCAACACAAGTCCGCTTAGCCGAATGGAGCGATAAAAGTAAGGTTTTGTTCTTTCTATCTGAGCCGTTTGCAGCGAATCGGTTAGCTGACGCGCCCACTCCCTAGCCTGTGCCCGCGCATTTTCATTTACCAACAGATCTGAATCGGTCACGGTTAGTAAATACTGGTCATTGGCGGTGATGGTTTGCTGCTGATTGCGCTCAATCACCTGTACTGAAATCATATTTTTGAGCCGCGCCAGTTGCGCTAACTGACGATTCACCTGTTTCGCTCTTTGTTGGGCTGTATATTTGCCCGACTGCTCCAGCGGAAAGAGCGGGCGTCCATCAATGACAACGCTGGCCTGCGCGGTAGGTAGGGCGTCTACGGCGAGACTAGCTGGGCTGGCGGTAAGCCATACAAGAAGGCCGACTAAGGATACAGTCAAGAACACAGAAGCCAAGCTTTGAAAAGATAATTTAAATGACATGGGGCTAACTGATGTATGAGCCTTGTCGCAAGTCTGGTATGCGGCGTTTTTGGACAGTGAAAAAACGCGACAGGTTAGAGACTTCTACCTATCGCGCTGTATCTACTATTGGACAATTTGCACTAACGAATCAATGCGCTTCTACTGCCTGCTTTCTCCTTTCTCATCAGCTTCTGCGGGCACTTGAATGCTGCCTCGAATAGGCGTTTCTGTGGCATCGTCTTCTTCTTCCCCTGCTAGCTCAATTTTAAGGATTTCACCATTGCCTGCATCTACATACACTTCGGTGTTGTTTGCAAACTCAACTTCGTAGACCAAGCTACCGTCTTCTTCCTCAAGCTCTACCTCAGTAGCTGTCATGCCTTGAGCCGCTTCAGCTGTTTGTTTGGCTTGGTCTGCTGTAATCGTCGCTAATGCCTCGTACTGCGTCATTTCCTGCGCTTCGCTCTCATCTTCGTCCTCATCCTCATAGCCTTTATTGGCTTCGCTATCGACCGTTTGGGCTACACGAGCATTTTGGGTAGCTGTTGGTGAGTTATTTTGAGCGTTGGCGATTAGTATCATCCCCCCAGTTCCGAGGACGGTTACTAGACCGAGTGAGAGGAGTATTTTGAGTGAATTTTTCATGCCATTCTCCCTATGTTGCTCTTGTTTGAATCATTTCTCCGCTGCGGGAGATGGTTTTCAAACTAAGAACGAATAGTCAAGAACTCGTCAAGAAAGCCTGACCTAGCTTTGAGGTGAGGCTTGTTAATACTCTTAATTGTCTCAAAAAGTCCTGGCTTAGCAAAGATTCTAGGGATTATTGAGCCGATTATTGAGCAGTGAGAAATTTCATTGGTATAGCTTTTGGTTCTTGCAGAGTTCTTGACTTTTAGTTCCTACAGTAGAGCTGTTCATAAGACAAAGAGCTTTCCATTGTGGAAAAGAAAATTGTGCTATCTGCTGCGATAGTTAGTGTCCTGGGACTCGCAGGTATCACCTGGAGTCTGCAGGGTAGCCCATCCCCTAGACCGGTAGCCATTATGCATCAGTCCCGTCCGATAGTCGCCAGTGCCCCGAATGTTGCTATCAGCGACACCAAACCTAAAGCGCCTGATAGTCAGCTAGCTCAGTCGCTGAAGGCCGTAAGTAAGTATAGCGATCGCCTCCAAACCGCCGTAAACTCTAATGACTGGCAGCAAGCCCAAATCGACTTAATTCGTCTGCGGCAATCAGCTCAGCAGCTCAGTCAACAACTGCCGAGTGACAACCCAGGTATTCAACAAATCAATCCCAACATCGACCTGCTAAAACAAGCCGTCGCCTCTAAAAACCAGCAGAAAGTCCAGCAGGACACTAATCGGCTGATACAGCTAGCTGCGCCAATAGACACTTCTCCACTGAACAACCCAGGCAACCCGGCGAATGGCTCACCAGCTAGCCAGTTGGGGAGTGAATGCTCAAGTTAAACCTTTTGTAGGAATTTGTTATGCAAGTTACCTTCTCAGAAAAACCTAATCGTCAGCGTCGTCGGATTCTATCTTCGAGCTTCTAGAGCTTCGGGATGAC
>JBAUIB010000246.1:0-12813 GCA_049680585.1 Phormidesmis sp.
TAGTGTTACAGACTATTAGCAGATTATTAAAAGACAAAAAAATTCCCCGCCGCTCAAAGAGCGTCAGGGAACGGTCAGGGTGCATCTACCAGTTAACTATTCCGCTGTGGCCATCGCATTCAGGACAAAATCCACTAAAAAGGAAAATTCTCCCGCTCTCTGATAGTCCTTGCCGCTTTGTTCACTACACTGGTAATCGCAAAACCTCGACGCCAAAACAGCAAAGTGAAACGCCGCTACCGATGCTGATGACGGCCCTGGTGAGGGCGAGTGCAGAGACTGTTGAGAAATGCCTGATAAGTGATTGACCTGATGAAATAATCAAGAGAAGGGTCGCGGCTCGATCGATGCAAAGGTTGTGATGAGCCCTTTGCTATTTGTCCATAAGATCTTGGGGTGCTTTGTTTTTAGCTGCTGTTAGAAATATTGTCAGAAATATGTCGGGGGTGGGCCTGCCTGCTGCCTTATTGATAGCAGGATTGCTGAGCCTGTCGGGTTGCCAGCCTGAAACAGCGGTGATGAAAACTGCTGAACGGGGAGAGCAGGTCGAGGGCGATCGCGATGAGTCCGTGCTGAAGCTGCTCTACAGCCGCGTGCCGACAACGCTCAACCCTCATTTGGCCAACGGGTTTCAAGATTTTGAAGCGGCGCGAATTGTCTATGAGCCGTTAGCCACCTATGAGCCCAATGGCGATTTGATTCCGGTCTTAGCAGAACTCATTCCGACCCCAGAAAATGGGGGCATCTCTGCCGACGGTCGTTCAGTTACCTGGAAGCTCAAGCCCAACGTGCGCTGGTCAGACGGTCAGCCCTTTACCGCTGCTGATGTCGCATTTACCTATCGCTTTGTCAGCGATCCCAAGGTCGCGGCGGTCACTGAAAAGTATTACGAAGCGATTGAAAAAGTAGAAGCGCTCGATCCGCTGACCGTTAAAATCACCTTTAAATCGCCCAATCCCTCTTGGGCGCTGCCGTTTACCGGGCAAAACGGCATGATCCTCCCTCAGCACGTATTTGCTGAGGTGCAGAGTGTCAATGTGCGCAGCGCCTCGGCCAATATGGAGCCGGTTGGCACAGGTCCCTATCGCTTTATTGCAATTGTTGACGGGCTGTGGACCTTTGCAGCCAATGAGCAGCACCATAATGGCTTGCCGGGCTTCAAGCTAGTAGAGCTAGAGGGCGGTGTTGCGCCTTACGTTGCAGCGCGGCGGGTTTTGCGAGATGGAGATGCGGACTTTGCTCACAACTTACAGCTAAACATAGAAGATCGGGTTGCACTGTATGAGTCGGGTGACGGGCGCGTGGTGGCGACGTTTGGTGCTTATGTAGAGCGGCTCATGCTCAATCCCACCGATCCAGATAAGGTAACCAAAGACGGTGAGCGCTCTAGTGTGGACAATCCTCACCCATTCTTGAGCGATATTAACGTCAGAAAGGCAATCGACTATGCGGTTGATCGAGATGCGATCACTAACCAGATATACGGCAATGCCGGCCAGCGCACAAATCAACTGCTGCCATTCCCTGCTGAGTACGCTGCGCCAGACATTTACTACCGACATGATCCCGCTCAGGCCAACGCGCTCCTAGATGCAGCAGGCTGGAAAGATACCAATGACAACGGCATCCGCGATAAAGATGGGGTAGAAATGCGGATGGTTTTCCAAACGCCGATTAATCCAGTGCGGCAGCAGACCCAGGCCCTGATCAAAGCGGATCTAGCATCAGTCGGCATCGACGTGGATATTCGCCGCGTACTGATCGATAATTTCTTTTCAGCCGATCCGGCTCAAACAAACAGCATCAATCACTTTTATGCAGATATGCAGGAGTATAACGCTGGCAGCGATACGCCCGACCCGTCGATTTATATGAGCTGGTGGCTTTGCAGTGAGATTGCGTCGCGTCAAAATCAATGGCAAAAGCCTAACAATGCCCGCTACTGCAATCCGGAATATGACAAAGTTTGGACGCAGGCTAGTAAAGAGCTCGATCCTCAAAAACGCGCTCAGCTTTTCCGGCGGATGAATACGATTTTGATGGAAGATGTCGCCGTCATTCCGCTAGTTCGCCGGGCCGTGACCAATGTATTGAGTCGTCGGCTGACAGGCGTCGATCCGACACCGTGGGATGCGAGCACCTGGGATATTGGCACCTGGCAACCTTTGGGAGCCTCTGCTGAGGATACTGAAGCTGAGAATACTGAAGCTGGAGATGCTAAGTCCGAAGATGCCAAAACTGAAGACGCTAAGACCGAAGAGGCCACAAGCGAAGAGGCTACGACCGAAGATGATGCAGTTGAACCGTCGCCTCCAGAACAGCCATCAACAGAGGAGCCAAGCCAGTAATTTGAAACCAGCAGTCGTGTCTATAGCGGTGACAGTAAGATAGGCTCACCCTCATGGGCTTGAGGCGCATCCGCAGATTCTACCGTGATGCCCAGTGCAGCCACGGCGTCAGTCTCTCGGAAGGCGGCTGGAACCGTCAGCTCTTTGCGAGCATTTCCATCGTCATCAACCTGAAAGGTCGCAGTCAAAATGGCCCCTTTAGAATCTGTTGTAAAGGGTGCCTCAGGCGTGAGCACAGTCCATAAAACATAGACCTCTTCTGGCGCTAAAGGCGGTAGCTGAGTCGCAGTTAGCTGCGCGGTTAGAGCATCCGGGTCGATAGTGACTTCAGCTTGACTCGGCCCTGCTTCTTCTAGTTCGCTTAAGGTGTAGCTGAGTCTGTCGGCGATGCGATCTGCTTGCCCAGGGATTTGATCAGGGGTTGGTGCGATCGCTATTTGCGCTCGAAGCGATCGCCACAAAACATAGTTACCCAACCCTAAGGCAACAATGAGGGCCACCACCCCAGCTTGTATCCATCGCCAGAGAGTCGGTGATCGCGCTGGTGAAGCAGTGGGTAAAGGGCTCAGCGCCTGTTCTGTTGTTGCTTGTTCTATGGCCACCTGTTCTGTTGCCGGTGCCGCTGTCTGCGCAGTGTCAGGACGTTGTTTGCTAGCGCGCCCAAGATTTGCAGCGGCCATAACCTGCGATTTCATCGAAGACGGTGGCGGCGTCTCGTCAATGTTCCAGGCGTGCTCCAACGCCTGCTGCATCTGATCGATTTCTTGCAGAATGTCGGGATCATCTCCAATCATCTGAGCAAACTCTGTTGCTTCAGTCTCATCGAGTGTATTGAGCACATAGCCTGCGACTAACTGGGATGCTCTGTAAGAAAGGGTTGATTGGCCAGTCGATGGATTACTCATGGCGTCACCGCAAGTATCTGACGAAGCTTGATCAGACCTCTCCGAGAGTGCGTCTTGACGGTGCCTAATGGAATGTCTAGTTTGTCTGAAATGGCTGGCTGACTCAGCCCTTCAAAATACATCATGTGTAAGACTTGTTGTTCTTTTTCAGAGAGCTGGGTCAGCGCGGTTGTGAGGGTATGGGCTTGTTCGTCTTTGGTGGCCTCTTCTAGGGGCAAGTTTTTGTTGGCTGCAAGCACTTGTTGACTTTGCAAGCGACTGACGCGTCTAGCCGCCGCCCCTCGTGATCGCAAACGATCTATGGCACGCGATCGCGTTAAAATACTCAGGTACGTACGCAGCGCCCCCCGGCGGGGATTATACGCGCTCGCATCTGCCAGCATGACAAAGATATCCTGAGTCAAGTCTTCTGCTGCCTGCTGGTCTGTCAATACTTTCAGACCAATGCCATAAACTAATCCGGCATGACGATCATACAAAATTCCCAACGCCTCAGCATCTCCCTGCTGCATCCTGGAATACAAAACTGCGTCTGAGACGGCGGTATCGTCTGGGGGCCGTTCAAAGTCTAGGTGATGAGAGGGCGGGGAAGACATGACGCCAGCACAGAAAGTTTTCTAACTTCATTCATCTTATCGGGGTAGACCTAATTTTCCTGAGCGCATTCGGTATTCTCTACAGTATATTTTTATGCCCCGCTGACTGTAGGCACTTCACTCTCAGTCAATACAACTAGAAGCTATCTCGAATCACTTTACACAAGCGACATCTTTGCTTGAGAAGTGCAAAAACCCGTGAGCAGGTTTGGCACCGTTTGCCATACCGCCGCTAACTCACTATGATCTGAAAGTTTGTGACGGCAAAATCTCGTCAGCGTAGATCCGGTTAGTCATAGTAGATCCGGTTAATCATAGTAGAGCGGTGTTTTTGAATGATTATCTTAAAGGGCCGGGTTATCTGATCGGATATCTAACGGATCAGATACCGCAAGCGGATGCGATCACCCATCTTTGGTCACTGATCTTGGGCGTATTAGAGCTGAATACAGAGACCTTTGAAAGTATTCACACTCAGCCCCATAGCCTCTTAGCGGCGCTGCTCATCGTTTTTATTGCTGGCTTTGCTCAGTCTCTCAGTCAGATGGTGGTGCTGTTTATCAATCAGGTGCAGCCCAGGCGATTTGCCCTGAGCCTGCTGATTTCGGCGCTGTTTTTTATGATCGGCTACGGTTTCTGGGCGCTGAGCATTTGGATCATTCTTAACTTGGCGTTTGAAAACCAGATCGCCCTGACGATTGTGCTGCGAACCCTGGGCTTTAGCTATGCGCCGCTGATGCTGAGCGTTTTCGTCATGCTGCCTTACTTTGGTAGCGCCGTGTTTGTAGGGCTGTCTATTTGGACGTTGCTGGCGGTCGTAGTTGGGGTCGCGGCGATCGCGCCAATAAGCCACTGGGAGGCTTTTGAGAGCGCAGCGCTAGGTTGGGTAGTGTTGCAACTACTGCAAAAAACTGTGGGTCAGCCAATCGCTTCTTTAGGTCAGTGGATTACCAACTGGGTCGCTGGCGAACAGCTGATTACCAATCGCATCCGTCTGGCCGAAGAACTCTACGCGGGATTAAGAGCGCAGCGGGCTGCTCCAGAGATTCTCTCTGATCTAAGAAAGTCAGGCAGAAGAGCACTGCTGGGGAAGGAATCCAGACAGGAGGACAAGCGTGAATAGCCGGTGGATCAAGCTGAGCGCAGTCGTTTTGCTGGCGGTGGGATGTATTGTGCTGCTCTCGCCGATCAATGAGCAGTGGCTGCAGTGGTACTTAGCCTTTAACAATAAGCTGCTGAAGCTAGTAGCTGATCTGGCTCGGGTGGGGCTGATTGCACTTTTGATATCGGGATTGCTTTCGCCGTTTGAAGCTTTGGGCTGGTGGGCTGGCTGGTATGGTGATGGCATTGAAACTCATATTTCCCGTAAGGTGCCGCCGCAGCTATCGGCTCAAACAGGCACTGAGGACAGCGCTCAGCGACCGGGCCAAGCAGTCAGCCAGATAGCAGGCCAAAAGACCCCAACGCCTAGTCGATATGTCATCTATCTAGACGGGATTTCTCAAAGCAGCAGTCAGTATCCGGCTCGCGTAAACAACTTTTTAGAGACGCTAGAAGCGGCGCTGCCACCGGATATTGTTTTCATTCAAGACATCATGGCTTACTCCGCGTTGAATCGACCGCTGACGATACAACGCCCGTTTGCATCCTTTTGGCGCTGGATAAATCGAATTGAAAGTGGCTATCCCCAGAGCCCACTAGATATATTCGTGAACTTGCGCAATACCTTTCAAGTCGCAGTATCGACTGACAATCGCTATGGCCCCGTGTTTAACCGAGGAACCGCTCAAGTGATTTTGAACAGTTTGCGACAGCGAGGCTATCCGTCAGGGACGCCGATTACGCTACTGGGCTATAGCGGCGGGGCTCAGGTGGCGCTGGGAGCCGCGACCTATGTGAAGTATGCGCTGGATGTGCCGATTGAGGTGATTTCTCTGGCAGGGGTAATCAGCGGCAACAATGGCATATCGGTGATAGATCAGCTTTATCATCTGAAGGGCGATCGCGATTTACTCGCTCAGATAGGGGCGATGATGTTTCCTAAGCGCTGGCCGCTGCTTTCTTGGTCTGCCTGGAATGTTGCGAAGGCAGAAGGGCGAGTGACGCTGATTTCCTTAGGGCCAGTGAACCATAGCGGTGCTAAAGGTCCTATTGATCCGATGACGCAGTTGCCCAACGGCAGCAGTCATCTGGAGCAAACGTTGGATATTGTGCTGGATTTGCTCACTAGCCCAGACAGGTAAGCCAAAACAGGCCAGCAAATGTAGGCAAGCCGAAGCTCAGCTTTCGCTTGGGTAAACGTGAGTTTTCGACTCTAGATCCTCGACTCTAGGTAGAGGTGTCCCATTACAGCGACCTCCTACAGTGATGAAGGCGATCTGATACACGTTGTCTGGCCTATCTGGGTTGGGCGATCGCTATCTTTGTGGACAGGTAGGGCATAAGCAGATGAAGTTTGGCAAGCTAGTGGGTCTTGTACTTTTTGTTCTACTCCTAGCCCTGCTCTGGCAAATCCGTCAGGTCTTGCTGCTGGCCTTTTGCGCTATTGCCTTTGCTACCGTCATTAATAAGCTGGTGCAAAAGCTACAAAAGTTGGCTGTCCCTAGAGCACTAGCGGTGGCGATCGCACTGATCGGCATTACAGGGATTCTGTCGGCGACCGTTTGGTTTGTCGCACCGCCGTTAGTTGCGCAACTACCCGAATCCACCTTTTTTGCAGAACAGGGATTCGAGCAGCTACAGACATGGTATCGCCACCTTAGAGGCATGGTGCCAGGAGCGCCCTTAGCGGACACTTCGCTCAGAGAACTGCTTCCTCAGATCGCTCAGTTAGGACCTGACTGGTTCAGTCGCCTGCTCTCTGTCTTTACCGGCTCTTTGGACTTCTTTCTCAACTGTCTGCTAGTCGCTGTCACCATCATTATGCTGCTCGCCGATCCAACCGCTTATCGCAATATGTTCTTGCAAGCGTTTCCCCAGTTTTATCGAGAGCGCGCAGGTGAGATCTTAGATGAGTGCGAAACGTCACTAACCGGCTGGTTTCTAGGCGTGCTGTTTAACATGACCGTGATTACGATCTTTAGCGCAATCGGGCTGTCGATTATCGGGGTGCCCCTGCCGGTTATCAATGCACTGATTGCCGGAGCGCTGACGTTCATTCCCAATATTGGTCCGCTTGTCAGCGTGGTGCCACCCTTCCTGATGGCCTTGGCGATCGCGCCTTGGAAGGCTGTAGCTGTTGTCATTTTGTACTTCGCCGTTCAGCAAATAGAAGGCTCGCTACTGACACCCTTCGTAATGAAAAAACAGGTGTCCCTGCTACCTGCTGTCACCTTAATTGCTCAGCTAATTTTTGCGGTATTTTTTGGACTGTTGGGTTTGTTTTTGGCGCTGCCATTGGTCATTGTCCTGCAAGTGTGGCTCAAAGAGCTCCTTGTAAAAGACATCTTGAATCACTGGTCGTCGCCGCGACGCTCTACGTACTCGGCTCGCAAGCTCTATCTTAAGAACCGCAAAGCACCTTTATAGGACCTTCTGTAAAACCACTAACTATGCCCTTTCGATATAAACCTTAAGAAAATCTTGAGATGTCCTGTAGGTAAGCGGGTCTGTTTCTTTCGAGGGATAAGACTTTTGTGAAGTTATGTAATTATAGTGTTAAGGAAATGGTGGTAATTGTTACAGATTGCAACTGTTAGAACCTGTATAAGTAAGCATACTTTGGAGTGTTGCTATGTATGACTCTGTAAACCATCGAACTCAAGAGCAAGTCTTAGCGCAGTCGCTGCCTAAGGCAAAGGTGGCTGTTGTTAGTGCGCCCGCTCGCCTGTATCGGCAGCAGACGGTTTTACTGTATGGCTTAGTTGGACTCAGCATGATCGCAGTTTACCTTGAGTGCTTGAGCCTGTTGAGCGCATAAGCTAGCTTCTTGAGCAATCGCTTTTAATAGTAGGCCCCCCGATGAAATTATCGGGGGGCCTGGTGTTTTATTTGCTGTCTTCTGTCAATCAACCGTTTAGGTCATTGGTAATACTGCTCGATTGCAGTATCGCAGTCTAGCTCATCCCAAACCGCATACTGAGATCTGCCCTGCTCTTTAGGTGCTTCAACCACTTCATACCGTCCCCCGGCAGCTGTCTGCGATCGACTGATACCTAACTGCGCTGAGACCAAGCACACTTCATAAGTATCTACGGGAGGCGCAAGAAACCAGGCGTAAACATCGTTGACACCCCCGCATTGTTCCTCTTCCCAGATGCGAGAAGAGTAGGTATTGCTTGGGGGTGGAGCGACGACATACCCACGATCATTATATCGATAGGGATTGCCTAGCTGATAGCCGAGATCCTCTCGAGAAATTAGCTGAGCTGCTGCGCGACAGCGAAAATACTTGTCTTGATTTATCCCAATTTGGGCGATCGCAGGCGTCTGAATCAAGGCGCTTACAGCAGCAAATCCGGACAAAGCAATGAAAGGTAAAACATCCCCCTTTTTGTTCTTAAACACTATATTTCCATCTCGTTATATATCAACCTTGATTCGTCTTTTCGGTTGTAAACGTTAGATTTCTTTTCTGCCTACTAAGACAAACGTGTTAACAAAGTGCCCAGGGAACTATACAGTTTAACAGTTTTTAAATTTGCTCGTAAGTTATGCAGAGGAGTGATTTTCCAGTTGATCAAACAGGCATGCTCATTCTGTTAGATAGGAGATTACGTCCTCGTTATTGATAAAAATTCTTGTATATCCGGGACTACAGAGGGCTCATCGAGCAAAGGAGCTAGCAGAGCAAAATGACTCAAAAATACGTTGTAGTCTCGCCTTTGCCTGAGCAAATTTTTCACTTTGCCAGGTGGGAATTGCTTCCGTCTCTATCTGGTCGTCGCTCAGGTAAAGCGGATATCGAAGCTCGATCTGCAGGGCCTCAACTAGCGGCTGTTGGCCGTAGTGGCGAGTGATATATCCACCAGAAAATACTTTGTTCTGCACGGCCTGATAGCCCTGCTGAGTGAAGCTCTCACTCACCTGATTGATAAATCGAGCTGTGCATGTTTGACCATTGGCATTTCCGAGGCAAACGTCGTCTGGAATCAACCCCAGAAAGCTATGGAGATCTAACAAGTACACTTGGCCGAACTGATCGATTTTTTCATTGAGTAGCTGTGTAAGCTTCTGATGGTAAGGTGTGTAGTATTCATTGATGCGCGATCGCACATCTTCTGGACTCGGTTTGCGCGCATATACCGGTTGCTTAAAGGCTGTTGTCTCAGCGACAGCCGCAGACCAAAAAGAGCCGAAGAAGGGCGGCTTGAGGGCTCGATTGAGATCGATGACATAGCGACTGTAGTTAGCCTGTAATACGGTGATACCTATGCTAGGCAAAAAGCTGTAGAGTTCCTGTAAGTGCCAGTCGGAGTGCGGTAAGCTACGCAAGTGCTCAGGCGTAAACTGCGCAGCCACTTCTTCAGGCACATGCAAGCCGCTGTGAGGTAGGTTAGCTACAATCGGGAGTGGCCGCCGTGAGGGAATTAAAAGCGTAAACAAATCAGCAGCCAAAAGTATGGGTCCCCGGAGAAGCATCTAGATGTTGAAACTATATTTTGATCAATGCACAGCCGTAAACGATCCTCTGTCATTAAAGCTCTGATAGCGACTGCTGTCTTTATTATTTGCTTTACCTCTAGATTGATTCCGATGCCGATATCGGACAGAGCGGTTTTTGTCTCTATTGGCGAGTATTTGCTGTCGGGCGATCGCCTCTATGTCGATCTCTACGACAACAAGGATCCGCTATTTTTTTACGCTGTGGCAGTGCAGCGATCACTCGGACCATTTGCCGAATACCTGTTTGAGCTATTGATGGTGGCGATCACTGCTGTATCCGCCTATGACCTCTCATGCACTGTTGATCGTACCGGTACGAGGCGTAAAAAAATCCTACTGATAGCGGTTCCTTTACTGATTACAGGGATCTTCTGGATACCAGGGTATACGACTCTGCCCGGCACTGCACTGAGCTTGTTAGCCTGCGCCCTCTTTCTCAGAGGCAAGACGTTTCTGGCTGGCGGATGCATTGGACTGGTGGCCTTTACGAAGCTGATTATGCTACCGCTACCAAGCGTCTTCTGCTTCACTTACGAGCTTATACTCTGGAATAGGCGCGTCAGCCGCGAGCGCCTTGGCCGCACAACTATCGGATTTGTAGGGGCTAGCGGGATAGTTTGCAGCATTCTGATCATCAGACAGGAGTTACTTGGCTATCTACTGGCCCAACAAAATAATTTTTTCTACGCTAACGGTGTGCTGATAGACAACAGCACTTTTGTAACCGCTTTCGCTTCCCACTTGAGGACGATGTTCACAGGTATGGGCGCGAAATGGTTGTTGTTGGCTTCGCTAATAGCCAGTATGGGATTTGTTGGATATGTGGCAACTCGACCTAGCGTAGAAAAAATGCTCAAGGCTTTTTTAATTAGCTCGCTGGTAACATCTGTTATTGCAATACTCATCTTGGGGCTAACCGGCATCTGGAAACACCATCTGTCCCTGATGTACGTTTCGCAGACTCTCCTGCTAATTGGGATAGCAACCGGCCTTAATACACAGAAGCTCATGCCTAGCTCGTCATTTGCAACTGCGATAGTGGCTTGCGCTATCTTACTCAGCGGAACTTTTAGCTGGCGTCATTATGTTGAACTTCCTACGAGAATACCTGAACGGATGGAGCGTGTAGCTCAAGATTCTCCTGAAAGCACGGCTTTAATGGCTATTCATCCAACTGGCACGGCGTTTGCGAGACTGGGAAAAAACAACCATCCAATCCCCTATGGGGCACCTGATAACAGACTCTTATGTCCAGAATTTAGCCAATATCACTTCTATTCATCCGAGAGGTTTGACAATACTCTCGACTGCGCCAAAAAAGCCCCGACCATTGTCGTCGATGAGGACTTTGTCCTCCTAGACGAAGCTCCTAGCTGGTGGCCAAAAGATGCTCAAAAACAGCGCATTACAAGAGACTGGAATAACTTTGTCACCGAGGGGGAAACGATACTCCAGTCTCAATACACCTGTAAGACCTTAGAAAAAGTCAGAGTGTGCGACTCCATTAAGCAATAAGACGTTGAGATTCTCTAAGAGGAAGCTCGGCCTACGCACTGACTAGCTCAGTCTGCATAATTGGATAGCGCAATGTAGCTGCAATATCAGCACCCTCCGGCATATCGGCGCGATCTACTAGATACACGCTTGCATCCGTAGCAAACGCCTTTATAGCAGCGATGTTGAGCAAGTCTTGGCTGTCGCTTATCTGCTCGTCGTGATAGCTGACCTCACGGGCCGTAGCATCAAAATGCCCCCACCTCTGGACGCCTTTGGCAATCAACAATGAGTCGATTTGACCGTTTTCAGCCGCGTTGAGAACAACCGCTAAGTCACTGGACGCCTGATCGCTAGCTTTTAGGCTGCCGTACCGCTCACTAGCGGCCTTACGACTGGCACTGAAATGAGGGGCTACGACTTCTAAGGCGCGATCACGCACTTCCGTAGGGCTCAGCTGGTCAGGTTGGAAGTCTACTGCTTCGGCCATCAGATGAGGATATTTGTTAGCCGATCTGTAAAGCGGAAACAAAAACTCTACGCCCATGAAGATCAGCGGGGCGCTCTGTCCACCCAACACTTTTTCTACCCCATCTGAAACCAAGTGGAAAAACCTGAGGATGTCTGTATTTTCGCTATCCTTACCGCCTCCCTGGCCGCTGACGATTTGACTGCCACCTTGAGGACTCTGATTGCTGGAACCACTATGCCCCTGAAGGGACGCCTGCGGATCGTCATAGCGCAGCGCAACCTCCTTGCTCAAAGGCGTATTACCCAAGTCAACTGACTGCACGCTGTCTCGGGTGGCCTGATACAGCGATACCTTGTTTTGACTGGCCGCTAGTATGTAGAACTGGCCATCGTTGGTGATTAGCGGTAGCAGCGGCTTAACGTGAAAGCGATCGCCCACAACTGTCATCGTCTCGAACGCAACAGGCACGCGGTAATAGTAGAGCTGCTCTGGTGTAATAAACAGTGCCAAACCACTGCTTTGATGCTGCCAAAAGCTTTGCTCATCTAGCAGTGCAGCAGCAGGTTCAAGGATGCGCTGAGCCTCTTTAGCGCCTAGCCCAGACTGGATCAACCGATCTTCTGCTACGGAAAGCTGATTTTTGAGTCGGATAGGATCTTGCTGAATCTCTTGGCCGGCTTCGTGAGTGGGCAGATAAATAGAGACGCAGTGAGAAGCGTGAGTGCTAGCAAGCGTGAGTAGGTCCGTTTTTGAAAGTAGTGTCATAGGCTGTTTCCCCATTGAATTGAACTATTGAATTGAACTTTAGTGTGGCTATTTCGAAGTGTGGCTATCTGAGGCGCAGTTAGCTAAGCGCTCAGCGTTTCCTTCAGCGTTGCTGAGTTATTGACCGCTGCGATAGCCTCTAGCAGGCGGGTGAGTCGCTTCTACGGCCCGAAAAGGTTTGAGAATGCGGTACGAATGCTCTACGCCTTGAGGGACGATCCAAGATGTGCCAGGCTCTAACACAATGGTTTTGTCAGCTAGCGTTAGTTCAGCTTGGCCTTCAAGGACGTAGCCGACCGTTTCATAGTCTCGGCTGTGAACAGACTTGTTTTCACCGTCACCGGGCTGTTCATTCCAGAGTCGCAGCGCAATTTGATCACCGCTGATCAAGAGCTTTTGGCCCATATCGCCAGTGCTCGCTTCCTCGGCGCTAACGGTCAAATTATCTGAGTCGATAGATTGGATATTCATATTCCATTGGTTACTACTGCTTTTAAGACTATCGCGATCACCCCATAAAAATCTTCCATCACAAGAGATAACTTTCTCTATCAACCGAAAGATATCCCACGATGCCTTTCTTTGAAGCTGTAAAAACACATCGGCGATTGCGATAACTGTATATAGTG